>JAFTTR010000003.1 GCA_017466695.1 Alphaproteobacteria bacterium | reverse complement strand
TCAATTGGATTTTTAGCAGTTAAAAGAGCTCTTGCATGCCCAACTGTTAATTCTTTTTTTTCAACCATACTCTTAATTTCATCTGGCAAATCAATCAAGCGCATCATATTTGCCAAATGACTACGACTTTTACCAATAACTTTAGAAAGCTCTTCTTGAGTATATTTAAACTCTTCTAAAAGACGTTTATAAGCCTCCGCCTCCTCTAATGGATTCAGATCTTCACGTTGTAAATTTTCAATCAACGCAACTTCTAATGCATCTTTATCTGAAAAATCTTTAACAATAGCAGGAATTTCTTTTAAACCAGCCATTTTAGAAGCTCTAAAACGACGTTCACCAGCGATTAATTCATATCCTCCCTCTTCTTTAGGGTTATTTCGAACTAAAAGAGGTTGTAAAACACCCTTTTCTTTAATCGAAAGGACTAAATCTGCTAATGCTTCTGTTGAAAAAACACGACGAGGTTGATATGGACTAGGTACAATCTTATTAATATTAATAAGAGTTACACCATTTGTTTCGGCTGAATTTATCTTTTTCTCCGACACTTCAATAATTTCATCATCATCCTCACCCATTAAAGCGCTCAAACCACGCCCTAAACGAACATTTTTATCCATGGATTAAAAACTCCCTTTCTCTTTTTAATACTTCTGCAGCTAATTTTATATAACTTTGAGCCCCTGCACTCTTATAATCATATAACATAACAGGGATACCATGGGATGGCGCCTCAGGAATACGTACATTGCGTGGAATAAGGGTATCATAAACCTGATCACCGAAAAACTCTTTAACATCATTAACAATGGATTTTGAAAGATTTGAACGACCATCAAACATGGTCAAAACAATACCATGAACTGTTAATGAAGGATTAAAATTCTTTTTAATTTTATTAATTGTTTTCATTAAATCAGCAACACCTTCAAGTGCTAAATATTCACACTGCACAGGAATAATAACACAATCAGAGGCTGCTAAAGCATTCATAGTTAACAAACCAACTGCTGGTGGACAATCAATAAAAATATAATCAAAATCATCAGCTTGTTCTAACGCTTTTTTCAAATAAAACTGAGGTTTTTCAGAATCAGCTAATTCGATATCTACCCCTAACAACTCTTTACTTGCAGGCAAAACATACAAATAAGGAATATCTGTTGCACAAACACAATCTTTTAAGTTTTCTCCCCCAACAAAGACAGTATAGGAGTTTTTGCTTCCCAATCTTCTTTTAGCTCCAACACTTACTGTAGCATTTCCTTGAGGGTCCAAATCTACAACTAAAACTTTTTTTTCGACAGCAGCCAAAGCTGTTGCTAAATTAATTGTTGTTGTTGTTTTACCAACCCCACCTTTTTGATTAGAAACAGAAAAAATTCGAGCTTTTTTCATAAATACTCAACCTCCGTTATTTTTAAAATACAACCATTTTTATTTGTTTTACTTGTTATTTTTTCTTTTTTACACAACAAAGATACATTTTTTAATTCAAAATCAACCGATTCCCCTTTTAAAAGAAGAAAAGATGTACCTTTTTTATAAAAAACAGAACCTAAATCAAGCAAAAGAGAAACTGACCCTAAAGCTCTAGATGTAATAACATCAGCTTTAATATTGGCTACCTCCTCTATTCTTGAATTTAAAATTTCTAAATTTAAATCTAAAACTCTTGAAATTTCTTTTAAAAAAACTGTTTTTTTGTTATCACTTTCAATTAAAATAATTCTTGTTAAACTTCCTTTTAAAACTTTATTTAAAATAGCAACAACAACAGCAGGGAAACCACCACCAGAGCCCATATCAACAAGTGTTTTAGCTTTTTTATCTATTTCAAAATAAAGTTGTGCAGAATCTAAAATATGACGCTCCCATAAAGAATTTAACTCTTTATTTGAAACTAAATTCACAGCTTTTTGCCATTTTTTAATAAGATTGACATATTGATTTAATAAATCATTGGCTGGAAAAATCTGTTTTTCTAATTGTTTCACGTGAAACATCCCCTTATTATTTATCTTAACTAAACATTAACTTTTTTAAAAAAGGAATGCAAGTATTTTTTAATAAAAATGAAGATTAGGTTTAATTGTTTCACGTGAAACAGTGATTTTTCACAAAAAAAATAAATAATTTTACTTCATAAAAAAAGAATGTTCCACGTGAAACACTCTCTTTTTTATTAAGAAATATGATAAATGTTTTCTGTGGAACAATCTTATTTTCTCTTTTTTTGTTTCACGTGAAACAAAAAAATACCTATCACTAGATATTTTTTTATACTTTATTATTCAAAAATAAACTGTATACTATTTAAATCATCACAGTCTTTTTTCACAAAACTATTAATTTTGACTGTTACAGCCTCAGAAATTGCATTTACTAACTTATCACAACTTGTTTTATCAACATTTTTTAACTCAATAAAAAATTGGTTATCGTTAATTCCACCAATATTCCAATCAAACGTACCAAAATCATATTTGAAATTTTCTTTTTTTAAATTTCCATAATTACCCATAGACAAAACCCGAATATCATGTACTAATAATTGGAGCTGTGTAATCAATGCAACATCATTTAATATTGTTTTTTGGGCAATTTTAACCGTTTCAGACACATTTTTTGACTGATTTACAGTAACAGATGAAGTGCTAAACATATTTATCAACATAAAAAAAAGACCACATCCACCTATTAAAAAAACTAATAATCTCATTCTATCCCCCAAATATTATTTTTTATTTTTTTAACAAAATCAGTATGTTGCTCTAATTCTTCTGAGCTAGCAGTAAAAGATCGAGGCTCCCTATAATCCTTAGCTAAAGTTTTCACATCAACTAATACCTGTTGAACTTGTTTTATATCATTTTTCTTTTCCAAAACCAAACCTGGTTGACGACCCCCTATTAATTCTAAATAAACTTCAGCAAGCAATTCACTATCTAATAAAGCACCGTGAAACGTACGAGCTGAATTATCAATATGAAATTTCTTACAAAGTTCATTTAAATTAACACGTGACCCAGGAAATCTCTTTTTCGCTAAAACAACAGTATCAATCACCCTTTCAAATGATAAAGTCTCTTTTCCTATCCACGAAAGTTCAGCATTCAAAAATTTCATATCAAAGGGTGCATTATGAGCAATTAATGTTGAATCTGAGCCAATAAATGCCAAAAAATCATCTGCAATTTCACGAAATGTAGGCTTGTCAGACAAAAATTCTTCTGTTAAACCGTGTACAGCGACAACTTCCTCGCTCATAGAGCGCTCAGGATTGATGTATTGATGATAGACATTTCCTGTTGGAACATGATTAACCAACTCAACACACCCTATTTCAACTATACGATCCCCTTGAAAAGGATCTAAACCTGTTGTTTCAGTATCAAAAACTATTTCTCTCATATAAAAACTCTATAAATTATAAATATTTACTATTATAATCTAAAAGAATTTTTATATCAAGTATAAAAAAGAGACTCGGATAAAAATAAAAAACATACATATAATCAATATATTATAACGTTTTTAAAATGGGTGTTTTTTTGTAAAATTAATCAAAAATACACAAAACGACGTAGTATAGAGAAACACACCAGTCCCTGTGGATAAAAAAATTTCCTGTGGATAAGTGGATATAAAAAAAATATTTTTCAAATTATACAGAAACACTCCTTTTTTATTCACAGAGCAAAACTACAAATAAGTTAAAATAAAAGGAATCGCAAAACAAAGATTCGAACTTGAAAAAGACCGAGTCGGACATATACCAAAAAACTGTCAATAAATATAAAAAAAAGTTATGCACAATATCCACAATATATACTAACAAAAAATATATTTTTTTTATAAAATTAGGATAGTTTTCTGTGAATATTTTTAAACATCAGTTTTGAAAAAAAGCTTGTATTTTTGAAAAAAAATTGTTACGTTAAAATTATAGAAACAAGAAACACTGCTCCTCTCTTCTTTTGTTTTTTATTTGCAAAAAAAAATGAATTTTAATTTTCAAATCGAGGATTTATTTTTTTTAATACATTTACCTTTATAATTTTTTGTTTTGCAAAGAAACGAGGTAAAAAATTTTTTTAGCTTTAAGTCATTATTTTAATTAAAAAAAGCCACGATAGTTTGTGTTTTTTTTATAAAAAAAGGGAATCATCATCCTAGACAATGATTTTCTACTTACAATAAAAAAAGAGGACTTAATCCTCTTTTTCATCTTTGTTTAATAAAAATTTTTCAACACTTAAAGCTGCAATTGCTCCACTTCCTGCAGAAATAATTGCTTGCCGGTACTTTTCTTCTTGAACATCACCACAGGCATAAACACCTTTTATAGATGTTTCCATAGTTCTTTTATCCGTTTTTATATATCCTTTTTTTGTTATTTCTATTTGATTATTCAAAAAAGAAATGTTCGGTTCGGTTCCAATAGCTTCAAATACGCCATGCACATCTAATTGAGATGCCTTCTTATCCTTTTTATTTTTTAAAATAATACCAGATAATTTATTTTCTCCAGTAAATTCAACAACTTGAGAATTGTATAGTATTTCAATTTTAGGGTTGTTAATAACTTTTTCTTGTATCTGTTTTTCACCTTTAAAAGTGTTATTTTTGTTTATTAAATACACTTTTGAAGCCACATTTGTTAAAAATTGGGATTCATAAAGAGCACTGTTTCCTCCACCAATAACAGCAACTGTTTTATTTTTATAAAAGAATCCATCACAAGTTGCGCAGATAGATATCCCCTTCCCTTTAAATTTTTCTTCACCAGATGATTTTAACCACTTTGGAGAGGCTCCTGTAGCAATAATGATTGTATCTGCCGTACCATTTAAATCTCCTTTAGATTTGAATTTAAATGGCCTTTTTGAAAGGTCTAAAGAAACAATCTCATCATAAATAATATTTACCCCAACTTTTTGAGCTTGAGTATTCATTTTTTCCATTAATTCTGAACCTGTAATAGATTCGAATCCTGGAAAATTTTCAACCTCGTTTGTTCGGATTAATTGTCCACCAACAGTATTTCCTGTTATAAGGGTGGTATTTATCCCTGCTCTTGTTGTGTATATTCCTGCTGTATATCCTGCAGGTCCGGATCCAATAATTAAAACAGATGTATGCATAATTCACCTCATAAAAAAATCCCTCTATAAGATAGTATCTTTATTGATACCATTTCAAGAGGGATTTTTTTGATTTAAAAATTTTTAAATAAATTGAACGTTTAAAATTTCGTAAGATTTTTCACCTTTTGGTGTAACAACATCAACAAAATCGCCTTTATTTTTACCAATTAAAGCTCTTGCAATTGGTGACAATAATGAAATATGTCCTTTTTCAAGATTGGCTTCATATTGGCCAACAATTTGATAAGAATGTTGAGAGCCTGTTTCGGAATCTTCTAATGTAACTGTTGCACCAAAAAGAACTTTATCACCTGAAAGAGATTTAATGTCAATAACTTGAGCTCTTGCAAGAGCGCTTTCAAGTTCCATAATACGTCCTTCATTGAAACTTTGTTGTTCTCTAGCTGAATGATATTCTGCATTTTCAGATAAATCCCCGTGGCCACGAGCTTCTTCAATTGCTGCAACAATACGAGGACGTTCTTCAAATTTTAAACGTTTTAACTCGGTTGCTAAGTTTTCATAACCATTTGATGTCATTGGTATTTTTTCTTCCATAATACACCCTTTCCTTAAATTTTTTATTAAAAAATAAAACCACGGTTGTTCAGCCGTAGCTTCTTAAACTCACATGTTATAGATGAATTATATGTTTTTTTTATTTAAAAAGCAAGTATTTAAATAACTTTTTATTTTTCACAATTAAAATCTTTAATTTGTTGTTCAGGATCTAAACGAACACCATTCCATGTTATAACGTAATGCAAGTGTGGACCCGTTGTTCTTCCTGTGTTTCCAATTTCAGCAATAAGGTTGCCTTTTTTAACTGTATCACCTGTTTTTACGGTAATTTTGTTCAAGTGTGAATAACTTGAAAATAATCCATACCCGTGGTTGATTAAAAGAGTTTTTCCTGACAAAAACATATCATTATGGACAAGCGCTACAACACCATCTGCTGGCGCATATAATGGTGTTCCAATGGGAGCTGCATAATCAACACCACTATGGCCTGCTTTTTTGATATTATTTAGGATTCTTCTGGCACCAAAAGGACTTGATATTCTTTTAAAATTTTTAACAGGTCTGATAAAACAGGTAGGAAAATATGAGGTGTTAAATTCACCTCTTGCTTGTTTTATTAATAAATTTTCTTGTTGTATACGTTTTGAGTTTTTTGTTGATGGTGTTACTTTTTCAGGTTGTAATCCTAAAACAACTTCCTCTTGCCATTTTCTTTTTTCAACATTGAATTTTTTTAATTCTTTAACCCCATTTTTCTGAATAAGTGTTAAGGATAATGTATTTGCATCTTGTGGAAGTCCAAAGAAAAATTGTCCTTTTTTTGTGGGTATAATTTCAGTTGATCCCATATATAATTTTTCACCTTTATCTAATTGTCCGTAAATAAGAGCGCCTTCTTGAATTGTTGATGTAATTTCAAAAGAAAAAGCTGAAAAACTATAAAAACATCCAATTAAAAAAGCTGTATATTTTTTCATTTAAATATCCTTAAATAAATTAATTTGAGAAGACTCTATGGGTGTATTTTTTTGTTTTTGAGGTTTTAAAGACTTATTTGTTGGAGAAACAAGCACATTTTTGTCTGAAAATTTAATAAAAAACTTATCTTTTGTTTCTGCAATAGCTCCAGAGGTAATAACTTTTCCCTCTGTATCTGTAACAAGTGAGAACCCTCGTTTTAAAATTTCATTATAAGAATAAGATGCTAATAGTTTTGACACAAAAAACAGTTTATTTTCTGTTGTTGTGAAAAATGTTTTTAAAGCGTTTTTAAAGCGTTCAGTTTTATCATCTAATTTTTCGAAAAATAGGTTAATCAATTCATTTAATTTTGGCATTGATCTAGATAAAGAATCTAATCTTAATTTATTTTCATTTAAAAAACGATATAAAGCATCAATATTACGAGATGAGAGTTGAGCCAAAATAGAGGTTAATTCACTTCGAACAGGAACAACTTTTTCAGCCGCACCGGTTGGTGTTGGAGCTCTTAAATCTGAGGCAAAATCAATCAATGTTGTATCTGTTTCATGACCGACAGCTGAAATAATTGGTATTTTTGAATGAGCTGTTGCTCTGACAACTATTTCTTCATTAAAACACCATAAATCTTCAAAACTACCACCCCCACGGGCAACAATTAAAACATCTGGTTTTTTTATATGTTTATTTTTAAGGGTTAATCCTTCTGCTGGAATTTTGTTAAAACCATCAATTGCAGCTGCAATTTGTTCAGCAGCACCTTCACCTTGAACAAGAACAGGCCACAAATAAACCTCTCGAGGAAATCGATCATTTAACCTATGCATAATATCTCTAATAACAGCACCACTTGGACTGGTTACAACACCAATTGTTCCTGGCAAATAAGGGATTTTTTTCTTTTTAGAAATATCAAAAAGACCTTCTTTTTCTAGTTTTTCTTTTCGTTCTGCCAATAATTTTAATAATGCACCGATACCAGCAGGTTCTGCTTTATCAACAATCATTTGATAGTTTGACCGACCTGGATATGTGGATAATTTTCCAGTACAGATAATTTCTAATCCATCCTCAAGTGATGCAAGAGTTGTTTTATCTCTACCACGCCAACAAACGGCAGATAAAACAGAATCAGAGTCTTTTAATGAAAAATAAATATGACCTGAAGGTGCTTTTTTAACACCGACAACCTCACCTTTTACTTTAATATCACTAAAAACTTGTTCAACACAACTTTTTAATGAAAGAGATATTTCAGTGACAGATAAAATTGGTTTGTTTTCTATTTCCATTTTTATTTCCGTTTTGCTTTAAAAAAATCAGTTAAAATTTTTCCGTTTTCATCAGCATTTAATCCACCAAGAACAATAGGTTTGTGATGTGTTTGTGTATGTTTAAAAACTTCAGCACCTTGTAAAACTGCTCCAGTTTTTGGGTCAAATGCTCCAAAATAAACAGCATCTAGTCGAGCAAGTGAAATTGCCCCAGCACACATAACACAAGGTTCTAGTGTTACAAAAAGAGAGTATCCATTTAATCTTTTTGTATTGAGTGTTTCACAAGCTTTTTGGATAGCTAAAATTTCTGCATGAGCAAGAGGATTTTTTGTTTTTTCTGTTTCATTATATGCTGTTGATATAATTTCACCTGTGTTTGAATTATATATAACTGCGCCGACTGGAACTTCATCCTCTTTAAAAGCTTTTTGTGCTTGCACGTATGCTGTTTTTAAAATCGTCTCGTTTGGTTTCATTTTTTACTTTCATCTTTTTGTTTTTTGATATAATATACCAAATATGACAGAAAAGAAAGAGAGAATTGCAAAAATAATGGCTTCTGCTGGATTATGTTCTAGAAGAACTGCTGAACAATGGATTTTAGATGGGCGTGTAAAAGTTAATGGTGTTGTATTGGAAACACCTGCTTTTACAGTATCATCAGAAGATGTTATTCTTGTTGATGATAAACCGATTGCACAAAAGCAAGAAAGACGTTTGTGGTGTTATCATAAACCAACTGGTTTGGTAACAACTCATAAAGACCCACAAGGAAGACCAACAGTCTTTGATTCATTGCCAAAATATTTACCTAGAGTGATTTCTGTTGGACGATTAGATTTAAATTCAGAAGGGTTATTATTGTTAACAACTGATGGGAGTTTAGCAAGAGAATTAGAACATCCATCAAAAGGGTGGAAACGTAGGTATCGTGTGCGCATCCACGGTGTTTTAACGCCTGAAATGCAAAAACGACTTTCTAAAGGTATTACAATTCAAGGTATTAGATATGCTCCTTGTGAAACAGTTGTTGAACAGGTTAAGGGAACAAATAGTTGGATTTCAATTACCTTAACAGAAGGAAAAAATAGAGAAATTAGAAAATTAATGGCGTTTTTTGGATTAGATGTAACAAGATTGATTCGAGTTTCTTATGGTCCTTTTCAATTAGGTAATTTAGAAAAAGGAGAAGTTCGAGAAGTTTCCAAAAAAATGATGAAAGAATTATTATGAGGGTTATTTCAGGATTATATCGGGGAAAAAAATTATTATCAGCTGATGAAACAATTACAAGACCAACGTCAGATAGAGCTAAAGAAGGGCTTTTTAATATATTAAACAATTATCTTTTGAAACATAACAAATCTTGGCAAGAAATTTGCTTTTGTGATGTTTTTGCTGGATCAGGTGCAATTGGAATTGAGGCTGTTTCACGTGGAACAAAAAATATTTTTCTTTTTGAAAACAATAGGTTAGCGTTAAAATTTATTCGTGAAAATTCAAAAGGAATGCCGGTTCAAATTATTGAAACAGATGCTTGTTTCCCACCTGTTGCAAAAAAAAAGATGGATATTATTTTCTTTGATGCACCCTATGGAAAAGGATTGTGGCAAAAGTCATTAGACGCTTTTTATAAACAAGGATGGATTGATTCTCATACATTAATTATTGTTGAAATTGATAAGAAAATAAAAGAAGAAATCCCCCCTTCTTTTACGTGTGTGCGTGAACAAGAATATGGGCGTAATTTGTTTTTATTCCTACAAATGGATAATTGATGAAAAATAATTCCTTTGAAGATTTTAAAAATATCATTCAATCTAAATGGGTTGTAGCCTTTTTTTTAATGATGACCACTTTTTTGTATGATGTGGTTTTGTTTGCTCAAAATGGGATGTCTTTTTCCTCTTTTGTTTATTTTATTATTCTTATAGGGTGTTATTTTGCATGGGTTTTTTCTCTTTTTTTAGGGAAAAAAATCACAACTTTTTTTTTGATAATTAATTTTTTAATTTTTTGTGTTTTAAAAGAATATTATAAATTTCACACGTTTCCACTCAAATTAGATATGGTTCTAAATTTATATAAAGAGGGATTAATAGCAGGTTTTAAAAATACCACCTCTCTATTTGATAGTGGGTTTTGGTTCTTTTTTATCTTATTGCTTATTCAAATAAAAATGATTTGGAAAAAGTCTTTTTATAATTTAAAAAAAGCATGTTTACTTGGGTTTGTATTTTTAATTTCTGGTTGTTTGTATGTTAATTTTATGATTTGGGGAACTGAAAATACGATTAAACTTTTATACCCTAATTTATTTTTATCATATCAACAAGGTTTGTTATACAAAATAAAATGGCCCATGGAACTTTTTTTACCAAAAGATAATCAAATTCACAAATTGATATTTAATGGAAATAAAAGTTTGAGAGATAAAATGGGTATAGATAATATTGCTCTTTCACATTTACCAAATCATATTTATCTTATTCAGGTTGAAAGTTTGACAACTGTAGCAATTGAAAATATGCCTTTTTTTAAGCAAATGATGATAAATAATTCAAAATATTATGTGGATAAAAATCACGAACATTGTATTGGAAGTGGAAATACTGATTTTATGATGATGAGTGGTTTTTCATTAGATTGTGAAAAATCACATACTTTAGTTTATTATGCTTATCCAGTTGAAATATATGAAAAAATAAAACCATTGCCATTTGTTTTAAAAGAAAAAGGATATCAAACAATTTTTCTACATGGGTATAAAGGGGATTTTTTTAATCGTAATAAACACTATTCTAGTATGGGTTTTGATGAGATTTATTTTGAGGAGAATTTTCCAAACAATACACCTAAAGGAGAATGGGGTATTGGTGATTATTCATTGTTAAAATTTGTATCTTCTTTAAAACTTAAAGAAAAATCATTTTTGTTTATTATTACATCAGGTATGCACCCACCCTACGAGATACCAGAAGAAAAAAATTCAAAAAAAATACAATCAAGAGAAGATATTAATTCTTATTTAAAAGCAGTTTCATTTTTAGATGATGGATTAAAAGAACTTTATTTATCTTCTCCAGATGATAGTTTGTTTATTATTTATGGGGACCATAATATACCAGATATAAAAGCTTTTGACACACCTGTTTTATTATTTTATAAAGGGAATCAGAATTTAATTATTAAAGGAGAAAAAGAAGAAGGTTTTAATCAAACCACCTACTTTATTAACTCTCTTTTTGACGAAAGGAATTAAAATGAAAGAACATTTATCTCAAATGGCAGATGCCGTTCGTTTTTTATCTGTTGATATGATTGAAAAAGCAAAATCTGGACATCCAGGAATGCCTCTTGGAATGGCTGATATTGCTACAATTCTTTGGACACAGTTTTTAAATATTGATCCATCAACTCCAAATTGGATAAATAGAGATAGATTTATCCTTTCAAATGGACATGGTTCAGCTCTTTTGTATAGTTTGTTACATTTGGCAGGGTTTAAAGATGCTTCATTAGAAGAATTAAAACAATTTAGACAATTAGGCAGTAAAACAGCTGGACATCCCGAAAAAGGAGTGATGAGTGGTGTTGATTTTTCCACAGGTCCATTGGGTCAAGGAATTGCTGGGGCTGTTGGTATGGCTTTAGCTGAGCGTATTTTAAATGCAAAGTATGGTGATGGTTTAATCAATCATAAAACCTATGTTTTTGCTGGAGATGGTTGTTTGATGGAAGGTATTTCTGAAGAAGCAATTTCTTTGGCAGGACATTTAAAATTAAAAAATCTCATTGTGTTATGGGACGATAATCAAATAACAATTGATGGGTCAACAGATATTACTTCCTCCACAAATATGAAGATGAGATTTGAAGCAAATAATTGGATGGTTTTATCTTGTGATGGGCATAATTTTGAAGAAATAGAATCTGTTTTACAACAAGCACAACAATCTGAAAAACCAGTTCTTATTGATTGTAAAACTGTCATTGGTTATGGTGCGCCAACAAAAGCAGGTAAATCAGCATCTCATGGGTCGCCTTTAGGAAGTGATGAAATTGAAGGATTAAGAAAGTCTTTAAACTGGGAATATGAACCTTTTGTCGTTCCTGAGGATGTTTTAAAATTATGGAAAGACTCTTTTGAAAAAGGAAAAGAAAAAAGACTTTTATGGGAAAAAACGTATCAACATCATCCATTAAAAGAACAATTTGATATTCAAATAAAATCTTATATTTCACAAGAAATAAAAAACTTGTTGAAAGAATATAAAAAAGAGCAAATTGTAAATAAAAAAGGCATGGCAACACGCAAATCTTCACAACAAGTATTAGATTTGTTGATGAAAAATATTCCCTCTTTAATCAGTGGGTCAGCAGATTTAGCCGGTGCTTGCTATACAAAAACATCTACAGCTATTCCTATTACATCTCAAAACTATAATGGCAATTATATCAATTATGGCATCAGAGAGCATGTTATGGGAGCAATTATGAATGGTTTGGCTGTTCATGGAGGTTTCATACCTTTAGGGAGTACTTTTCTTTCATTTGTTGATTATATGAAGCCTGCAATTCGATTAGCCTGTTTGATGGAGGAAAGAGAGATTTATGTTTTAACACATGATTCTTTAGGTGTGGGTGAAGATGGACCAACTCATCAACCAATTGAGCAACTCGCTTCTTTAAGAGCAACTCCAAATTTAAATGTATTTAGACCAGCTGATAGCATTGAAATGGCTGAATGTTATGAATTAGCCTTAGAGAATAAAAAAACGCCTTCAGCAATTGTGTGTTCAAGACAAGAATTACCAGTTCTTCGTAAAGATATTAAAATGAATATGTCTGCCAGAGGTGCTTATGTTATAAGTGACACTATTGGTGAAAGAGATGTTACACTCATTGCAACAGGTTCAGAAGTAGCTTTGGCTGTTGAAGCACAACAAGAATTATTAAAAAACGATATTCACGCTGCTGTTGTATCAATGCCTTGTAGAGAGTTGTTTGAAAAACAATCTATTGAATATCAAATGTTTATTTTAGGAAATGCTCCCCATTTGATTATTGAAGCAGCTTCTTCTTTCGGATGGGATAGATTTATTGGAGAAACAGGTGCTATTTTATCTGTTGATACATTCGGTTGTTCTGCTCCTGGAAAGGTTGTTTTAGAAAAGTATGGTTTTTCAGTTTCAAATATTGAAAATATTGTGTCAGAACTTATCTCTTTAAAAGAAGAATAAATTTCTTACTTTTAAAGAGGAAAAAATGAATTTAAAACACAAAACAAATGTTTGGGTCAATCATAGGTTAATTACAAAAGAACAACAAAAAGAAATATTAAAACAAGAGGACAGACGGTTTTTACCGTTTGTCCTCTTAAGTTTTTTATGGAGTGGAATTTTATGTTTTTTAATAGGTGTTGTTTCTTTTTTAAGAGCTCATTGGTTAGAAATTCCATCAAGTATTAAATCAGGCTCGTTTTTGATAATAGCTATAGGTGTTGGAATAACAATTTTTTACGCTATGAAAAATCATAAAAAATTTTTATTGGAAATAGCACTTTTTATTGCTTTTTTAATGATAGGAGGGGGTATAGGTTTATGTGCTCAATTATTTAATTTACCCTTAGAAAGCCATCAAGGACTTTTACTATGGTCTGTTTTATCTTTTTTATTAGCATATATAAGTAAAAAAGAATTTTTGTTTTTATTATGGATTCCTCTTTTTTTAGGAGGTTTATTAGGATTTTTAAAATTAGAACTTTTACTTCTTTTCTTTGAACAATCTCCTGTTTTTACAACCAGTTTATTGTCAGGTGTTTTGTTGCTTGTTATTTACGTGAGTAAAAATTTTCAAAACAAATATATATCATCTTGTTATAAATGGGCTGTTGCCCTTTATATAGGTATTCTTTTTTTAGGGGATAATTCAATAAAAAGCGTTATGGAAGGATTTGTTTTATTTTCTTTCTTTATGCTTTTATTGTTATCGCTTTCCATTAAAGAAAGGCGTATTTATTTGTTTAATGTAGTGAGTTTTTTCCTTTTACTAAGGCTTGTTTATTTGTATACGGAACTCTCACATAATCCCCATATAACTGGTGTTGGTTTTTTAAGTTTAGGAATTGGTATTTTAGCTTTAAGTTTTGTGTGGTATTTGATTGAAAACAAAATAAAATAAAATTAATTTTTTCCTTAAAAAGCAGATTTTTAGTTGGTTTTATTTTTAAGTTTCTTTGTTAAAAAAATATTGATTTTTTCCTTGTTTTTTTGTATAAAACCACTAAAGAATATAGAAGTTTTAATTTTTATAAATGAAAGGAAAAAAAATGGCTTTAGTTTCTTTGAGACAATTATTAGATCATGCTGCAGAATATGGATATGGTATTCCAGCTTTTAATGTGAATAATATGGAGCAAGTTTTAGCAATTTTAGCTGCTGCACAAAAAACAGATTCTCCTGTTATTATTCAAGCAAGTAAAGGGGCAAGAGCATATGCAAATGATGCTGTTTTAAAGCATTTAATGATGGCTGGTGTTGAAATGTATCCAGATTTGCCAATTTGTGTTCACCAAGACCATGGTTCAAGTCCAGAAGTTTGCTATTCAGCTATGATGAATGGTTTTACATCTGTTATGATGGATGGTTCTTTAACAACAGATGGCCAACCAGCTTCACATGAATATAATGCTCAAGTAACAGGTCAAGTCACTTCTGTTGCTCACCCTGTTGGTGTTTCTGTTGAAGGTGAATTAGGTTGTATTGGTTCATTGGAAACTGGTAAGGGTGAAAAAGAAGATGGTCATGGTTTTGATGGAGAAATTGATAAATCAAAATTATTAACAGATCCAGATGATGCTGTTCGTTTTGTTGAAGAAACGCAAGTTGATGCATTGGCTGTTGCTATTGGGACATCTCATGGAGCATATAAATTTACACGCAAACCAGATGGGGCAATTTTATCCATTGACACAATTAAAAAAATTCATGAAAAATTACCTTATACACACTTGGTTATGCATGGTTCTTCTTCAGTTCCACAAGAATTACAAGATATAATTAATGCATATGGTGGTCAAATGCCACAAACATATGGTGTTCCTGTTGAAGAAATTCAAGAAGCAATCAAACATGGTGTCAGAAAAGTCAATGTTGACACAGATTTAAGAATGGCAATGACAGGTGCAATTCGTAAATTATATACAGAAAAACCAGCTGAATTTGATCCTCGCAAATATTTAAAACCAGCATTAGATGCAATGCAAAAAGTTTGTGAAGAAAGATATATGCAATTTGGTGCAGCTGGGCATGCTTCAAAAATTAAGCCAATTTCATTAGCAGATATGGCAAAACGTTATAAATCTGGTGAGTTGGCACCAAAGATTATTAAATAATAAAATATAAAAGGAAAGGATTTGAATCCTTTCCTTTTTCTTATTTGAGGAAAAAATGGTTTTAATTGCACCCAGTATATTATCAGCAGATTTTGCTTGTTTAGGAAAAGAGATTAAAGACATTACGAAAGCTGGAGCTGATTGGATTCACATTGATGTGATGGATGGTCATTTTGTACCAAATTTAACATTTGGAGCTTTTGTTGTTCAAGCTATAAGGCCTTATACATCACTTGTTTTTGATGTTCATTTAATGATGGAATATCCATCAAAATTTATTTCCGATTTTGCACAAGCAGGTGCTGATTATATAACTGTGCATTTAGAATGTAAGGAAGATATTCCCTATTTAATTTCTTTGATAAAAAAAGAGGGTAAAAAAGTTGGTTTGTCCATTAAACCAAATACAAAAACAGCAGATTTGTTGCCTTATATTCCAGAAATTGACTTGGTTTTAATTATGTCTGTTGAGCCAGGTTTTGCTGGACAATCTTTTCAAAAAAAAGCGATTAAAAAAGTTGCAGATATAAAAGATTTAATAGGAAAAAAAGATGTTTTAGTTTCCATTGATGGTGGAGTTAATGACTATACAGCGCCTGCTTGTATTTGTGCAGGAGCTGATGTGTTGGTTGCAGGGAGTTTTGTTTTTAAAAATAAATCTTATCGTTCAGCCATACAAAAACTGAAAGGTATCACCAAATGACAAAAATAATGATTGTAGAAGATGAAGCTGCATTAACAACACTTTTAAAATATAATTTGGAAAAACAAGGCTATGAGACGGTCGTTGTAATGGATGGTAAGGATGTTATGCCAACAGCCATGCAAGAAAAACCAGATCTTATTTTATTAGATTGGATGCTTCCTAATGTCCAAGGGATTGATTTATGCCGAGAAATTAGAAGAACTTATGAGTTAAGAAGTACACCTATTATTATGTTAACAGCACGGAGTGAAGAAGGTGATAAAGTAAGAGGGCTTTCTTTTGGTGCTGATGATTATATGACAAAACCCTACTCTATTCCAGAGCTTATGGCGAGAATTATGGCTCTTTTAAGACGTGTTCAAATAGAGGTGCCTCAAGATAATTTATCTTATGAAGATTTAACAATGGATTTTGCAAAAAGACGAGTGATGCGTGGCGAAAGACCTGTTCATTTAGGACCAACAGAATTTAGATTATTGCAATATTTAATGGAAAAACCAGGTGTTGTTTTGTCACGTGAGGCCTTGCTTAAACTGGTTTGGGGTGGTTCAATTCATGTAGAGTTAAGGACAGTTGATGTGCATATTAGACGTTTGCGCAGGGCTTTAAATGAGGGTGGAGAGCCAGATATTGTTCGGACAGTTCGTTCTGCAGGATATGCTTTAGATAGCACACCAAATGACGAGGAAGAATAAAAACAAATCAACCTATTTTGTATCAATTGCAATCCAGCCAGAAACTTGAATTCTGGTTGGATTTTTTTCTGAATAAAAACCTGTAGAAGGCACAATGGTGATTCCATTTTGATTTTTCTTTAAGAAGGCGCCCCACCAAGAAAAAGAAGAGTTTGCGATAATGTGGTGTTTTGCAAAAGTCATTAAATGCAAATCTTCAAAATCTTTTTTATTCCAATTAACAAAAACATGAGGTGTATCAATTTTTAAATTATCTTTTGCCCACATAATGTCGTCAGAAAAAACGTAAAAATAAGGGTTTTTAACATTTTTATAAATGTACTCAATTGCATTTTTATAATAAGATAAAGGTAAAAAAGGAATTTCTTCATTTTTAAAATCCCCTCTTCTGATATGAATAGCTACAGATTCTTCAGATTGCATTTTTTCAGAAATAAAAAGACTTTTATCTGAAAGTTTTTCCTTAAATTGAGAATGTTCTCTTATATAATCTTCGTATCCTATAAGATTTTTTTGGTTGATCGGATTTTGTGCAATAACAAGTTGTCCATCTGTATCATTAATTTCTCTATTAGCAACACAAAAACGATAATTTAATTTCATACTTAAAAAAGGCTCTCTAGAAGGAATAAGATTGTTAAAAATTTGATGAATGGGCTGTGTTTGAAGAGGGATTAATGTTTTGTTATTTTTTTTAGCATAAATAAAAGCACTCCAATATTGGAATAATTGATTCCCAATTCCTGTTCCGTTAAAAGCTAAGAAAACAACATTATTTGGATTGTCAATATTGAGTTTCTCTTTGAAGAATTTATCATAAGCAAAATAGGTTAATTTATTATTCTTTATTTCAACAACTTTTTTTGTTTTTAGGATGATATAATCATCAAGAAACAATAATGCTAAAGAGCACTCGTTCTTTTGAGAACAAAGATGCCATATGTTTTTGTAATAAATTTTGTTATCGTTTCCAATGATTTTTTGTTTTTCACATTCATCATTGATTTTGTTTTTAAGTTTTGAATGATTCAATAAAAGCCAAAAACGATTCTTTTTTAATAGTTCATCTTTGTAAAAACAGATATGATTTTTTGCGATATTCGCATGTTTTTCGGATATATGAAGTTTTTCAAATAATTCAAAAGAATGTTCTAAAGAGGGATCTGAAAATATATTAAATTTAGGGTTATCGAAGAATGTATTCCAATTTTTGGTTTGATAATCTTGTAACTTAAAATAAGAAAAAGCAATGACTTCTGATAAAATGAAAAAAACACAAAAAACCATTAATTTTTTCATTGAATCTATCTCCCCCTTTTTTTATACAATATATTTAATAAAAAACTCTTAAACCTTTAAAATTTAAGAGTTTCTGGCGGAGAGGAAGGGATTCGAACCCCCGATACTGTAAACCAGTATACATGATTTCGAGTCACGCGCATTCAACCAGCTCTGCCACCTCTCCATACCAACAGATAGAAGGCATTGTACCTCTATCTTTACTATTCTCTCAATCATGTATTTGTTTGCTAGCGCAAACACATGATTAGTCCTCGGGGATATACCCCTCGTTCCTCCGATGGAGAGCGAGTCACGCGCATTCAACCAGCTCTGCCACCTCTCCATACCAACAGATAGAAGGCATTGTACCGCAATCTTTACTATTCTCTCAATCATGTATTTGTTTGCTAGCGCAAACACATGATTAGTCCTCGGGGATATACCCCTCGTTCCTCCAATGGAGAGCGAGTCACGCGCATTCAACCAGCTCTGCCACCTCTCCATACCAACAGATAAAGGCATTGTACCTCTATCTTTTTAATATACTTTATAATAAATTTTCCTTTTAAAATCAAGAAAAATAAATATGTCAAGAAAGTCATATATCTTTTATATTTTAATAAAAGCCATATCTCTTTTTGGAAAGAGGGGTAAATATGAAAATAAAATCAACTAAAAAAGAAGATATTATTAGAAACTTATCAAAGCAAATAGATATATTGCAAGAAGATAAAAATATTCTTGCCAAACAGGTTGTTGAAATAAATAAACTGGTTGCCAATTTGTTTGTTTCACAAAATCATTTAGAGGCAGTAAACAAAGAACAACAAATGTTTATAGCAAATATTAGTCATGAGTTAAGAAGCCCATTAAATGCAATATTAGGATTCGCTCAAGTAATGAGTGATGAGATTTTTGGGCCTATAGAAAATAAAAATTACAAAGAATATATTAAATTTATTTTATTAAATTCTAACCATTTACTTTCTTTAATAAATGACGTTTTAGATTTATCCAAAATGCAGGCAAATAAAATGTTGTTATATGAAACACATATTAATCTAAAACAATTATTGGATGATACAATTTTTATAGCTAAGCAATTTGATAGGAAATCAAAAAGAAATATTTTATTGCATAAAATGCCTTTTGTTATTTTAAAAGCAGATGAGAAACTCATGAAGCAAATCTTTTTAAATATTTTGTCAAATGCTGTAAAATTTACTCAAGAAAATGGACAAATAGACATTTTTGTAAAAAAAACAGCATTTGGTATCCGTTTAATTTTTAAAGATGATGGTATTGGAATTCCAAAAGAAAAGTTACATAAATTGTTTCAACCCTTTGAACAAATTGAAAATGTTCTATCAAGAACACACATGGGATCAGGATTGGGTCTTGTATTAGTTAAAAAAATGGTTATACTACATGGTGGTCAGATAGAAATTAAAACATTGCATCCTAAAGGTATAGCTGTTTTAATTGATTTGCCCCAAAAAAGAATTGTTTCATTAGGAGAAGAAAATGAAGTTTCTTAAAATCAGTTTAATGGTGTTATCTGTTTTTCTTTTTTCAAATATAAGTTATGCGAAAAAAACAAAAAATGAATATGTTGAGGCAGAGAAACAAGTTGTCGTTAAACACAAAAAGGTGTGCAACATGGATTGTGGTTGTAGACGACCAATTCGAGTTGCTGGATTTGTCACAAATCCTCCTTTTGGATGGGCAACAAGCATTGAATATAAAGGAAAAAATAAATATATCACGAATGGTTATGGGATAGATTTATTCTTTAAGATGGCTGAAGAATTAGATCTTAGAACAGAAAATGTTGGATATTCCTCCTACCAAACAGCATTGAGAGAGTTAAGACGAGGAAATATAGATGTTATAGCTGGTGTTTATTATAATAAAAATAATTTAGGTGTTGGTATGGATTTATTATTTCCAAGTTTTATGAATAATCCAATACTTCCAATTTATTTAAAAGGGAAAGAAAAAAACATCCAAACATTTGCTGATTTAAAAGGATTAAAAGGGGTTGTTAGACAAGAAGAAATGATTTATCCAATTGTTTATAGACAACTTCTCCCTGGAACGAGTCTGGAGCAAGTTTCTGGTTCTAAACGTGCATTTAAAATGTTGCTTGAGGGTAAGGTTGATTATATGTTAACAAGTTTATATTCTGCAGAGGCTGAAATTCGAAGATTTAAGTTGGTTGATAAGATTCAATTTTCAACAAAAGCACTTGTTAAACCAGAACTATTTTTTGTTTTTTCAGCCACATCAGGATGTCAAGGATTGAAAAATGCATTTACTCAAAAATTAAGAATGTTACAAGCTGACAAAGGAGCTTATGAAAAGAATTTTATTGGTTATATTGACCAATGGGGACAAGCGTTTAAAGACGAACCTGGTCTTTTAGATGTTTCCCCTACAAAACAAGAATCTGAAACAGCAAAAGATATGGAAAAACTTTTAAAGACAGATAAAAATGAAGTTTCAGACAAAGATCTTGAAGCTCAAAAAAATAATCAAGAATAAAATAAAAAAAAGGCGATTTATTCGCCTTTTTTATTTTTTAAGAATTCATATACTTGCTTAATAGATTGTGCTCTGTGAGAAATTTTATTTTTTACTATCTCCTCAATATGCCCTAATGTTGTATTAAATCCATTTGGGATAAATATTGGGTCATATCCAAAACCGTTTGTTCCACTTGGTTCTAGAGCAATTTTTCCATGCATATATCCTTTAAAGACATAATATTCATCTTCAGAATAAGCTAACACCATGATACTTGTGTAAAAAGCGTCTCTAGATTTACCAGAAGACAGTTGTTCATTAATATATTTAAATGTTTCAGGATATCCACCGTGAGCTGAAGCAAATCTTGCTGAATATACACCCGGAGCCCCTCCTAATCCTTCAATGGATAATCCAGCATCTTCTGCTAAAACGGGTTTGCCAAGAGCTTTTACACCAGCAATTGCTTTGATAAGTGCATTTTCTTCAAATGTTTCACCTGTTTCTTCTACTTCAGGTAAATTGCAATCATCTCCTCCTAGCACTTTAATGTTTAAAGGAGAAAGAATTTTACCAACTTCTTCTAGTTTATGAGCGTTATGTGTTGCAAAAATAATTGTATCCATTATTTTACTTCCAAAACTTCTTTTTGTTTTTGAATAAGTTGTTGTGTGCCTTTTTCAGCAAGTTGTAATAACTGTGTTAATTCTAAAGATGTAAACGCACCATGTTCAGCTGTGCCTTGAACTTCAATAATGGTATTTTTATCAGTCATAACAAAGTTTGAATCGGTTTCAGCATTTGAATCTTCTGTATAGTCTAAATCTAAAACAGGGACTCCTTGGTAAATACCACAAGAAATTGCAGCGATAAATTGAGTAATAGGCATTGTTTTAATTTTACCTTGTTCTAATAATTTTTGACAAGCTAAATAAAGGGCAACAAAACCACCAGTGATAGAGGCTGTACGGGTGCCTCCGTCAGCTTGGATAACATCACCGTCAATTTTAATGTTAATATTTTCAATAGCTCTTAAATTAATGCCTGCTCGTAAAGCACGACCGATTAGGCGTTGAATTTCTTGAGTTCTACCAGATTGTCCTTTTTTTGCTTCTCTATCAACTCTTGTCCCGGTTGCTCTTGGTATCATACCATATTCAGCAGTTACCCATCCTTGTCCTGAATTTTTCAACCAGGTTGGGACTTTTTCTTCAATTGTAGCAGTACAAATAACATGTGTATCGCCTGCTTTTATTAAACAAGAACCTTCAGCATGTTTATTCACATTGATTGTCAGTTCAATATCTCTTAATTGATTAGCTTCACGTTTTGATGGTCTTTGCATACTAACTCCTTAACTAATTGTAAATTGACAAGATTATATGCATTTTCGTTTTTCATATCAAGTTCTTTTTCAAAAGAATCGCCCTTCCCTCTTGATTTTTGTGTGAAAAACATCTACATATAGACATATTCGTTTTGTTAGTGAAAATATGGAGTTTATTTTATGAATAAAAAAACAAAAACCCCACAAGAAGAAAAAGAATCTGTTTTAAAAAAAACAGCAAGTAAGATTGAAGAACCTGTTGTAGAAGATGAAAAAGAAACTCAAAATGAAGCAACAGCAGCTTTAACTGAAGAAGTTCAAAAGTGGAAAGATTTGGCTTTGCGCTCACAAGCAGAGATGGAAAATTTAAGAAAAAGAACGCAGATTGATATTGAAAAAGCACATAAATATGCTATTGGCTCTTTTGCAAAAGAGTTATTAACCGTTGCTGATTGTTTAAATGGTGCCGTTTCCCATGCTGAAAAAGGGATGGAAACATTAAAACAATCAGGTAATGAGGAATGTGTTGCCTTTTTAGAAAACCTTTTAAAAGGGGTTCAAATGACCGAAAAACAACTTATGAGTGCTTTTGAAAAAAATGGTGTTCAAAAAATGCAATCACTCGGTGTTGTTTTTGATCCAAATTTACACAAAGTTATTCAAGAAGTTGAAGATGATACAAAAGAAGCTGGAACAATCGTTCAAGAGCTGCAAACTGGATATACAATTTCAGGGGATCGTGTGTTGCGAGAGGCTATGGTTATTGTGTCAAAATAAGGTTTTTAATTTTAAAAAAAAAGAGATGTGATAAATTTTACATCTCTTTTTTTATTTTTTGTAACAAAAACAAAGAAAAAGCTTGCTTATTGATTAAAAATTTGTATACTTTTGCTGAAAAGTGAACTTTATATGACGGAGGATTTATGGCAGATATTACAGAAGAACAAAAAACCGTTGTAGATAATATTGTTGCAAAGGTCAAAAAAGCACAAGCAGAATTTGCAACATTTTCTCAAGAACAGGTTGATAAAATTTTTAAAGCAGCATCAGTTGCAGCATGTTCAGCTCGTATTCCTTTAGCACAAATGGCTGTTAAAGAAACTGGAATGGGTATTGTCGAAGATAAGGTAATTAAAAACCATTTCTCAGCTGAATATATTTTTAACGCTTATAAAAATGAAAAAACATGTGGCGTTATTTGCACAGATGCTGAACATGGTTTTACAAAGATTGCTGAACCAGTCGGTGTTATTGCTGGTATTGTTCCAACAACAAACCCAACCTCAACAGCCATCTTTAAGGCTTTAATTTCATTAAAAACACGAAATGGTATTATTTTCGCTCCCCACCCACGTGCAAAAGGGTGTACAAATGAAGCAGCACGTATTGTTTTAGAAGCTGCTGTTAAAGCTGGGGCTCCAAAAGATATTATTGGTTGGTTAGATGAAATTACACCTGCTGTAACAGGTTATTTAATGGGACACAAAGATATTTCATTAATCTTAGCAACAGGTGGTCCAGGTATGGTTAAAGCTGCATACAGTTCTGGGACACCAGCAATTGGTGTGGGTGCTGGTAATACACCGGTTATTATTGATGAAACAGCTGATATGAAAATGGCTGTTAGCAGTGTTATCATGAGTAAAACATTTGATAATGGCATGATTTGTGCTTCAGAACAAGCTATTGTTGTGTTAGAAAGTGTCTATGATGCTGTTAAAGCCGAATTTGAAAAACGTGGTTGTGTTTTCTTAGGTGAAAAAGACAGAAAGAAATTAAAAAATGTTATTTTTGTTGATGGCAAATTAAACGCAGGAATCGTTGGACAACCAGCATATAAGATTGCTGAAATGGCTGGAATTAAAGTTCCTGTTGAAACAAAAATTTTGATTGCTGAATCAGATGAAATTTGTGATGCAAACCCATTTGCGCATGAAAAATTATCACCTGTTTTAGGTTTCTTTAAAGCAAAAACATTCGAAGAAGCTGTTAAAATGGCTCAAGAATTAATTGTTTTAGGGGGCGCAGGACATACCTCTGTTTTATACACATCTGAAAAAAATAGAGATAGAATCGCTTTATTCTCAGACACATTAACAACAGCAAGAACATTGATTAACATGCCAGCTTCACAAGGAGCTATTGGTGATATGTATAACTTTAGACTTGCACCATCATTGACATTGGGCTGTGGTTCATGGGGTGGAAACGCAGTGAGCGAAAATATAGGAGTAAAACATTTAATGAATATTAAATCTGTTGCAGAACGTCGTGAAAATATGTTGTGGTTTAAAACACCTGAAAAAATCTATTTCAAACGTGGATGTTTAGATTTTGCTTTGGCTGAATTACAAGGGCATAAAAAAGCATTTATCGTTACAGATAGTACAATGACAAAAATTGGTGTAACAGCCAGAATCGCTGGTGTGTTAGAAAAAAATGGCATGACATATCAAGTTTTTGACCAAGTTAAACCAGATCCAGATTTGTCAACGATTGATGTTATTTTAGACCAAGTCAGACGTTTTGAACCAGATGTCTTTGTTGCAATTGGTGGTGGTTCACCAATGGATGCTACAAAAATTGTTTGGTTGATGTATGAACATCCAGAATTGGAATTTGCTGATATTGCAATGCGCTTTATCGATATTCGCAAAAAAATTGTTGAATTCCCTAAATTGAAAAAATCAAAAATGGTTGCAATTCCAACAACATCTGGTACAGGTTCTGAAGTAACACCATTTACAGTTATTACAGACGATAAGACAAACCAAAAATATCCAATTACAGACTATGAAATTTTGCCAAACATGGCAATTGTTGATCCAGATTTAGCAATGAGTATGCCAAAAGGATTAACGGCCTTTTCTGGTATTGACGTTTTGACACACGCATTAGAAGCATACACTTCAATTTTTGCGAACAATTTGTCAGATGGTCAAGCATTAGAAGCTGCCCGTTTGGTCTTTAAATATTTAGCTCGTTCATATAACAATGGAGCTGAAGATCCAAAAGCACGTGAAAAAATGCACTATGCAGCAACACTTGCTGGTCAAGCATTTGCTAACTCATTCTTAGGTTTGTGCCACTCAATGGCTCACAAATTAGGGGGTGAATTCCATGTGGCTCACGGTTTGGCAAACGCCTTGTTGTTGCCTTATGTTGTTAAATACAACGCAACAGATAAGCCAACAAAACAAGGTACATTCCCTCAATATAAATATCCTTTTGTAAAATCTAGATATGCTCGTTTTGCTGATATTTTAGGCTTAACAGAAGGGGCAAAAGATGATGATGCAAAAGTGAAATGTTTGATTGAGGCTATCCAAGCACTTAAAGCTGAAATCAATATTCCAATGTCAATTAAAGACGCTGGTGTTGATGAAAAAGCTTTTGTTGATTGTTTAGATGAATTATCAGTCAAAGCATTTGATGATCAATGTACAGGATGTAACGCACGTTACCCATTGATCGAAGAGATCAAGGATTTATATTTAGAAGCCTATTATGGAAAACCTTTATATTAATTCTTGATAAAAAGGGAGGATAAAAA
Source organism: Alphaproteobacteria bacterium (assembly GCA_017466695.1). Classification (GTDB taxonomy): domain Bacteria; phylum Pseudomonadota; class Alphaproteobacteria; order CAAHEQ01; family UBA3637; genus RGIG4140. Next base: position 582 of record JAFTTR010000003.1, on the reverse strand, counting down.
CCCGTTCAGAAATGAACGGGTTTTTTGTTGGTTATAAACAAGACTGAAATAAAATTTAGCACAATTTGAGCTAGAACTTATATTTCAAAGAAGCAAGACCCGTATGATTGGTGTAATCGCCTTTGAACAAGCCTTCGTATTCTAATGCAACTTCAGTTTTTCTATTGATATCTAAGCCGACACGAGCGCCGATTTCAATACCAAACTTATCAAGATTTTCTGTGACAACATCATATCTTGCACCGTTGACAAGAGTAACTGAATTTTCCATATCTGGTTGAATGAAGTCATATGTCAAAGCAGCTCTGAGTTCTGGATACCATGCAAGCCCTGGAGCTAATGTGTATCCAATTGTGTATTGAGCACCCAAGATACCTGTTAAGATTTGGCCATCAGCTGCACCGACTTTTTGACCAGCATCATCTGTATACCCATGTTGTTTGATATAGGTGTATCTTAAACCTGCTTCAGGGGAAATAACACCACTGGCCCAGTTGCCGATAACATATGGTCCCATCTTACGTCCGAACATAACTTGAGCCCCAAAGACATCAACATCATATTCAGCTTTGATTCGATGGT
>JAFTTR010000034.1 GCA_017466695.1 Alphaproteobacteria bacterium | reverse complement strand
AAATGTTTTTCCTTGTCCTGCAGGGAAATTAATGGCAATTGGTTGGTGAGGTGTTTCAAAATTGTGTATAAAACACCAATCGTCAGGTGTTTTTTGAGTGGCTGCATATTCTTTCAGCGTCTGTAAGGTTAAAACAGTGCGACCAACACCTTTTGGGCCTGTGCAAAAAACATTATACCCACTGGCTTTGATTTTTGCGCCAAAACCAATAGCTTCTAATGCTTGATCTTGTCCTAAAATAGGGCTTTCTTTAGGTAAATCTGTTAAATCTTCGTCTGTTAAAAGACTTTCTTTGTATATTTCTTGATATGATAATTCGTATTTTTTCATAGTTTAGTCTCCAATCTTTTTCCCTTTATAAACTTTTTTTTTGATAAAAAAAAGATGTTTATCAAAAAATACTAAAAAAGTTTTAAAAAAGTGTTTTTTTTGTGTCTTTTTTTAAAAAAATATTCTATAGTAACAGTAACTGGTTTACTAATATTTTGTAACGGTTTTTGAATTAACAAAATTAAGAAAAAAAGGAAGTTTAAAATGATAAAATTAACGATAGAAAGAGGAATGTTGCTAAAAGCTCTTTCTCATATCCAAAGCGTTGTGGAACGCCGTCAAACTATTCCAGTTCTTTCAAATGTACTGATTGAAGCTGGATCTGACGAAGTTTTGTTGCGTGCAACTGATAATGAAATTGAAATTACAGAAAAAATCCCAGCAGCTGTTGAAACAGCGGGGGCTGTAACAATTCCAGCTCATAAGTTGTATGATATTGTTAAAAAATTATCTGATGGCTCACAAGTTCAACTTTCTTATTTGGAAGAAAGTTCACAAGTTAGTCTTGTTTCTGGACGTTCAAAGTTTGTTTTGGCTAGTTTGCCTGCTGATGGTTTTCCAACAATGGCTCAAGAAAATACACCTTTTTCATTTAAATTGCCTGCTTCTGATTTGGTTGCATTAATTGCAAAAACAGGTTTTGCTGTTTCAATGGAAGAAACACGTTATAATTTGAATGGTATTTATATGCATGAAAAAACAGGGGATGACCCTCGTTTAACAGCTGTTGCAACAGATGGACATCGTTTGGCCTGTTCTGGGATTGCTTTGCCTGAAGGTGCTCAAGGGATGCCAGGGGTAATTATTCCACGTAAAACAATTAATGAACTTTCAAAATTAGCAACAGAAATAAGTGGTGATGTAGAAGTTTCTTTGTCAGCAAATCAAATTAGATTTGTATTAGGGGATGTTGTTTTATCTTCACGCTTAATTGATGGAACATACCCAGAATATGAAAAAGTTATTCCATCAAATAATGAAAAAGTTTTGCAAGCTGATGTTAAAACATTAAGCAATGTTATTGAACGTGTTTCAGTTGTTTCTGAAAAATCAAGAGGAATTAAATTAGCAATCTCATCTGGTCTTTTACAAGTTTTTGCAGCATCAGCTGATGAAGGTTCTGCTGAAGATGAAATGGATGCAGTTTATGATAATGATTCTCTTGAAATTGGTTTTAACTATAGATATTTGCTTGATATTTTAGGTCAAATCAAAGGGGAAAGTGTTCGTATGAAATTAAATGACGGCACTTCACCAGTTATTCTTCAAGATGAAGCTGACACAGAATCATTGTTTGTTTTAATGCCAATGCGTGTTTAGGAAAAAGATGAGTTTAAAATCTGGTATTCATCAGTTGCGATTAACGAACTTTCGTTCATATTCGTTTTTGAATATGGATTTAAGCTCATCTTTTGAACCTGTTATTTTAACAGGGCATAATGGCGCAGGGAAAACAAATATTTTAGAAGCAATTTCTTTTTTGACGCCGGGGAAAGGTCTTCGCTCTGCAAGGCTTAGTGATGTTTCTAAAAGAGATTCGGATTCTTTTTTAATTGAAAAAGATGTGAAAGTTTTACCAGCAAGATGGGGTGTTTCTGCCAAAGTTCAATCTTTTGGGAACGAAACTCAAATTGGAACCGGAACAGTGGATGGTTCTGAACGTAGACAAGTTAGAATTGATGGGAAAAATACCTCAAAGCAAAGTGATTTGAGCCGTTATTTTAAATGTTTATGGTTAACACCTGCTCAAGATAGATTGTTTTGTGGTGATCCTCAATCAAGACGGCGTTTTTTAGATAGATTGGTTCAAGCTTTTGATGAAATGCATGCTCAAAGATTAAGTGAATATAACACCATTTTTAAACAATGGAGTTGTTTGCTTCGAGAAGGTAGATTTGATGATCGCTGGCTTTCTGGATTAGAAGAACAACTGGTTGCTGTGGGTGTTGCTATTGCAGCTTCTCGACTTGATGTGATTGATAGGATGAAAGCTCATCTATCTCAACCAGTTTCTGAGGTTTTTCCAACAGCTGAAATTATTTTGACAGGGACGTTAGAACAAGAGTTGCTTGAAAAAAGTGCTATTCAGGTTGAAGAATCGTTTTTGGATAAATTGAAACGAAGTCGCAAAATATACGCTGATGGAGGGTCAATTTCGGGCCCTCATACAGCAGATTTTAAAGTTATTCACTCGCAAAAGAGAATGGATGCTTCTTTGTGTTCGACAGGGGAGCAAAAAGCGTTATTGCTTTCAATTATATTGGCCGAAATGAATACACAAATGCAAGAACAGGGGCTGTGTCCGTTGTTGTTGTTAGATGAGGCGATTGCTCATTTAGATGTGAGACGGCGTCATATTTTATTTGATGTATTGGTTGATTTGCCAGCCCAAGTATGGATGACTGGTATTGAGACAGAAAGCTTTAATTATTTAGGGGGACGCGCCCAATTTTTTGATGTTCAAGAATCAAATTTAAGTTTACAAAATGTAGCATAAAGGAAAAAAAATGACAGATTTAGATATTCAAACTGCCACGCAGGAATACAACGCAGATTCAATTAAAGTTTTGAAGGGATTGGATGCTGTTCGTAAACGTCCAGGGATGTATATTGGGGATACAGATGATGGAACAGGTTTGCATCACATGGTTTATGAAGTTTTGGACAACTCAATTGATGAAGCTTTAGCTGGATATTGTTCCAAAGTTGAGGTTGTTTTAAATTCAGATGGATCTGTCACGATTATTGATGATGGACGTGGTATGCCAGTCGATATGCATAAAACAGAAGGAATTTCTGCTGCTGAAGTTATTATGACACAATTGCATGCTGGGGGAAAATTTGATAACAACTCCTACAAAGTTTCTGGTGGTTTGCATGGTGTGGGTGTTTCTGTTGTTAACGCTTTATCAGATTGGTTAGAATTACGCATTTGGAGAAATGATAAAGAACATTTTGTTCGTTTTGAAAATGGAACATCTGTTGCGCCACTTAAAGTTGTGGGTGAAGCTGAAGGTAAGCATGGGACAATGGTTACTTTTCATCCATCTAGTGAAACATTTACAAGTACAACGTTTAGTTTTGAAACATTGGAACATCGTATTCGTGAATTAGCTTTCTTAAATTCAGGTGTTTGTATTCATTTGACAGATAATCGTTCGAGTGAACCTCGTTCAGTTGTTTTGCATTATGAAGGTGGTATTTTAGAGTTTGTGAAGTTTTTGAATAAATCAAAAAATACGCTTCATGATGCTCCATTTGATTTAAGTGGTGAAAAAGATGGTATCACTGTGGAGGCAGCTTTTGAATGGACAGATGGTTATCATGAAACTTGTTTATGTTTTACAAACAATATCCCACAGAGGGATGGTGGTACACACTTGGCAGGGTTAAGAGCTGCTTTAACAAGAACAATTAATGCATATGCAAATAACACTGGGTTGACAAAGAAAGAAAAAGTTGAACTTTCAGGTGAAGATATGCGTGAAGGTTTGACGGTTGTTTTATCTGTTAAAGTTCCTGATCCAAAATTTTCATCACAGACGAAAGACAAATTGGTTTCATCAGAAGTAAGACCTGTTGTTGAAGGTATTGTTGGTGATAAATTAGAACAATGGTTTGAAGAACATCCTGCTGAGGCAAGAAAAATTATTAGTAAGGTTGTTGAGGCTGCAGCTGCTCGTGAAGCTGCCAGAAAGGCAAGAGAATTAACACGTAGAAAAGGCGCTTTGGATATGGCTTCACTTCCTGGAAAATTGGCAGATTGTCAAAGTCGTGATCCTGCAGATTCTGAAGTTTTCATTGTTGAGGGGGATTCGGCTGGTGGTTCTGCAAAACAAGGACGTGATAGAGCACATCAAGCTATTTTGCCCTTAAGAGGTAAAATTTTAAACGTTGAAAGAGCTCGTTTTGATAAGATGTTATCCTCTGCTGAAATTGGTACCATTGTAACAGCTCTTGGTACTGGTATTGGACGAGATGATTTTAACGTTGATAAGATTCGTTATCATAAAATTATTATCATGACCGATGCTGATGTTGATGGTGCACACATTCGAACATTATTGTTAACATTCTTCTTTAGACAAATGCCAGAAATTATTGAAAAAGGCTATCTCTATATTGCTCAACCTCCTTTGTACAGAGCAAAAAGAGGAAATTCAGAGATTTATTTAAAAGATGATAAGGCTATGGAAGAATATCTTATCCAAGTGGGGACGAATGATGCTGTTCTTGTTTTAGCTGACGGGGCACAAATTGCTGGAGCTGATTTAGTTGCACGTGTGGAGCAAGCTCGTATTGCACGAAATTTAATTTTAGCTATGTCAAATCGTGTTCCTTCTCGCATTATTGGTCAAATGGCAGTGTTAGGCTTGTTCCAAGAAGGCGCTCTTAAAAATGGAGGGCTGGCTGCTCGTTTAGATACGATTGAACCAGAATATGAACGTGGTTGGAGCGAATCATTTAATGATAAAGGTGAGCTTGTTCTTGAAAGAACATTAAGAGGGGTGACAGAACGAATCGTAATTGATCATTCTGTTTTAACCTGTGGAGAAGCACGCAAATTAGCCGAGATGAGTGATGAATTAAAAGAATTTTATTCTGCTCCCTCTTTGTTAAAAACAAAAGATGCTGAAACGGTTATTCATGATCCAGTGTCATTAGCTGAAGCTGTCTTTAAAGGGGCTAGAAAAGGTATTGCTATTAACCGTTATAAAGGATTGGGAGAAATGAACCCTGAACAGTTGTGGGAAACAACTCTTGATCCAAATGCGCGTAGATTGCTTCAAGTTAAGGTGACACATCAAGATGAAGCAGAGCAAGTTTTCTCTTGTTTGATGGGTGATGTTGTTGAACCAAGACGAGAATTTATTCAACAAAACGCATTAGATGTTGCAAATTTAGACGTTTAGTGATATAATATACATCAAGGAATATCTGAAGAGTGGGATTTTCCCACTCTTTTTTATAAAAATATATACAAAAAATAACGCAAAAGGAGGACAAAATGTCTAAGAAAGGTTGGCGCTGGTTTGATAGGATATTTTTGTTTGGGGCCGTTAGTTTGGCTCTTGCTATTATTGTAAATACAACCAGAGAATTTATGATGGATAAGGGTTACTTTTTGCCAGATGAACAAAAAAGACATTTAAAGGACGGGGCTTCTTATGTAAGGGACAAGTTTGATAAAGCAAAGATTACGCCGGCCAATCAAGAAACTGTTTCAAAAATAAATATTGCAAAAACCCGAAAAGCAGAGCAGCCTGTTTCTCAACCAAGACGTCCGAGTTTTTCAGAAAGAGTTGGTGATCCTTTGTTGAGAGGTGGGCAACGGTCCCCTCTTGGAAATCCTTTAAGAGATGGTTATGTTCCACAAATGCGTGTTATGGATCTTCAAATTTCTATGAATGAATTTGTTCCTACGCCCAAAAAAATAACAACATCATCTAAAAAAGGAATCACCCACAAACAAAATAAAATTCATACAATGGTGTAAAATAAAAAAAATAACTTGTATTTAATAGACAAGTTATTTTTTTTAACTAAATTTAAATTGTATAATCAGATTTAAATTAGTACATAGAAGCCCGAGAACGAATTCTTGTTGTTCCATTGGTGGTTGAAAGCCATACATTGTCACCAGGGCGAAGTCCAAGTTCATTTGTTTGAAGAACGGAAACATAAGACCCATTTGTCTTTTGAATAATAAATTCATAAGCACTTGTACTTGTTAGAGCGCTTTCAGCTGTGGAACCAATCATGCCACCCACTAAGGCTCCACCAATACCACCGATGATATTAATCGCTGTATTCCCCCCAATCATGGAGCCAGCAGCCGCCCCTGCGCCTGCACCTGCGAGTGTTCCAATAGAATTACTTCCTTGTGTTTGAACAGGTGTCATTTGAATGATTTTTCCCATTGAAACAGCGCCTTGTTTACCAAGTTCATAATTTGAATAAGATGTGTTAGAATAGTTGTCAGCACAGCTAGCTAATCCAATTGTAAACAAAA
>JAFTTR010000033.1 GCA_017466695.1 Alphaproteobacteria bacterium | reverse complement strand
TTATACATAGCCCCATTTGCAAGCGTATTGATAGAGACAATATCATCAGAGATAATATCGTACCCAACCATGATACCAGCCAATGGTCTAACTATTCCAAGGTCAACACCAACTTTAAATCCTGCCATAGCTGTTAAGTAATCCGAGTTTGTTCCTTCAACTCGTGTTCCAAAGCTATCTTCATAAGATTCTTGTTTTGCATTGATATATCTGACACCAATTTCTGGCGTGATAATCCAATCACCAATCTGAACGTTGTATCCTGTATTGATTTGAACACCCAAGGAGTCAACATTGTATGATGATTTTCCTTTAAATGACATAACCTCTTTTTCTTCTTCATATTGGCTTCTAGAATAGCTTAAAACACCACTCATCCACCAATCGTTTGGTTGATATTGAGCTGAGATAAATCCTGTATTTGTATCGACATCCGTTCGGCGTACTTCTTCTTTTGCGATGGTATTTGTAGCAGCATATCCAATCCCAACTGTAATTTCGTTAGTAAGTTCTGATTGAATACCTAATACAGCCCCTTTTGATCTCATTCTAAATCCAGAACCTGTCAATGAGTTCACCCTGTCATAAAGCCCTTTAGCATAAACGGTAGCTCTTGCTTTTTCTTCACCACCACTGTGCCCGAATACGCCACTTGAAGTATTCATAAGCATTTGACTGATAACAGCATGCATTTGTGTGAAGTGGGCTGTTGCTTGAGCTTGATAGATGGATGTGTTCCCTGACCCCATCGCATTTAATGCTTTTTTAGCTTTTGCAAATGTTGCTTGATTTTCAGATTGCAATGCATCTAAGATTTCTGTTTGAACTTGAACAAATTCTTCTTTTTCACCATTTCCATCAAGTAATGCATTTGCAACACTCGATTCTTCTTTTGTTGTTCCAAGATCTTTTGAGAGGTCATCCACTGATTTTTTCGCAACTTTATAAGACCCATCTTGATTATCAATCACATTAATCAATTTATTTTCTTTCAAGACAAGTTGATTGTCTTTATTAAAGACTTTATAAATACCCTCTTCTTGATTAATTCCTTCTGTGAGTTTAAGAATGAGTTTGGCCTCTTCATCCCCTGCTACTTCTTCATGGCTCAATGTCCCATGATCTTTCAAATGGTTAAGTGTAACACTTAAGGTTGAGTCTTTCCCAAATGTGACTTTTTCAGCTTCAACGTGTTTATTATCAATATCTAGCATTGTTCCTTCTTTAATTTCCAAGCCACCGAAACGAATTTCTTTAACCTTTTCTCCAATTTTCATATTGTTTGAGATGACCTTGTTGCTGGTTTGGAACTTGTCTGCCACATCCAAAACAGCATTGTTGACGGTTAATTGGCCTATACCACTCAAACTTTCCATCCCAATATTATGTGATGTGTTTATTTGACCATCATTTACAACCTCTTTTAATTGATGAGCTGAAAGCAAATCAACTATCCCCTCTTGTTCATTGTTCAAAAGAGCAATGTTGTTTTCATTAGATAATGTGAGTATTCCTTTGTTTTCAATCCCTTTATCAACTGTTACTTGTTGAAGCGTCATTGTGCCAGCATTTTTAAGAGCTGTGTCACCTATTGAATTTTCAATCACAACATTTTCTAATATAACTTGTCCTTTTTGATTATCAATAGCGTTGTTAGACTCTTTAATCGTTATATTCTTAACCTCAAGAGAAGTATTTTCATCATTCAAAGTGAAAAGATTTTTTCCACTTGCGACAAGGGTTGACTCTGAAGCCTTATCAGTTGCCCCAATAATCTTCTTTTCCCCCTGAGCCATTATTGAAAAAGATTCATTATCTCCAACAATATAAGAAGCTCCTTCTGTATCCTTTTTCATTTGTAAGGTTGTATCTGATTCATATGAAACAAGATACTCAAGAGCTGTTCCTTTTAACTTGCTTGCGCCAACGCTTAACTCTTGCCCACTTGCTTGAAGTTCATATGCATAAGGTGATGTTGTTTCTAACCATGATTTATGAACATCTTTAAATGTAGCGCCTCCTCCAAGAGCTTGAGATTGATAAAGAACTGGTTTTGAAAGCTTCGCCATTTGATCAACCGTTGCTTTAAAGATATCATTCCCCATCATGTTCAATTCAACATCTCCAAATTGATACTCAGATCCTGAAAGAACCAGTTTATCCGTTTGCATTGATACTGTTCCGTCCTCATTTTGTGTGAAAAGAGCATCAATTTCCAATACTGCCCCTTCTCCTGAAAGAGCTTTAAATGTAATTTCTTTTTCTGTTATTGTCTCATCACTTAAGATAAGTTTGTTGCTAGAGCCAATGTCATAATCTCCTGAATAGCTATCTCCACCCAATCGAATATCACTATTGATAAAGGTAACCTTACTGGCGCCCGAGATATCACTTGACAATGTATAATTTGCCCTATCGATGGTGTTAGAAGTCAAAAGTTTTTCTGTCACTTTATAAGCTTCATATTGAATGTTCCCCTCTTCATCATAAACAATATTTCCATCCTCATCTAATGATGGTACTTTTCTATCTTTGACAAGGTCAACTTCTGATTGTTTTTCAGCTGTTGTATAAGCGCCAAAAAGAATTTCTGTATTGTTAAGTCCAATACTGCTTGGTATAACAGCTTCTTGATTTGCCGTATTAGTTGTTAAATAGGTGAGCTTTGCTCCATCAACACTTGCTGTTAAATCACTTAAATTATTCCCATGTATGCGCAATTCACCACCACTGATGGTGTTGCTTGCTGCAAAGTTGAGTTTATCCGTCTTGGCAATAGTGAGTCCCGCTTTTTGCTCAAAAGTTGTACCCTCTTCATATCCATTTGCCATCAAGTCACCCAAAATAAGTGTTCCTTCACCTGTTTTGTTAATGACGCCATTTGATTGATAAATCCCTCCATCTAAAGAACCAACGGTTCCTTCTTTATTTGCAATGGTAATTGTTACATTGTAATTATAAATATCTGACCCTTTGGCATCACTTCCTGAAACCGTATTATCACTGAACAAAAAGCTATCATTAAACGTGATGGTGCCTCTATTATTAATCGCCCCACCATATCTGGATGCTGTGTTACCAGTAAATGTAGTATCACCACCAAACATGATGATGCCTTCATTATAAATCGCCCCACCTTCTCTGGATGCTGTGTTACCACTGAATGTGGCTGTTGACCCTGCACCAAACGTGATGGCGGCATAATGATTATAAATCGCCCCAGCACTGGCGGATGCCGTGTTTCCACTGAATGTGGCTGTTGACCCTGCACCAAACGTGATGATGGTACCTCTATAATTATAAATTGCCCCACCATATTGGGATGCCGTGTTTCCACTGAATGTAGCCATTGAACCCGAACCAAACGTGATGGTGCCACCATAAGCATTCCAAATCGCCCCACCTTCAGAGGATGCTGTGTTACCTGTGAATGTGGCTGTTGAACCCTCACCAAACCTGATGGTCCTGTCATTCCAAATCGCACCACCATATTTGGATGCTTTGTTACCCGTGAATGTGGCTGTTGAACCCGAACCAAATGTGATGGTTCCAGAACCAGACATATCACCATCATTATAAATCGCCCCACCATCATAGGATGCTGTGTTACCCGTGAATGTGGCTGTTGAACCCTCACCAAACGTTATAGTTGCATTAGAATTATAAGCATAATTATAAATCGCACCACCATAAGCATCATCACCATCTGCGAAGTTACTTGAAAAGTCAACATTTCCACCAAACGTGATGTCTCCAGTATTATAAATTGCCCCACCATATGTAGCTGCATTGCTTAAAAATGATGCTTTTTCAACAAATGTGATTTCATTACCATTAAAAAATGCAGCACCATATTGAGCATCAGCATCTCCATTTTTAAATATCATTTCAGCATTAAAAGTTAAACTGTCATAATTGTCAGCAAGTCTTGCATTATCGAATGTATAACTTAAGTTATATGTTCCCCCTGCAACAGCAACGTCAGAATCCTTAAACGTGACTTTGGTTGCGCCCGAGATATCACTTGACAATGTATAATTTGCCCTATCGATGGTGTTAGAAGTCAAAAGTTTTTCTGTCACTTTATAAGTTTCATATTGAATGTTCCCCTCTTCATCATAAACAACGTTTCCATTCTCATCTAATGATGGTACTTTTCTATCTTTGACAAGGTCAACTTCTGATTGTTTTTCAGCTGCTGTATAGGCGCCAAAAAGAATTTCTGTATTGTTAAGTCTAATACTGCTTGGTATAATAGCTTCTTGATTTGCCGTATTGGTTGTTAAATAGGTGAGCTTTGCTCCATCAACACTTGCCTTTAAATCACTTAAACTATCCCCATGAAGACGCAATTCGCCACCTGTGATGGTGTTTGTGCTTGCAAAATTTAGCTTATCCGTCTTAACAATTATTACCCCTTGTTCTTGTATAAATGAATGCCAACAAGATACCCCATTGCAAATGTTATTCATATTGTCCCCCAAAATAAGGGTTCCTAAATTTGTTTTTACGATTGCCCCTGGAGCACCACCTACGTCTGCACCAGGATGCACTGAATCGATCCCCCCATCCAAAGTGCCCACTTTTCCTTCATCAGGGGCAAAAACAACTCGTCCACCTCTGTCCGTAAGAATAACGTCTATTTCATTTTCTGTAAAAGTAAAGTTATCGTAAAAAGTAACTGTCGTCCATCCGTTAGATAAAACTCGTCCTTCATTTCCAACAAACAAAGCCTCATTATTAAATGTCGAACTACCAGTGCCTATTAAAACGCCATAGGCATCTGCTCGCTTGTTGGAAAGGAATAACACCTCATCATTAAAAATAATTGAACCATTCCCTGAAATTCGCCCCTCATTTTCTATAAAAGAAGTTTTCCCATTAAATACCAAGAGGTTATCAATACTCATTATTATTGGCATTCTAGGATTCATTGATTTATTAGATATAAACTGAACATCCCCTGTTATATGGGTATCCCCACTATTTACAAACAAATTGTATGAATTTTTAATTATCACATTGTTTAAATCTAAAATAGCTTCAACCCCTTGCGCTATATTAAAAACTTCTCCAGCTCCATCAATTGTTAAATTTTGAAGAGTGAGACCTTCATTGGATTGATTAATATCAAAAAGAGTGTATCCATTTGCTTGAATAATGCTTTCATTTGCATTTTCAGTTGAACCCATAATGAACTTAATTCCTTTTTCTATGGGAGGAAGCATATTGTTACTCCCATCTATGCTTGAAACAGAATAAACATAAAGACCATTTGATAAAAGCTCCTCATTCTTCATATCAAAAAGAGCATTCCCATCATGAGAAACAGCCTCTCCTAAAGTTAAGAAAGATGTTTTAGGAACATTCATTTCACCCTCGATAATAATATGTTGTCCTCCTGCAACAACAGACGCTGTCAACCCTTCATAATATCCACTTAAATCAAATGTTGCACTTTTTAAATAAGTTGCCTCCCCCTTCAATGCTTGATAAGAGCTTAATTCTCCTCGAACAATAGGTTTAAAAACATTTAAAGATTGCAAATCAAATTGACCTCCTATTGTTTGCAACGTATCCCCATAATTAAGCATTAAACTTGTATTTTGGAATACAGCTTTTTCAAACTGAATTGAATCAAGCGATTTATTTATTAAATCAAGAGATGTATTTTCACCAAACGTATAATCTCCGACATAACGTCTGTTTCCTTCTAGAGGTTTAACAACACTGTTTTTAAAAGAAACCTTCCCTGCATTTTGAGCAATATCATTATAAAGGGCATAATATCCCTTTGTATCTGATGATACAGCCTCGTTAGTAAAAAGAATATTTTCCTCCCCTTCTTTAACATACATAGAAATATAATTATCTTTTATCTGTTGTGAGTAACTATCAAAATAAACTTCTGAATATTCCTTCAATTGAATATCGGATATATTAAACAGCTTTGTATCTGTATGGTAATGTTTCCAAATTGCTTTTTTGTCTTCACTTTCTCCTTCAAACTCAATCTTTAAATTTGAGCCATTTCGTGAACCATGTGTTTCAAGTGTGGTATGTCCTTTGAACACGTTATTTTGAGCTAAAAAATTAGCCTTTCCAATCGTTAATCCAGCCGTTTGAAAAAACACACCAAAATCACCCACCAGGTTATTACCAACTGAATCTGCAAAAATAAGCGTCCCTTCCCCTGTTTTATTGATTTGGTAATTAGTCCAACTATCGACGGCCACAATACCGCCTGTTAATATACCAAGCTTATCTTTTCCATGGGCAAAATTAATATCCCCGTAACATATCGTAATGTCGATTGGATTTTGAAAATTAAAATTACCATTAAAAGTAATACTACCAGCGTCATTTAAAATTGCTCCAAACCTATCTATATATCTGCTAATATTGCTTTTAAATTCAACATCTCCATTAAAAACAATATCACCACTATTAAAAATTCCCCCATCATTGTTTTGAAATAAAACATTGCTTCCTTCATCAAAAACAACAGAGCCGCTATTCAGCAGAGTACCCATAATAGCATTATTGTTTGTAAATGAAACAGATGAATTTTTTGAAAATAAAATATTCCCCTCATTTTCAATAGAGCTTAAATCTCTACCTGTGTTATTTTGAAAAGTAACCTCTGAATTTTCATCAAAAATAATACTCCCCCCAGCTGCATTATAAACTGCGCCATTTAAATTTTCAAAAACCATTACACCTTGATAAGGGGGCAGCGTTTCACCTAATGAATTATCAATAGGGTCAGATGAGTAAGCATTTGATGTAAAAATTATAACAGAACAAAACATCACATTTAAAAGAAAGCACTTTTTAAGCACACTGAAACTCTTTTTTTTCACCCATTTTGGGGTGTTGGAAAATAAATTTTGCATGAAATGCCTCCTTAAAAATAAAAATGTTTACATGGTGTATCCTTTTGTTATTTGTGTGGAGGAAAATAATTATCCCTCATACAATGATAATCACTCTCCCATACTTTAATTATACCATGGGTTTGAAATTTTGAGCCAAAAATTCCCAAAAAAAATTCGTGTTTTTCAGGAATTTTCTTGTAATATATTGAAAAATAAAGATTATTTTTTGTATAAAAATAAGGCAAAAATCTTATTTTTTTAACTTTTATGTATAAAAAACAACAAAAAAAGTGGCAAAAATGCCACTTTTTTCATCCCAATTGTTAACTCAAGTTCACTTATTTTTCAATGAGTGACTGACCGGTCATTTCAGCTGGTTGAGCAATATTCATAATATCTAATAATGTGGGTGCTACATCTGCCAACGCACCGTCTTTTAACCCTTTAACCCCATGGGCATTCACAAGAACAGCTTTCACCGGTGTGTTCGTGTGCGCCGTATAAGGAGCCCCTGTTGCTTCATCTTTCATCCGTTCAGCATTTCCATGATCGGCTGTTACAAAAATAACACCATCTTTTGCTTTAACAGCGTCAACAACACGGCCTAAACAAGTATCAACAGCTTCAACAGCTTTGATAGCAGCTTCCATCACGCCCGTATGTCCAACCATGTCCCCATTTGCATAGTTCACAATAATCACGTCAAATGTATCATTGTTAATTGCTTCAACCAACTTATCTGTTACTTCAATAGCAGACATTTCAGGTTTTAAATCATATGTGGCAACTTTTGGACTTGGAATTAAAATTCTTTCTTCATTTGGGAATAATGTTTCTTTTCCCCCATTGAAAAAGAAGGTAACATGCGCATATTTTTCAGTTTCTGCGATACGCAATTGTTTCAATCCATTTTGAGCCAATACTTCCCCAAAAATGTTTGTTAATTCTTCAGGAGGGAATAAAACTTTCAACCATTTATTATGTTCAACAGAATATTCCGTCATAGCCACAGCTGATGCAAATTTGATAACTGGGCTACGAGGTGCATCTTCAAAATCAGGTTGCAATAAAATACGGGTGATTTCACGTGCTCTATCTGAACGATAGTTAGCCATAATCAACCCATCTCCATCTTGCATACCTTGATAATCCCCAATCACACAAGGAATAATAAATTCATCATAAACTTTCTTTTCATAAGATGCTTGAATAGCCTCATCAGCCGTTGCATAACGCTCCCCTTTTGCAGCAACCAATGCTTGATAAGCTAAATCAATTCTCTCCCAACGGTTATCACGATCCATTGCGTAATACCTACCCGAAACGGTTGCTATTTTCACATTTTTCATAGAGGCAATAGCTGTTTCAAGATCTTTGACAAATCCACGACCAGAATCAGGTGCTGTATCACGACCATCCATAAAACAATGCAAATACACCTTAACATCTGCCTTATTTAAAATTTCAGCCAACGCTAAAATGTGTGTTTGTTGCGCATGAACACCCCCTGTGCCAACAAGCCCCATTAAATGGCAAGCACCATTTGTTCTTTTCAACGTATTGATTAAATCAACTAACACAGGATTTGTATCCAATGTATGTGTTTCAATCGCTTTATCAATACGAGGTAAATCTTGCAAAACAACACGCCCTGCACCTAAATTGGTATGCCCCACTTCTGAATTACCCATTTGACCATTTGGCAACCCAACATCTAATCCTGATGTTTTGAGCATACAACTTGGACATGTTTTAACTAATTCATGCCAAACAGGTGTATTTCCCTCTTCAATCGCATTAAAGGCTGTTTCTTCTCGATAACCCCAACCATCTAAAATACATAAAACAACAGGTTTTTGCTTTGTCATACCATTTCCTTTCTTTTTTTTATAACATAAAAGGTGTCTATTTAAAATTTTCAAGTAGACACTCTAAAAAAAACTTGTGCTCTATTATAAAACAAAATCTTTAAAAAGTGTAATATTTTTTTGCTTTTTTATAAAAAAAAGGCTATAATGAAGCAAACTTATAAAAAAAAGGATACATAATGAAACCAATTAAAAAACCTGAACTTTTATTACCAGCTGGCTCCCTTAATCGTTTAAAAACAGCTTTTTTGTATGGAGCTGATGCTGTTTATGCTGGGATGCCTGGCGTTTGCCTTCGAAATAAAATTTCTTTTACTGCAGAAGAGATGAAAGAAGGAATCGAATATGCGCACAACTTGGGTAAAAAAGTCTATCTAACCGTCAACTTGTTCACACATAATAAAGATATTGAACGTGTTGAAAATTTCATCACTCTTTTAAAAGACTTAAACCCTGATGGCGTTATTGTTGCAGATCCTGGCGTTTTTGCACGTATTAAAGCTGAAATTCCAACTCTTCCTTTGCACATTTCAACCCAAGCAAATGTTTGTTCCACTCTCACTGTTAATTTTTGGAAAAGTCAAGGTGCTTCTCTTTGCGTTCTTGGTCGTGAAGTCCCCCTTCATGAAATTAAAGAAATTAGACAAGCCTGTCCTGATATTAAAATCGAAACATTTGTTCATGGGGCTTTGTGTGTCAGTTATTCTGGCAGATGCTTGCTTTCAAACTTTATGACAGGTAGAAGTGCTAATAAAGGTAACTGCGCTCATTCTTGCAGATGGCGTTATAAAATTTATGAAGCTGAACCTTTAAAACCAAATGATGACTCCTCTTATTATATTGAGGAAGAAACACGTCTTGGCAAACTCATGCGTATTGATGAAGATGAAAATGGGACTTATATCATGAACTCACGTGATCTTTGCTGGCTTCCCAGATTGAACGACTTACTCCCTATTGGAATTGATTCATTTAAGATTGAAGGACGTAACAAATCTGAATATTATGCAGCTATTACTGCAAGAACATACAGACACGCTATTGATGATTGGTTCAATGATCCTAAAAATTGGTCTCCTGATAAATATATGGATGAACTGATGACACTTCAATCACGGGGATATACGGTTGGATTTTTAGATGGTAATGCTGGGCCCGAAGCACATAATTATGATGTATCAGCCAGTCTTGGCGATTGGCGTTACGCTGGTCTTGTTCGTGGGGCAAAAGAGGGGCGTGTTATTATGGAAATTAAACACAAAATTCAAAGAGGCATGGTTCTTGAATTTCTCTCTCCTTATCAAATGGCTCCTATTCAAATCACTGTCGAAGATTTCTTCGATCATCGAACAGGAAATGAAGCTGAAGTTATTTCATCTGGGCATTTAGGTCAAGCAATTGAAATTCCATTATCACCTGAAATAATTAAACTTTTACCAGAACTTACTGTCGTTCGAACAAAAATTAATGATTAAAAAAATATCATTTTTGCGAATCGCAAACAAAAAGAAGAAAAAATGAAAAATTTTTTCTTCTTTTTTTATCTAAATGCTTTTAATATATTAACAAAGAGTAAATTATTTACTTTTTGTTAATAAAAAAAATAAAAATAACTTCTTTTTTTTTAAAAAACACAAAAAAAACAATTGAATTGCAACCTAATTTATTTTATATTGAAGTTGAGTTTCACATATATTTAAGGAGTAATTAATAATGAAAAAATATACAAACGAAGATATTCGCCTTGCGGCTTATTATATCTGGGAACAATTGGGTAAACCTTGGGGTAAAGAAGATGAATGCTGGCATATGGCATTAGAACAATTAATGATTTATGACACACCAACTTGTTCAAAGAAAAAATGTGCTACAAAAAAAACAGCTACACCTACAACAACAAAAACAACAAAGACAACAAAAGCAACAACAATTAAAGCAACATCTAACACAGCTTCATCAAAAGCTAGAACATCTTTAAAATCACCTGTTGCATCTCGTTCTTCTGTTAAGGCTACATCTTCAAACACAACAGATTTCAGCCACTTCAAAACAAATACAGGTTCTTTGAAATCAAGAGTTTCTTTAAACTCAAACAAAAACATTGATTCAAACTACAACTTAAAAGTTGCAAAAAAATCTTTAATCTAATTTGATAAAGATTTAGGTAATAAAAAAAGCAGTTTCTTAACTGCTTTTTTTATTGCTTATTTTGTTTCCAAAATATACCCATCAGGTGTATTTTTTAAAAGCATTTCAGCCACATCTTCCCCAATCTTTTGCCTCAAAGCATAAACATGCGATTCAACTGTATGCGTTTCAATATCTGGACGGTATTTCCACACACTTGTTAACAAATCCATTTTAGATGCGCCTTCAGGCAATGCCTTCACAAGAAAAACAATTAAATCTGTTTCTTTTTCAGTTAAATAATAATCTTTTTTAGACTTTTTATCATACAATCGTCTTTTAGCACCTTCAAATAAAAACCTCTTATTTTCAAACACTGGTGCAAACTCCTTTTTATTCAATAAATCTTTAATCAAAGATTTTAACTCATACAAATAACAAGGACTTGAAATTTCAACATCTGCTTCCTCATGTGTTGTGCCAATTAACAAAACAGGACAAGAAATTGTTTCTTTTAACAAAGTGTTAACATCTTCTTGCTCAAGAGCAACAACCAAAACATCCCCATAATTACCGTCATTTTTATACACAGCAGCATTAAACTCTTTCAACGCATCACAAAGAGCTGATGAATACAACTGATTTTTAGAAAGAACTGTTATCATTTTCCTTGCCTTTTTAAGTAATCTATCCTAGTATGCCTTATATATTTATTTAATAAGACATATACAACATTTTAGCAGAAAGTAAAACAAAATGACAGCATTATTTTTCTATCAATGTCTTTCAATTTTATTCTATCCGTTTATTTTATTATTAATTCTGTTTCGATTATCTAAAGGGAAAGAAAACAAATCTAGAATTCATGAACGACTTGGTTTTCCTAAAAAAGCTCGCCCTGAGGGAAAGCTTGTTTGGATGCATGGCGCAAGTGTTGGCGAATGTTTATCAATGCTCCCTTTGGTTAAGAAATTATTAGAGGAAGATAAAACACTTCACGTTATGGTTACTTCTGGAACTGTAACGTCTGCTGATTTGATGCAAAAAAGATTACCAGATCGTGCCTTTCATCAATTTATACCTATTGATACACCTTTGGCAGCTAGAAGATTTGTTAAACATTGGAATGCTGATGCTATTTTATGGTTTGAATCTGATTTTTGGCCCAATATACTCAAAGCTATTTATAAAAATAAAAAACCACTCATTTTGTTAAACGGACGGATTTCAGATAAATCTTTCGAACGGTGGCAAAAATTTCCTCATATCATCCAAAGCATTCAATCTCTTTTTACCCTTTCATTTGGGCAAACTACTGAAGATGCACGCCGGTTAAAAATTTTAGGTGCGCAAGATGTTATTTCAACAGGGAACTTAAAATTTGCAGCAGTCAACCCTCCCTTTGATGCGCAAGAGCTTGAAAAAATCCATCAAAAAATTGGCTCAAGACCTGTTTGGTGTATGGCAAGCACCCATGACGATGAAGAAACACAAGGCGCAGAAGTCCATTTGGAACTGATAAAAAAATTTCCAAATTTATTAACTGTTTTTGTCCCCAGACACCCACATAGAGCCGACTCAATTATTCAAATGTTGCAAAAAAAAGGGCTAAAAGTTGCAAGACGGTCTTTGAATGAAGAGATTACTCCTTCAACAAACGTCTATCTCGCCGATACAATTGGAGAAATGGGCCTACTCTATCAAATTGCCCCTGTTGTTTTTGTTGGCGGCTCATTGATTAAATTTGGTGGACAAAATATGCTTGAACCTATGAGATTATCAAGAACCGTTCTCATTGGCCCTCACGCATTTAATTTTAGGGAGATTGTCAAAACAGCGAAGGAAAAACAAGCGCTCATTGAAGTTTCAGATAAAAAAGAACTCCAATCAGAGTTAGAAAAATTCTTCACAAATCCGCAAACGTATCACTCCATGCAAGAAACAGCTCATCTGCTTGCCACTTCTGAAATGGCTGTTCTTGACAGAGTATGGGATATTTTGCACACCCGTTTTAACCTTTAAAAAAAGACAAAAAAAAATGAAAAAAAGCTGGAAATCTTCTTTTTTTATGTTATAGTAAAGAAAATAACATAATTAGGAGGAAAAAATGGGAACGCCAAAATTTTGGGATGTTCCAAATTCTTTGGTATCTAAAGTGCTCAAACCATTTGGAGCACTCTATGCTTTTGGAACAGCGTATCGATTTAGAAAAGCCAAACCTTACCAAGCAAATATTCCAGTGATCTGCATTGGGAATTTGTCTGTCGGTGGAACAGGGAAAACACCTGTCTGTTTAGCTGTTGCAAAGGAATTATTCAAACTCAAACGTAACTTTTTTTTCCTAAACCATGGATATAAAGCGCGCCTAAAAAATGTTCTTGTAGATTTAGAAAGACACACAGCTTATGATGTCGGAGATGAAGCTATCTTACTTGCTTGTTATGGGCCTACCGTTGTTGATAATCAGCGAGCAAGAGGCGCTCAACTTGCTATTCGAAAAGGGGCTAAATGCATTTTGATGGATGATGGTTTTCAAAATCCATCTCTTATCAAAACATTTTCTTTTGTTGTTGTTGATGGCAAAAAAGGATTTGGTAATGAACAGGTTATACCAGCAGGTCCTTTACGTGAGCCAATACTTAAAGGACTTGAAAGAGCTGACGCAATTGTTCTTGTCGGGGAAGATGAATGGGGTGTTAAATTTTTCTTACAAAGAAACAAGATTGATCTTCCTTTATTTACAGGTCATTTTGAAGCAAAAATAAAATCTCTAGCCCCTTTAAAAGGGAAAGAGGTCCTCGCTTTTGCTGGGATTGGCAGACCTCAAAAGTTTTTTGATTTTTTAAAACAAAATGAGATAAATCCCGTCAAAACTGAAGAATATCCAGATCACTACTTTTACACTCGTTTTGACATTGAACGATTATTAAAAAAAGCAAATGGATTACCCCTTATAACAACAACAAAGGATGCTGTTAAAATCCCAAAAGATTTACTCAAAAATATCCATATTGCTGATGGACAATTCGTATTTGACAACCCAGAAGAACTCAAAGAACTTCTTAAAGGAATTGTTCTTTAAACAAGGAGAAATTTATGGCAAAAGCAATTAGACGTGGGACTCGTTCATTTTTTCAACGTTATTTTTCTGATCCCATTACGGCATTATTTGTTTTAATTATTTACACCTTTTTCAAAATATTACCTGTTCAAACAGCATCCCTTCTCGGTGCTAAAATTGGCTCTCTTTTGTACAAAGTAATGCAAAAAAGAAATAAAATCGCTCGACGTAATTTAGAAATTGCTTTTCCAGAAAAAACAACCACTGAACGAGAAATCATTTTAAGACAAATGTGGCAACATTGGGGGCGTTTTTTTGCTGAAATGCCCCATGGAGAAACACTTTATAAAACAGCTCGAAAAAATGGATTGGATAATTTAAAAAAATTATATGATGAAAAGAAAGGCTGTTTTGTTTGTTCTGCTCATTTAGGAAATTGGGAGCCTGCTGTTTCAGCACCTTTATTTGATGAGTACTATCTCAACCCCGTCTATCGTGTTGCCAATAACAAATGGATTGATAAAATTATGTTTCAAAGACGTAAAGGAACATTAATCCCTAAAGGAAGTGCTGGTGCAAGACTAATGCTTCAAGTGCTTAAAAAAGGAGGTGGAGTTGTAATCCTTTGTGATCAAAAGCTAAGAGAAGGAATTGATGTTCCCTTTTTTGGTAAAACAGTTAAAACAGCGCCAGCTACAGCAACCATAGCTCTTAAAATGAATTTACCAATTATTATGGCAAGATGCATTCGTGGAACAGATGGCATTTTTGATATTGATGTTTCAACGCCTCTTGAGATGCCAAACATTCAAGAATTAGGTGAAGAAAAAGCTATTTTTGAGCTCACGCTCAAAATCAATCAAACCATTGAAAATTGGATTAGACAAAACCCAGAACAATGGCTCTGGGTTCATCATAGATTTGATAAGTCTGAATACAACAACTAACGAATAAGTTGTTGTTGATTGTCAACAACTGGAAGTAATTTTGCTTTTTTGATTAATTTAGGCTTTGAAGGCTCTTGTTCAACAGAACACCCTTTTACTCCAGCGACAACACCAACCAAAATCGCCCCCAGACCTAATATATAAGCAACACCCCCTGCAATCATTGGAACAGAACGAACTCTCGCACTTGATTTTTCTTCCAACAAATACCTTGCATATAAATGGTTAAAACGGGCTTTAGTTTCTTCGGAAGCATTTTCATCCATCACTTCAACAAAACCAGCCATCCCTTTTTGTACTTTTTTAAAAAGAGGATATACTTCTTGAGGAGGAGCCTCTTTAACTATTAAACCACATTCCACACCAGCTTTTAATGCCGCAACTCGCTTCACATCATTAATATCATCTATTTCAATACGCATTTTTTCTCCATAAAAAAAAGCTCACAAAGAGCCTTTGTTGGTGCTCAAGAAAGGACTCGAACCTTCACACTCGTTAAAGTACTAGCACCTGAAGCCAGCGCGTCTACCAGTTTCGCCACTTGAGCATTTTGGAGCTTATTATAAAAAATATCCCATAATAAGTCAATATATTTTACTTCAAAAAATTATTTTTTTAATGTTTCATAAAAAATGCTTTGAAAAAGAATTAAAAATCATTTAGAGTGGTTTAAAAAGGAGAAAAAAAATGACTGAAAATAAAAATTCTAAAAATTCATACCAAGTTCCAGATTCAAGCTCTGTTGACTTAAGTTGGAAACGTTTCATATTACCTCCTATTCATAAAGAGGGGTTAAAAATTTTTGCTGTTGCAGCTCTTATTGTTGTATTACTCAGCTTAGTTAGTGCTTGCTCTTTGGTTATTTGCTTGCCATTACTTGCATTTGTGTTCTATTTCTTTAGAAATCCTGCTCGTGTTACACCAGAAGGTGATAATCTTATTATCTCTCCAGCAGATGGAATTGTTAGCAACATCAAGTACATGGTTCCTCCAAAAGAAATGGGACTTGGCGAAGATCCTCTTTTACGTGTCAGCATTTTCATGAGCGTGTTCAATGTTCATGTTAACCGTGCTCCTACAAGTGGAATGGTTGATGCTCTAACCTATCGACCTGGGAAACTTGTCAACATTGCAGATAAAGACAATGAAGATAATGAGCGCCAAGAAATCACCATTAAAAGAGAAGATGGCATTAAAATTGGTTTTATTCAAATTGCAGGTTTGGTTGCAAGACGAATTTACTGCCCTTTAAAAGTTGGCGAAATGGTTAAAAAAGGATCTGTTTTTGGAATGATTCGCTTTGGTAGTCGTTTAGACGTCTATTTGCCAACAGGTGTTTATCCAAAAGTTTTACCAGGTCAAATTATGGTTGCTGGTGAAACAATTTTAGCAGATTTAAATGAAAAGCAATAATAAGATAGGTGAAATTTTATGACTGACAAAGAACTCAATATTAGGCCCATATTTCCAAATGCTGTTACAATGACAGCCCTTGCTTTTGGGGTATCATCTATCAATATGTCATTTTGGGGAGAATGGTCATTGGCAATTTTATTTATTGCTCTTGCAGGGGTGTTCGACTTCTTAGATGGAAAAGTTGCACGCATGCTTAATGTGTCATCAAAATTTGGAGCCGAACTTGATTCACTTTCTGATTTTGTCAGTTTCGGTGTCGCCCCAGCTTTTTTAATGTACCTGTGGACAATGGATGGTGCTACGAGAATTAGTGTTCTTCAAAATTTAGCAGTTAAAAAAGAGGCAATCGGCGTTTATTGGGGCTTTGTTTTGTTTGTGTCCATGTGCTGTGCTGCTAGATTAGCTCGATTTAATAGCCTTATTGATACAGAACAACCTCCATATTGGAAACATTTTTTCATGGGAGTTCCTGCTCCTGCTGGTGGTTTTTTAACAATGCTTCCTCTTGTCTTTTGGTTAGCCACAAATCAAAGCATTGAATGGTTTAGAAGTCCAATATTGGCTGCTATATTTTTAATGTTTAGTGGTATCATGATGGCAAGTAAAATACCAACTCTATGTTTGAAACATCTGCATATTTCTTCTGGAGCATCTACTCTTCTTTTAATTATCGCTCTTTTTGTTATTGCAGGTCTTCTCTCATTCCCTTGGGTGATGTTAAGCTTAATAGGAATTTTCTATCTTTTATCAATTCCTGTTTGTATATACTATTTCCTAAAATTTAAAAAAGAGTATCTTCGTTCAAAAGGATAAAAAATGAAAGCAACCCTTTTTCTTCTTTTTTTCATCTCAAGCGGCTTGAGCTATCAGGTCGCTTTTGCTGATGAAGTAAACTCAGATAATACAAATCAACAAAATAATTCCTCTCAAATAGATATAATGGATACCCCTTTTTTCAAAGAGGTCAAAAACAATATTATGAAAGATATGCAAGAATCTTTTTATAAAAATAAAGATGAATTAATGACATTTTTAAAACAAACTGAAAATTATACGGAGGAAGAATATAATAAATTATACAACAGCTACGAAGCAAATCCTCCTTTTATTGAAAAAGATGGTATTTTTGTCCTCAATTCAGATTACGAATCAAAAAATACAAAATATATTGAACAAAATGGGCAATGGGTTGAAAATCCTAATTATGTTGAAAAGCCTGTTTTTCAAACAAAAACTGTTGTTGAAACAAATCCAACAATACAAAATAAAAAACGTCTTGGGAAAAAATCGATTAACATAAATCCTGATGGCTTTAAATAATGAAGAAAATTCGAAACATTCAATCAAATACAGCGCCTATTATTATTTTAGCTAGACCTCAATTAGCTGAAAATATGGGGATGGTTGCTCGAGCCATGATGAATTGTTCTTTGTCTGAATTAAGATTAATTAATCCAAGAGATAACCATCTAAGTGAAAAAGCTATTTCAGCCTCTTCTGGTGCTCAAAGTATTTTAGAAGAAGCAAGGGTTTTTGAAACATTGGAAGAAGCAATCGGGGACATTCACTATCTATTAGCAACCAGTGCGCGCAAAAGAGACATGACAAAAGAGATATTCTCTCCAGAAGATGGTGTAAAAAAAATAAACTCTTTTTCTTCTCAAAAAAAGAAAACAGCCTTTCTCTTCGGCGCTGAACGAACAGGTCTTTTAAATACAGAAATCGTTTTAGCTAATGGCATTATTGAAATACCTTTAAATCCTCTCCACGCCTCATTAAACCTTTCTCAAGCCGTTCTATTACTTGGATATGAATGGTATAAGAGCCAACTGAAGACTTCAAATTCAAGACTTGAAACAGGCGCAGCTTCTTTTGCAACACAAGAAGAATACTTAGCCCTCTTTTCGCATTTAGAATGTGAACTTGAAAAAAGAGGTTATTTCAGATTTGAAGATAAAAAAGAACGAATGAGACATAATTTAAGAAATATCTTTTTAAGAAATAACCTAACCTCTCCTGAAATAAAAACACTTCATAAAATTTTCACAGATTTAACACGTAATGAAAACTTAAAAGGATAGTAGATGAAAAAATTAATTTTAGTTTCTTGCCTTTTTTTATCAGCTTGTGCTTCTAACGATTTGCCATTTTGTAAGCGATATTCTTATTTAAACAAAAATAATGATGTTAAAACAACATTATATATTCAAAAAAAGGGGCAACTGGAAAAAGAAATTCAAACACCTAGAAAGACATTTTCTCAAAAAGGGCTCTATACCGTTCAAAATGATACTCTCAGCTTATATATCAAAAACAAAAAAGAAGATTATTTAATTAAAGAAGACGCAGAAATTCTTGTTGATTTAAGCACCAACAGAATTCTTGAATGTGATTAAAAAAGGGCTTTTCAGCCCTTTTTTTAGTATGTTTTTAATTCTGTTTGGATTCCAATTTTTACTGCATTATTTTCACACTTTTTTTTCTGTGAAGAAGCAACATTTTCGCAAACAGAACCATCCTCAAAATTCAATTCAACCATAACCACATCACGACCCATTTTTTCATCAAAGTATATAAACGAATGTTCAACGCCCATTTCTGTTGCTGGAGCTAATGACATTTGAACGCCATTGATTGCTTTTAATCCAGATATTTGATTAAAATTCAAACCCTTACACGCATACATATAATCAATTCGCTCTGCTTCCAGTTCTTTAACGCAATAATCATAAGTTATATGAGCATACTGTTTTGCAACTTTTAAAATTGTATTTCTTTCTATTTTCTTCAATACAGCATCATAAATATCTGAAACCAAAATCGTTTCTTTTAATATAGGATCCATTTGATCTTTAAAAGATGAAAATGAAGTACCTAAAAACTCTGGCAACATAGAAACTAAGCCATAAAAATCAGCTTGATTTTCACCTTGCCCAGCAACACCATTTACAACAACAGTATCTGCTTCATTAAAATCAACATCTAACTGCCCTTGAGGTGTTTTCAAAAAAGAAATGCGTCCTGTCAAAAAACGATCGAATAAATAAGGAGATTTTCGAATAGCTTCAATATCTTTCCCTGTTATTTTTTCGCTCACTGAAATATCAAATACAGCTAATTTTTGATTATTTTCATCATAGATTGTTACATTTTTTAATGCAAGACCAGCTAAAATACGGGCCAAATTTTTGTTACCCAATCGCTTTTTAAATCCATTTGCAAGCAATGTAGCAGCCATCATGTAGCCTTTTTTTACATTCGGAATAACAACTTCTCCTTCTAAAAATAAATTAAGTGTTTGAGGATACTTTGCCCAAATTAAAAAGGCATCTTCTTGACTTTGAATTTGAGTAAGTCGTTGCCCCATTGGATCAAGCAAATTCAATTGACTTAAAGGAGCTAATCCATTAATAACATTAAAACTTCCATCAAATAATAATCCTATTTTGCCATCCACACGAGGAACTTCTATTTTTTTTAAGCTCAAGGTGTTTGCTAACATTTTAATCACTTCAGTTTTTTCATTATTCCGACGCAGTGTTTCTAAAAAAGGAAGTAAATTTTCTTTTAATTCCATTCCAAGTAAAAATTTTTGATCTTTTTGAGTTATTAAATGAAGATCTATTTTTTTCTCATCTTCTCCAAGTGTAAAGGAAACATCTTTTGGTAACAACCTGTTTTTGTTTGCCTCTTTAAAAAAGGCTAAATTAGGTGTAAAAGTTACTTCAGAACCTTCAACGAGATTTGGATAGGCTGTATTTCCCTTAAACACACTCTGCCCAAAAGAAAACTTGTAAGAAGCATTATTCACATTCAAACATTTGTAAAAATCTTCTCTTGATCCTGTTTGCAGCGACCATGAAAAATATCTAAATGCATCTAAACTAGAACAAGTTAACTTACCATCTATCCGGTTTTCATTCGCATCTTTAAATGAAAAGGTTTTATCTTTGTTAATAACCCCTGATATATTTTGATAAGCAACAGGCCCAACTAATTCCCCAGCAATAAACTGAACTTGAGCGTTTAACCTGCCATAATGAACTGAAACAATACCACTTGTTTTTTCATTAATATTCTCAGCAAGAACCGGTTTTCCATCAATTTTATATTCTAAATTTTTAGTACCAAGACCACGTGTTGACCTAACTTGGGCCCAAAGGCCAGTTGAATAAAGAGAAGTCATCATTAGGGCAAAAAACAAAATTTTTTTCATTTAAAAATTCCTTGAAAAATAAAACACTTATTTTATTTTTGCAAAAACAGATTCTTTTGTCAACAAGAAATTTCAGCCTTTAGTTGCACCTTCTTTTTGAATTCTTTTAAGTTGAGCTGAATTTACCCTTCTTTGATATTCCTTCTTTGACTTTTCAATTTCTTCTTGGGTCGCTCCTTTAATCACTTCATTTGGAATATTTGGATGAATAAGAGGAAGACAATTTTTTAATACAATAGACTTATAATGAGGTGAATATTGAATTGTTCCAGCAAACCCTTCAACTTTTAAATTGTCTATTTTTACATTTTCAGGAATTTCTTTAAGAAGAGGATTATCATTTAAGCGAAGAGAAGCAACTTCCATAGATGCTGGAAGTTTTTCTATTTTTGTATTTTCAAATACAGCCTCTCCCCCACATTTAAATCCATCTCCAATTTCTTTTAAACAAGGACAATCTACCGCCCACAAAAAATCTTTAACCTCACAGTTAGCTGGAAGAGCTAAAAGTTGACTTTCTGACACGTCAATATCACAAACTTTAAAATCATTAGGCAAAATTTTTATTTGACTTTGGGACAAATCAATCGACTCGCTTTGAATACCCTCAGGTAATGTCTTGCTTTTATAATTAGGAATTATGAGCATTTTTTTGACTTGAATCGATGCTAACAAATCCTTTGTCATCCCAGCATCAGATGAAAAATTATCAACTACAATACGATTAAAAGTTTTAAAATTTGTCAAAGGATTGATTCTATGTTCTCCTGATTGCACGACATTCATTGTTAATGATTTCACATTCAAATCACTTGGAACATCTGTCACATGCATTGACTTAATATGCATATCTTCTACGGAAATGTTATGTGGAATTGATACTCGCTCTTCTGGATGAGCTTGATCAGAAGCATCATCAAATATGAGCGTTTTCATTGTTAAATTTTTAGGCATTTTTTCACAAAAGATTTTTCGAATTTCAACTTTATTCGCTTTTATTCCCATACCAATATCAATCTCCGGCGTTAATCTTGGAATTCTTAAAAAATCGATTTCAGCTCCTTCAAAATCAACTTTTTCATCTGGGAATAATTCAAATTCATCAAAAAAATAACGACCGTCATCTAGCTTTGTACAATTATATACACTGCCAAATTCTTTTTTCATTGTATCCATAAATGTTTCTAAATCACGAACACGTTTTCCTTCTAAAAACATCATTTTCATAGGGCAATTTTCAGGCGCATGTCCTTTAAAATCATACACGCCAGTGCCATAAAAATCTTTGTTTAATTCATTCTTTATAATATCTTCTAATGTTAAACGCAGTGTTGGAATAATTTCCCCATACATACGATCACAAGCATAAAACTTATCCTCTTGATTATTCGAGGCTAAACTTGCCATATTCACATACGGATTAATCAAACACCGACACAAAGGTTTTGATGGATTTTTCTTGTTCACACCATAGGCCACAATGGAATAAGCTGCTACTTCGTCAGGAATATATTTAAGAGCATAATCAGTTCCATATCTTCCATCAACATCATTACAACTTGTCCAAGAAGTAAATGTTGATTTACGGGCAATATCTATTGGTCTAGTTGAAAGAATAATCATATCGGCTACTTGGGAAGTTTCTGTTTCTGAAAGTTTTTTTGTTTCAATTTCTTGCAAAACTGCAGCTTCGCGCTCATATCTTGCAATCAATGAATCAAGTCCATTGTCAAAAGATGTAAGATCAGTTGCAATATTTTTTAGTTGATAAAAAACAACCGGTTCTGCAAGATATAAATTCTTGGATTTTGTTTTCGCTTTAAAGGTAAAAAAGGCTCGTTTATCAAATTGATTTTGTTCTTTTAAAAATTCTAAAAAGTCCTTTTTTAAATCAGCATCTAACACAAATGCTTCTTTCATTTTTTTTAAATCCGATTGAATGGTAGTTAAAAACTTTCCAATTCTTTTTTCTTGTTTACCCTGTAAAAAGCGATAATCAAAAACTTGTCTATCAATTTTAATGCCATTTGCAGACTTTTCTTGAATCGTTTGTTCAATTTGTTGCAACTTAAAAGGTGATTCTTGCTGAGGCAAAAATCCATTAAACCAATCAACCAAATTTTGACACTGTAGCGCCCTTGAGTTAGCAGGAGGAATCTCTATAAAAATACGGTCTTTTTCCTTAAAAATAGCAGCTGGAACTAACTGTGATTCTTTTCTTTTTTCAACACCCTTTTGCTCACATTGCCTCAACACCTTCATTGTTTTTTCATGTTTTTTATTCAACTTATACGCAAAACTTCGAACGGCTGCTGGATTTTGACAATTATTTAATACCTCTTTTAAATTTTCTTCAGCATTTTCACCATAAGCATTTGAGAAATAAACAATATACCAAAAGGACTTTAAAAGACCTTTGGACTTTGTTTCTATGCCATGTTTTTGACAATATAAGTCAAGATACTTTTGAGATAAGGCCCTATACCCCTCTTGTACATTTTGAATTAAATTATCAACTTCATTTTCACTTAAAAAACGATATGATGTTTGTGACTGCATTCAAATTTCCCCCTATATTTTAAGTATAACACCTTTTAATTTTATGTCAACACCTCTCACTTTATTGATATTTTACAAAAAATATTGACAAACTTAAAAAACTATGATAGAATACTCCTCACAATACAAAAAAAAGAGGATACCATGCACAAAGATAACGAATTTTATTTTTTCAAAAAAGCTGAAAACACCTATAACAACTGGCATAAAGGTGGATGTGGTTGTGGGTGCTTAACAGGATTAATTGTATTAGGGTCCATCATAGCCTCGATTATTGTCCCTTCCAAAACATTTGATAAATTGGGTGAAGAATGGCAAAAACCTAATGAAAAAGCTCAAAAAGTTATTAAAACAAAAAGAGCCTATCACGAAGTTCAAAAAAATGGTGTTCGTCAACACAATTAAAGGGAGGATACAATGCATTACACAAAAGAACAAAGAAAAATTTTAAGAAAAGAAAGAATTGATGGCTTTGCAAGTGGCTACAGAAAAGGGTGTTGTATGTCTATTTTCTTCTGTGGAGCTGCTGTATTTTTACTTTCTTTTTGTTCAAATAAACCTATTAACAACCAACTTGTTACAGATAAACAACCAACGTTGGTTAAAAAAGGCTCTATTCCTGTTAAAAAATTAGAAGACCAACACACAAAATAATTTTATAACTTTTTTTAAAAGCGCTGATTATTCAGCGCTTCTTTTTTTTCGACTGGTTAAAACAAATTCTTTGCACCAAGCAATCAACCCAAGTTCCACAAAATTTATTAGTAAAATGAACCCTCTTCACTTTTTATAGATATTTTAAAAATCTTTCAAGAGTAGATTTTCTTAACTTTTTCATTTTGTTTGGTCTTTCAAATTTTCCACTCCTTGAAATAAAATTCCATTCATACCAAGGGATTTTGCAACAGCAATATTTTCCATTGAGTCATCTATCAAGCACATTTGATTAAAGGGAACTTTTAAATAATTTTTTGCATATCTAAAAAAAGAAGGGTCTGATTTTGAAACACCTAACCTGGCAGAAGTAAAGACCCACTCAAAAACATCATGCCATTCTATTAAATTTTCAAGTAAATAATCCATTCGAATATGTGGTTGATTAGATGCAATATGAAATGAATGACCTTTTGATTTTTCTAATTTAATCCAATCCCAAACCTCTGTGTTTACACGCATATCCCTTGAAAGCCAATATTCAAGAAAATCTTCAACAGAGATATCTATTTTATGTTTTTTTAAAAACGGAGCAATAAAACGTTCCAAATTTTTTGTTCTTTGCAAAGCAATTAAAAAGGGTCCATCAAATAACTCATGCAACACAGCTGAAGATACCCCAAAATCTTTTTCAAAATCCATAGACCAGTGAAAATGCAATCTTCCCTCCTCGTCTATATGGTAAGTATCCAGCAATGTATTATCCAAATCCATTAAATAATGCATCTTAACCTCTCAAAAGCCCAACTCTTTCAATCTCTCATTTATATCATTTGTTTTTAAAATTTTATATGGAATTTTTTGTTTTTTTAATATATTTTCAACAACTCGTAATATCTTATATCTATATTTGATATTCCATTTTAGCAAATGATATAAAGAAACTATTCCACCTACTCTTTCTTTATGATACCATTTATAAATATCTCTTTTAATACATCTAAATTGAGATAAAAGAAAATTTGGTTTTAAAATATAAACAATATCCACCTCTTTAAAAATAGGCTTAACCCAATCTTTATAATAAACGCCATCAATAATCCAAGATTTATTTTGAGATAAGAAATTATTTAAAATAGCATTCCTTTCCTCTTTATCTTTTTTCACATTATATGCCGTTACAGAGTTATCCCAATAAATGTCGTCTAATTCCAAATAAGGACTATTTTCTTTCTGAGATAACAATTTCGAAAGAGTTGTCTTCCCAGATCCACCAGAACCCATTATGTATATTTTCGTCATTTTTTATCTAGATAATTAATAACAATATAATTATCCCCTCTTTTATACGCTTTTAAAACCTCAAAAATATGCCCCATCAATTTATCAGGCAAAGCTTTTAAATCATAAAAATCCAAACTTTTTGTTTTATTTGGTTCTTTATTTTCAATAATGCCTTTGTATGTATCGGTAAAAATAAAATAATTCATTATGTCAGCTCGGGATCCTTTATATGGCGCATCTAACAAATGCGCAATTACATTTATTTTTAAAGATTCTTTTTCAAGAATAATTCCAGCTTCTTCCTTTGCTTCTCGAATAAGTGCATCAACAACCCCTTCTGCTTTATCAACATGTCCTGACACGGGTAAATAATACCCTTCTAAAAAACCACCTTTTCGCTCTTGAAGCAACAATTTACCATTTTGTATTAACATGAGGTGAACCCCAATATATGGTGTTTGATGTACATCTGTCATTAAATAACCCCTCCTTCTAATATACGCACTTTTTCATTACAGGAATCAATTTCAACCAATACACCATAGGGTAATATAACTTGAGGGACAGTATGCCCAAAATCCATATGTGTTACAACAGGAATATCAATATTATATTCCTTTAAAACTTTTAAAATGGCATTATCATAATCTTTATACCCCTCAATAAAAGCATCTTCCTCTAACTTTTCTGATGCTAAAAATTCTCCACCAGGTCTTGCAAATAAAATTCCTTTAATTAAAGGTAAAATGCCTTGAGCTGCTAAATTTCTTAAAAAATATGTTACTTCAGAAGGATCTGGCTTATCTTCGCTTGTTTCAATGAACAAAATCGTGTCTTCCCATTCAGATAAAGAAGGCCATAATTTTGTGCCATTTACAAAATTTAAAACTTCAAGACACCCACCTATCAAACGACCCGTTGCTTTTCTTTTGGGGCCTAAAAATTTCCAACCTGAAGTCTTCCTTGTGTTTCTGATTATATTATCTTGCTCAATAAAATCCAAAAATTCAGTGATATAAAAATCACTTTGTGGCAATACCCCTATTGCATTTGTTTCAAACAATGTTTTTTTCGTATTTTCAATTATATAAGGAGGGATACCACCATTTTCACCATAACCAAATAACAAAGAAGGGCTGTAAAAACTTGAAACTCCAGCCTTTAAACACATAAAATGATTAACTGTTGTATCG
Source organism: Alphaproteobacteria bacterium (assembly GCA_017466695.1). GTDB lineage: Bacteria > Pseudomonadota > Alphaproteobacteria > CAAHEQ01 > UBA3637 > RGIG4140. The sequence continues at coordinate 65,481 of JAFTTR010000033.1, read as the reverse complement.
CTCATTCCTAAAAAAACTTTAGGATTATTTTTGATAATATCAAAATGCCAATCCTCCATTAAATTTAAAAGTCTAATGGTATCATCCCCTCCAATCGTTGTTAAAATCCCTTTAATGGAAGGATCTAAAAAAGCATTCATAAAATCATCTAAGCGATTTTTAGGATTTTGATAAATATCATCCATTGTATCAAGAGTGTGAGCCATTTCAACCAAGTGCAATCCAAACGATTCTTCAACCTGTTTTTTCGCCCGTTGATACCGTTGAGAAACAGCGCTTGCAAGCCCTGAGGACAAAGATACACAGGCTATTTTATCGCCTTTTTCTAATGCTTTTGGTTTAATTAAATTTTTCACAATATCCTCTTTAAACTAATAAGCTTGACACTCAGCTCCTTCAAAACGCCACTGTCTGATATAATCATCTTGTATAATAAAAACAGTTGTACAGCCTTTTGAAACCGTTGCTGTTTCATCCTTAAAGAAAGAATAATCAAAAGCCATCCGAGGCATTCTTTCAATTTTATTCCCAGCTGCAACAGGTTTCATCTTATTTTTTATATACACAACATAGTTAATATCTTTTTTTGTATAATCGTAAGATGGATTACCCCATATAGAAATAAGCTCCTCTTTTTCTTTTCCAAGCCATTGATCTAAAACTTCTTGATATTTTTGTGTTGAAGCTTGAGGGCCTTTATCTGTAAGTGAACAAGCTGTCACTAAAAAAAATATTAACAAACAATATAATGCTTTCATTTTAAGTACTCCTTAATATAATTTTTAAATTTTTTTCCCACCTTTTGCAAGAAAAATTTGCATTTATCACAAAGAGGTTTTAATATGTAAAAAAAATACAAAAGGAGATTTAGATGAAAAAATTATTTTTATTTTTACCACTTTTTTTACTAAACGCTTGTCAAAACAATGCTCATTCTTTAAATGGAACTGCTTATCAATTTCAATTAAATGAAACACCTATTTTAATTGCTTTTGATAAAAATGAAAATCGCTATTATGGCAAGGTTGTGAATAATTATTTTGGAAATTTCACACAAACTGGGAACAAAATCACATTTCAAGAAACAGGTTCTACCATGATGATGGGCCCTGAAAAAGCCATGAAAGCAGAGCAAGAATGGTTCAAAACTATATCTCAAATTAGCTCCTATTCACAAAGTAAAAATGCGCTTATTTTCACACTTAAAGATGGGTCACAAATAAAGTTAAATAAAACAACTTTTCCCAACTAATTGTTGTTGACAATTTTTCAAAGTTATCATATTTTGACATTCTAGAATATGGAGGCTAAATGTCTTTTATTACATCTTTTGATTTTCAACAATTTTTAAGTGCCTTTTTGGTTATTTTCGCAGCTATTGACTGTATTGGGGCTATTCCAACAATCCTTTCAACAAAAAGAAGAGGAAGCTATATCAATACAAACAAAGCAACATTTCTTTCCATCATTATGCTGTTTGGTTTTTTCTACATTGGAGAAGCCTTTTTATCCCTCTTCCATCTTGATATTTCCTCCTTTGCTATTGCCGGGTCATTGGTTGTGTTTTTAATTGGGTTAGAAATGATTCTTGATGTTGAAATCTTCAAATCTGGTGGCCCTTCAAGCTCCAAAGACGCCACATTTATTCCAACTGTTTTTCCTTTATTAACAGGTGCCGGTGTTTTAACCACCCTTTTATCTATTCGATCCCAATATAGTGATATCAATATGTTTTTTGCCATGATTGCAAACGTTGTTGTTATCTATTTTGTCCTTCGATTTGTTGAAAAAATAGAAGCTCTTTTAGGTAAAAGCGTCATATATATGCTTCAAAAATTCTTTGGGATTATTTTGCTTGCTATGGCTGCCAAACTTTTCATCACAAATGTTACAATTTTAATTGCAAAAACATCTGGCATGTAAATAATTTTTGACAAAAATCTAGTTTTATGTTAAACTCTTTTCCCCAAGGAGTTTAACATATTTTTTTATCGTCAAAAATGAGTGCTTCTATTTTACAAAACCGGCTTCAAAAAAACACCCATAAGAAAAGAAAAATCTTTTTCTTATGTTATTTAGCATCTCTTGCTTTTTCAGTTTATCAAGGCACTATTCTTTTAAATAATTCAATTGAATTTTTTGATAAAAAGCAACAAACTCAAAAAAAACAGTCTCTTTTTAATATCTTATCCCCTTTAATAACAACAGGGTTGTGGATTTTTATCACTCGAAAAGCATTTAAATTATTAAACGAATTATTTCCAAACAAACTAAGAGAAATAAGTGTTTCTCCTGATGTCTTGCAACAGCTTTGTTATGTTAAACATCCTCCCCAAAATACCCCTTCTATTTATGATCCTTTGACTGAAAATGACATCAAAAATCTCACAACTTATATTGATTTTTCACATCTTAAAAAATCAGAACAACAATTTATCCTTCAAGATTTAATTATTACCTCTTACTCTAGTCCATTTGTTGCCAAGCTTCTTAAAAGTAAAATTCGAGCAGCAACTCTTTTTATTGATAAAAATTTATATTGTGCGGGAATTTCAGATTTTGCCCCTGAAATTGATGTTGAAGGGAAAATTATTCTTCAAAATTTTGATAACCCTTTAGTTGCGACACATGAAATATTTCACCTCAAACAAGCTCAAGATGGCTCTTATTGTTTAAAAAATTTAAACCACTATTTACATTTGATAAATGAGGCACAAGCACAAGGTTTAAATTATATTTTAAATTATGAAATCACAACAGAGTGCCAAAAACGTAATCCGTCAGACAGTTGGCTCAGCAACTGGGAAAAAACACTTTACACAAGTCAATTACAAAAAGCAAAAAAACAACACCCCTTACTAAGCGAGCGTGAACTCAAAGGGAAAACCGAAGAAATGAGTATTGGGATTTTGATGAAATGCCTTTTAGAAAGTGATAAAAAACTGCGTGAAGAAATTTTTGTTACAACATGTGGTTCTTTTTCTTCCAAAACAGACAAACTAAATTTTAACACATACTGTCTCAATTGGAGAAAAAATTATATTAATGAAGATGTATTGAAGCGTGAAAACGAACTACTTTCAATTCTGAAACACACACCCAGCATTATCCAACATGAAGTTAACATGATACCAGATTTTAATGCTTATTTTACAGCTGAAACAGGCATTCCGCAAGATATAAGAAGTATCAAAATTTCAAAACAAAAACCAACAGCACTCTTTCAATTTACCCAACATTTACATGGGAAGGACTAATTTTTTTTAATGTTTAATACTTTTTATGATGCATTATTTAACAAACATGAGAATGACAGGCCTTTCCTATGTCAAAAAACAAGCGTACCTCTATCATTGCTTAAAAATCTTATTTACTTCAAAGACAATGAAAATAAAACACATCCAACAAATAATCTCACAATAGATGATTTAAAACAAATTGTTACACAAATTGATTTTTCAAATCTTTTATATCAAAAAAAAGAAAAAGTTTTACAAGATATTCTCATTATATCTTATTTATCTCCCTTTGTGGCTAAATTATTTAAAAACAAAGTGATTCCAGCTGATATCCAGATAGATAAAAATCTTACATCACTTGGAAAAATAAAAGAAAAACCAACATCAAAAGACAAAAAAAATACCATTCTTTTAACCCCTGATTTTAAAACAGCAACCTTTATTCATGAATATCTACATTTAAAACAAGGTTATGATGGTCTATTTAATTTCAACGACCTTCTTCCCATTATGCATAAAATGACAGAAGCCTATGCAAAAGGTGTTGATTTTATTATTGCAGCTCGTCTTAATTATTTTATGGCAAAAACATATTCTTTTTACACAGCTGAAAAAAATCTTTCTTTTGTTGATAAAATCATTTCAAAAAGATATAACTTAAACAAGCACCTGTTTCAATCTAAACGAGAAGCCATTTGTTATGCAGAAGAAGAAACTATTGGCATTTTAATGAAATGCCTTTTAACACATAACAAGAAACATCGCAGGCAAATTTTAAATAATTTTGTTCCAAATACATTAAAAGAGTTTGATATTTCTTCTATAAATAATTATGCAACAAAGTGGCGCTTCGATTATGTTGTTGATGAGGCATATCAAAATTTAAACAACCCTTTACTTCAACAAGAATTAGAAAAAATCTCTTTCATTAACTCTTATTATAAAACGATTACGCACATACCCATTTCTTGCCTTAACCTTAAAATAAAAGGGCAAAAATCCCCTATTGATAACTATTTAAAAAAGCTAAATTATCAAAAAACAAAATAAAAAACCTTTTTACTTGATTTTTGTAGCAAAAAGGAATAAAAGGGGCATACTTATTTATTTTTTAGGAGAAAAAAATGTCATATTATCAACCAGCAGAAATTGCAAAATTATTTGCAGATGCATCTAAATCAAAGGCCGATATGCCTTTCTTAAAATTCATGCTTTTTGCCATCTTAGGTGGTGCTTTTATTGCCCTTGGTGGATTACTCACTATTGTTGTCGCTGGGGGAATGCCAGTTACTCAAGAATTAAATCCTGGACTTGTTAAATTTTTCGCAGGCGCCCTTTTTCCTGTTGGATTGATTATGGTTTGCATTGCTGGAGCTGATTTATTCACCAGTGATTGTGCTGGCATGACACTTTCAACCATGCAAAAAAAGACATCTATTTTAACTTTACTCAAAGTTTGGATTTTTGCCTACGCATTTAACTTTATCGGCACCCAATTAATCGCTTATTTTATGTCATATAAAACAGGCATTATCAGTGGCGCTCCCTACGTTGATTATTTAAAAACTCTCGCTTATGGAAAACTTAAATATCCATGGGACACTGTTATCATAAAAGCTATTGGAGCCAACGCACTTGTTTGCCTTGGGACATGGATGGGATATGCAGGAAAAGACGTTATTGGAAAAGCACTTGGTATATGGGTTCCAGTGATGATTTTTGTTACACTCGGATACGAACACTCAATTGCAAATATGTTCTTCATTCCAACAGCCATTTACTTAGGGGCTGATATCACTTGGAGTCAATTTATTGTTGACAATCTCATTCCAGCAACAATTGGAAATATTATCGGTGGAGCCTTATTCATCGGTGCAATTTATGGCTATATTTATAACAAAAAAGAAGCTTAATTTTTCAAAAACCCCTCCCTTATTGGTGATAAGTGAGGGGTTTTATTTATCTTTCGTAACCAAACATATTTTTAAGCCGCTGAAAAAAAGACAAACCCATATTTTTTGATTTAATCAATAATGGCTTAATCCCTATTTTAGAATAATAATCGACCTTTGTTTTGCACCAAATAGTGCTTCGTTCTGTTGTTTTTTCTTCTTTATAACTAGAAGCGCTCAAAAAAGATCTCACATTGCTTTTATGAGGGTTTAAATTAAAACACTCATATCTCACTTTATCAATATTCAGTGTTTCAAAAAGTTCCTTATCAAAAACTTTCGCAATCTCTCGTGCATATCCCTTCCCTTGGCTACTTGAAGAAAGCCAAGCCAAAACATATGCTTCATTTTTTTTGATAATAGCACAAAAAATTCCAATACATTTTTGAGTATTCTTTTCATACACATAATATTGCAACTGTTCCTTATGTCGCCAAGCTCGTGAATCTTCATGAATATGCAACCCTGCAGAATAAGCAGACGCAACATCAAGCCACCAACCAAAAATACCTTTTAATACATTTTGATTGTTTTTTAACAAATCAACCAAAGCTTGAGGAGAAGACTGAGATTGTTTTTTCTCCATTTGTGCAAAAACAGTGCCATTTTCAAAAATATGGCGATGCAAAATCAACCTATCTGTTTCTACACATTCATTCATTTATCAAACTTATACAAAAAAAATAAAGAGCCGTCATAATAGCTCTTTATTTTTGTTTTGTCAATCAATTTATAAACTTTTTTAATCACGAATTACCTTAGCAAATCTATCGAGTAATGCGTTGACGATTTTTGCCTCAACCCCACTGAAAAATGCTCGTGTCATATCAACATATTCATTTACAATGATAGCGCTTGCTAAATCTGGATTTGCATAAAATTCTGCTATACCCATCCTTAAAACACATTTAAGCAAAACTTCCATTCTTTCATAATCTAATTTTTCACCTAAATTTGTGCGGATAATATCATTAATCACATCTTCTTTTTCTTGATATTCTTTAACAAGTTTTGTAAACAATGCTGCATCAGCTGGTTGCAAATCAATATATTTTTCACGCCCTGCTACACCATCTTCAATAACTTGACCACCAATTTCACCCAGCAAAAATTTTGATGTGATTTTTTCCCATCTTTCATCATTCATTTCTTTTGCATAGCAAGCTTGTACAGCCATTAAACGTGCATTTGTAAATTTTTGATTTGGATTTATATTTGTCATTCGTTGCCTTCCATTAATTTTGCTGCAAATTCTTTAAAATCTTCCATAGATGTAAAATTTTTATACACAGATGCATATCTAACATATGCCACTTTATCAATTTTTAAAAGCGTATTCATCACCAGTTCACCAATTTCACTTGAACGAATTTCAATTACCCCTTTTTCTTCCAATGATTGAATAATTTGTGCCACCAATTGGTCCATGCGCTCTTCATCAATCTCGCGTTTTCTAAGCGCCAAATGAATGGAGCGATACAATTTTTCACGTTCAAAAGGAACTCGAACATCATTTTTTTTCACAACCACAAGATCTTGACTTTGAATATATTCAAAGGTTGTAAAACGCCCACCACATTCTGGGCAGCATCTACGCCGTCTAATTGACGTCCCATCTTCACTGGGACGTGAATCCTTAACCTGACTAGCTGCTTTTCCACAAAAAGGACACTTCATATATTACACCTTTGCTGTATCATAGATTGGAAATTTAAGACACATTTCTTGCACTTTTTGACGTACTGATGCAATAGCTTTTCGAGTTTCTTCTTCTCCCAAAACAAGAGCATCCAAAATTTCAACAATCATTAAGCCAATTTCTTCAAATTCTTTGGCGCCAAAACCTCTTGTTGTTCCAGCTGGTGTCCCAACACGCAAACCTGATGTTACAGTTGGTTTTTCTGGATCGTTTGGCACACTGTTCTTATTACAAATAATTCCAGCTTCTGCCAACGCATCACAAGAAGCAGCCCCTGTTAACCCTTTTGAGCGTAAATCTAATAAAATTAAATGTGTATCAGTTCCACCTGAGACCAAATCATAACCTTTTGACTTTAACGTTTTTGCCAAAACACCAGCATTATTAACCACATTTTTAGCATATTCTTTGAAAGAATCTTGTAAATCTTCACCAAATGCAACGGCTTTTGCTGCAATAATATGCATCAACGGGCCCCCTTGAAGACCAGGGAAAACAGCTGAATTTATTTTTTTTGCAATCTCTTTATTATTTGTTAAAATCATCCCTCCACGAGGCCCTCTTAACGTTTTATGTGTTGTTGTTGTCACAACATCTGCATATTTAAGTGGATTTTCAAGAACACCTCCTGCAACAAGACCTGCAAAGTGAGCCATATCTATCATTAAATATGCCCCTACTTTATCAGCAATTAAACGAAACTTTTCATAATTAATTTGTCTTGGATAAGCAGAGCCCCCTGCGATAATTAATTTTGGTTTATTGGCTATAGCCAAACTTTCAACTGCGTCATAATCAATGTACCCATTTGAATCAACACCGTAAGAGATGCTTTTATAGTACTTACCAGATGAAGAAGCCCTATACCCATGTGTCAAATGACCACCTGCATCTAATCCCATACCCAAAATTGTATCTTGTGGCTCTAATAAAGCCAAATAAACAGCTGAATTTGCTTGCGAACCAGAATGAGGTTGAACATTCACATAACCAGCATTGAAAAGTTTTTTTGCTCTTTCAATAGCAAGAAGTTCAACTTCGTCAACACATTCACAACCATGATAATATCTTTTTGCTGCGTATCCTTCTGCATATTTGTTTGTTAAGACACTTCCTGCTGCTTCTAATACAGCTTTTGACACAATATTTTCAGAAGCGATTAATTCAATATGATCCTGCTGACGCCACAACTCTTTTGTAATCATACGTGACAAAATTGGATCTGTTTGATCTAATGGTTTATGAAAATATAAGTATGAATTATTCAAAGTCATGTGGCATATCTCCTAATTTTGCGACTCGGCGTGCGTGTCGATCCCCTTCAAAATCTGTTGTTAAAAAAGTATTTGTTATTTCAAGCGCTTCTTGGGGTTTCAAAAAACGCCCACCAAGCACCAAAACATTCGCATTATTATGCTGACGTGCAAGTTTAGCATACTCAATTGAATGAACAAGAGCAGCCCGAATGTGATTATATCGATTAACAGCAATACTCATTCCTATTCCAGAACCACACAGCAAAATTCCAATATCAGCTTCTTCTTTTTTCAATGACTTAGCCAAAAGATAAGCCTTATCTGGATAATCCACAGATTGTGTTTCGCTATCAGTCCCATAATCAACAATTTCATAACCTTGTAAAGTTAGAGACTCTTTCAAATAAGATTTTAACTCACAAGCTGCATGATCTGATGCCATAACAATTTTTTTTACTTGCATATTTAAGCATTTCCTCATATAAGAATAGTGATGAGTAATACTAGCGAAAAACAAACAAAAAAACAAGTTTTTTTATTCAGTGAAGGTAAAAATATTTTTCCCAAAACAGGCATTATTTTGGGAATAGATTATGGTATGAAAAGAATCGGACTTGCCTTATCAGATAAATCAGGTCAAGTTGCTGAACCATTTAAAATTATTCACCAATTAAAAGAATTAGATGATATCATTCCAGCAAAAGAGGTAAAAGCTATTGTAATTGGGCTCCCACTTCAAACCGATAACCAAGAAGGTGAAATAGCACATCATGTTCGATTATTTTCTGATCGGGTGAGTGAAAAATACAACCTTCCAGTTTTTTTAATTGATGAACGCTACACGTCAAAATTTGCAACTGAATATTTAACAGGTCGCTGCATGCGTGAATCAAAACAAAAAAAAGTTCTAGACGCCTATGCAGCAGCACGCATTTTGCAAAAAGCACTTGATGAGTTAAAATAACTTTTTCATTTCAGAAAAACTTCTTTTTTAAACAATAAAAAAACCTACCAAAAGGTAGGTTTTAAATGGTGGATGTGGCAAGACTCGAACTTGCGACCCTTACGATGTCAACGTAATACTCTAACCACCTGAGCTACACATCCATCTAAGATAAAGTTATTTATACAGATTTTATAATAAAAAAGCAAGTCTTTTTTTCATTTTTTTAATATTTTTTTATTTCTCTTTATTTTTATTCATTTTTTTATTCATAAACAGTTAGAACAACACCCACAATAATAAAGAAAAAACAAAATAATTTTTTAATCATTTCTCCTTTACTCAAATTTTCTTTAAACTGACTGCCAAAAATTTTATATAAAACCAAACTATAAAACAAAACAAAAATCGGTGTTGTAGAACTGATCCCTGCCCTCACCATAACCGGCAATAAAGAAAGCGCATAGATACCGGTTAAAACAGCTGCTCGATCCACAATTTCCATCAACATTAAAAGTGAAAAATTCTTTTTAAATACCTTAAAATCTTTTTTAATATTCTTAAAAAATTTAGGATGCAATAATGCTAAAAACAAAAAAACATCTGACAATACAATATAATAAAAACTAAAACTTAACCAATTCATTTCCAATAAGGCTTTTTTTGAAAAAATAGTATTAAGAGTTATCATCAATGAAGCAATCAACATTAAATAAAAAGCAAAATTAATTTGAATTGAAACTCCTTTTTTCAAATTCAAAAATAAGGTTGCTGCAATAATAATAAAAAAACCGACATATTGCCAAAAACGCAGTTGTTCACCTACAATGATATATGCAAAAATTGGGAGCAAAATCTTTCCCAAAGAAAACATTGCTCCAACAACAGAAGTGTCAATCCTTTTTAACGACTTAAAATAAGGGATTTGATACAAAATTTCAAACAATGCAACCACAAATAGAATAGGCCACACACGAACAGATACAGTTAAAATTTCAACACCACCCAATAAAATCAAAAATGGCAATACAAATAAATTTGTAATCCCTAAATAAAAAATGGTCGCTGAATTACTTTTAAATAAAAAATTCGAAACACGCGCATCTAGAATATTTGAAGCGGCATGCAGCATCGGTGCAATAAAAGCTATTAATAATGTAAACATGAATTTTCTCTCATTACTTTTGTAGCATACTCGATTAAACTTGTCAAATAACTACCAATCTTCTTTTAACAACTTTCTGTTTAAACAAAACGCATTGTAGCCCATTGCGAACCAAAAACAGAGCAAAAGTAAAATAAAATATTTCAATCCATCAAAGCCAAAGAAAACCGACAACAAAAGCAAAACTGAAAAGCTTGTAATTCTTCCAACATTTAAAAACACTTCTCTCATGGAAAAATACTCTGTTTTAAATCTTTTGCGAATGGCTTGTATATTTGCAGTGTTGAACATATTCACTTCTGCAGTTAAATCAAAAATTTTTATAGCACTTGCACAACAAAAATTATAAAAAATAAATGTCGCTTTATCTGGCATTAATACAAACAGTATCGTTCCACATAAAGACAGTAAAAAACTCACCCAAATAAGCAAAGAAAATCTCGTATAACTCCCATATTTGGCGAATAAAAAATTTGTGAGTAAAGCTACAAAATTAAAAACAGCTGTTATGATTCCCAACTTAAAATCTGTTTTAAACAAATAAACAATATAAAGTGTTACAACGGCGTTAAGAGCTCCGATTAATGACAAGCCATTAAAAAATTCCATCAAATACAAATTTTTAATTATTTTATTTTTATATGTTTTTTTAGCGTATCTTATTATTGAAAAAGATACATTTCTTTTAGGAACTGAAATTTTAAACTTCAATGTTAAAAACAACTCCAAAAACATTAAAAAAAGCAAAAATGAAATCGTATGAAAAATTGAATCAACCGTCAAAAAATAACCCAACACAACAGGCACAACTATTTTAACAATCCCCTTAATTGTATTTAAAAATCCTCGAAAAGCTATCATTTGATTTCTTGATATTGATTCAGAAACCATCAAATTCCAAACAAAAGCCTTTAATGCCATAGCAGAACCTAGCAATATAGCAGACACACAAAGCCAATCAACAACCTTTTCTTTCAAAATCATCACAATCCCAAGTGCTATAAAATTAAGGATTATGCCCATTCGATAAAGTGTTATTTTTTTCCCTTCTTTGATATACCTCCCAGTGAAAATAGCTAAAACTAAAATTGCAGCATAATATACGACAAAATATGTGGAAATTGCCCACACATTTTGTCCCACTGTTTTAAAAAAGTAAGCCACTAAAAAGGTTGTAATAAAAATATTCCCAATCGTATTTAAACAATCAGCCACCATCAAACAAGATGATACCGAGCGAAAGGGATTTAACCTTGAAAGAATTTGACGCATACAAAAATTACTCAACCAAATAATTCAAGAGGCGAACACCCCAACCTGTTGCCCCTTTTGGTGTTATAGGACGTGATTTTTCATACTTATCAACACCTGCAATATCTAGATGAGCCCAAACAACACCTTTCTTGATAAATCTTGCTAAGAAACAGGCAGCCGTGCTCCCACCAGCTAAGCGACCTCCAATATTTTTCATATCTGCAATATCTGAATCTATCATTTTGTCATAAGCTTTATTTATTGGAAGATGCCAAACTTCTTCTCCCGATTCTTTTCCTGCTGACAAAATTGTTTCAGCAAAAGAGTCTTCATTTGAAAAAAGACCTGCATATTCTTCACCAAGAGCTGCCATAACAGCGCCTGTTAATGTTGCTAAGTCAATAATTTTTGTTACTTTGTATTGAGATTGCATATACCAAAGACAATCACCTAAAACCAAACGCCCTTCAGCATCTGTATTTAAAATTTCAACTGTTTGCCCAGATAAAGAAGTTACCACATCTCCAGGTCTTGAAGCTGTTCCTGAAGGCATATTTTCAACCAAACCAACAATACCTATCACATTAGATTTAACCCCTCTTAAAGCAAAAGAACGCATAGATGAAACAACAACAGCTGCTCCTGTCATATCTTGTTTCATATCACCCATCCCTGCCCCTGGTTTTAAAGAAATACCACCTGAATCAAATGTTACCCCTTTTCCTACAAAACCAATATCAAAAGTTTTCTTTTTAGGGTTACCAATCCATTTCATAATAGCAACTTTAGGTTCATTTTGAGATCCTTGAGCAACAGAAAGTAACATTCCAAATTTTTTAGCTTTCAAATCTTTTAATGATAAAATTTCAATTTCAAGTCCAGTTTCTTGAAGCTCTTGAATCCGTTTAGCGAACAAAACAGGTGTTAAATGATTGGCTGGTTCTGCACTTAAATCTCTTGCCATATAGACACTTTCAATAATTGGCAAAACTTTTTTAAACGCTGATTTGGCTTTGGTGGGCTCATTTAAAACAAAAGTAACTTTTTTGACTTGTTGATCCTCTTTTTTATCTTTTGTTTTGTATTTATCAAATTGATAGCCACCCAACATCATTCCTGTTGCAACAAAAACAGCTTCTTCAACTTCTGTCAAACCAAAAGTCCCCATTGTATAGTAAGAAGCTTCTTTTCCTTTTAGATAAGAAACTAATTTTCCCCCTATTGTTTCAAAAGCGTTTTTATCTTTTTTTGCGCCAACACCAACAACAATTATTTGTTGTTCAGCCCCTAAAATGGAGACAATTTCACCTTCTTTTGCCTTAAAATCAGCTTGAAGCAATGATTGATTAACCACTTTTAATTTAGCAGGTGATAGTTTTTTTGTTTTTAATACCTTATCTCTTGTTGCAAAAATTAAAACGCTTTCTTTTGTGCTTTCTTTTTTAAAATCAAATTGCATCATGTAATACCCCTTCTTATTATTAAATTTAAGAAAAGTATATCAATCATTCTAAAAAGTTAAAAGCTTTTTTTTATCAAAATAAAAAATTATTCATCTCCATCCAGATATGAAATAGGTTTTGAGGCTGCATTATCCTCAGCGCCTAAAGACAGCAATAATTCTTCAGCTTCATATTGATGTGCTTGCCTTGCAATATATAAAGGCGTTTTTCCTCTTGCATCTTTAATATTAATATCAGCTCCATTTTCAACCAAAATATCAATAGCTTTCACATTTCCTATTGCACTAGCATAATGCAATAAAGAGTGTTTTGTCCCTGCATCACACGCATTAACATCTGCACCAGATTTAATTAACAACCTTATGTGAGCAACATTATTTTGAACAATTGATTCAATCATACTGGTATGACCAATATTTTTCTGATACTTTTTAACTGGTAAACAATTATTTTGATATAACAGTTCTATAATTTCTAAATTACCAACTTCAAGAGCCCATTCAAGTGCATTTTTTTCACACACAGACAAATCTTTTAAATGTGAGCCATGCGCAATCGCCTTTTCAACAAGTGCTTTATTTTCTCTAAAAATCCCAAGAAAAAGAGCAATATCAAAAAAAGTATTACTTTCTTCATATTTTTTTAAACAGTTTTTTAAAGCTCTATCTGTTCCTTCTTGCACAAGCTCTGCAACTGAAGAAGTCTCGTTTGTTTTTAAATAAATCTTTCCACCTTGATCAACAAGCTCTTTAAACGGTTTATTTTGTTTATTTAAGGCAGCCAAATAAAGTGCTGTTTGACCTTGATTATCCAAACAATCCACCTCAGCATTATGCAGCAACAATAAGTTAATACAAGCTATTGATCCAACAGCTGTTGCAATATGTAGTGGCGTTTGCCCTTGCAAATCTTTTAAATTTATATCAGCACCAGCCTCTATCAATTTCTTCACAACCTCTTTTTGCCCATAAAGACAAGCCATATGCAAAGGAGTCCTTAATTGAATATCTCTTGCATTTAAATTGAAATCATTTTCAATAAAAAAAGTTACACTCTCCACCAACCCTGAAACAGCAGCATAATGAAGTGATGTTTTTAAATTTCTATCCCTTACAAAAATATCTGCTCCTTGCTCAATTAAAAATGAAACCGTTTTTTTATCTCCATTTTCCAATGCCACATGCAAAGGTGTTTTCTTTAAAAAATTACCTTTATCAATAGAGATATTTTTTTCAGCCAAAAAACGGACTGTTTCAAAATTTCCAGCTTCAGCAGCAATGTAAAGTGGCGTACATTCATCCCCATTTACTCGATTAAAGTTAGCTCCCATTTTATCTATTTTTTTAAGTAATTTAACTTGGTTATTTTTTGCTAAATAATGGGCACATGTAGCCCCAGAAAAATCAAAAGCATTCACATTTGGTTTGTATTTTAATAAAACATCTATCCAATCATACCGTTCTAATTTCGCAAGCAAAATTAAAGATGTTTCACCAAAATATGTTACATCATCAACAAAAGCCCCTGACTTTAAAATAGCCAAAAATGCATTCATATCATTCAAAAAAATGCTTTGCAACAAACAAGAATTACCATCCTTATCTTGCAAACGAATATTCTTTTCCCAATCAGCAAAAACACCTTGAGGTATTTGTTTTAACTTACAAATCTCAATTTGATTTAACAAATTCATTCTTTGAATTGTTTTTTTATAAATAAAAAACACATTTTTCAATTCTTCTTCAATTTGAGTTTGTATGACCTCATACATATCCTTCATTGCTTTTTTAAGCAAAGGCATATTTATAAAAGTTTGAAAATCAACCAAAGCACATTTAAGTACCCATTTTAACAATACTCTTAAATTATAGCGTTCCTTCTTTTCAATTTCATTCAACAAAACAACCATTTTAAATGGTGAATATGGAATATCTTTTGACGGATAAACAGGAACTGTTATGATTTTTTTTACCAAAGCCAATATAAACTCTGAATAAAGTAATTTTATCTCATCCGAAAGAGAATTCATTCGTTCAAATAATTGCCATGTTTCTTCAATTTTTTCAATATTGCCTTGATCAACAGCTGAAACAAAATTTTGCCATCCCAAAGAGCTCTCTAATTTTTTATCAGAAGAAATTTTTTGAACCAAATTCGTCCAAGTTTGCGAAGCATTTTTTTTCAATGTCTTTTCATAAGCACAAGCAATACCTGTTTTTTCTTTTTGAGTAAGACTCCGTCTTAATGCTAAAACCCCTTGATACATTGGTTTAAAACATTCTTTAGATGCTGCTTGCACATCTACAAACGTATTGTAGGGTTGAAAGAAATAATCATCTACAAACTTTTGAGAATAAAGCCGGGCATTTAATTCAAACAATTTTTGAGCTTCTTTAGAATACAAAGAAACTTCTACCCCTTCTAAAGAATCCAATATATGTACATTTTGAACATTTTCACCCACACATTCTGACAAAAGATAAAAAGGAGTACGCTCCATTTCAAATAATCTTTTTTGATTTAAAACACACGTTTGAAAAGTGTTCCCCTCTAGCATTTCCTCTTGAAAATCATCTTCTTTATCTTCCAGTGAATTATATGACTTTTCATCAATTAAAAGTTCTTCTTCTCCAGATAAAATTTCTTGAATTTCTTCAAATGTTTTTTCAAAATCTAAATCATTTTGTTTTTGATTTTTAATTTTTTCTTCCTCATTTAAACGCATTCTAGAAATTGCTTCTGCAAATTCCTCCGAATAAGGTATTTTAGAATCCGATATCGCATGAGAAATAAAAACATCTTCATCAAAATCCTTCATTGTTTCCAATGTTTCATTATAAATTTGAAAAGATTTTAAAATCTGATTCAAATCCGAAAAAGTTGATTGTTCTCCAATTTGTTGCAGGATTTTTGACATATAATTATCCACATCCTCTAAATAACTTAAAAATTCACTATATTTGTTAGATACAAAATCAAAATCCATCAATTGAGAAAGCAGCACTTCACGCATTTTTTCATCATCACACTCTTTCAAACGGGTATATACCTTTTTTGAAGAAAGCAACAACGACAAATCTTCTTGCAATTCCTCTTTGATAAGAGAAGAATTATTTTCATCATCTAATGGCCATTCCATTTCATCAAACAATGTTAAAATTTTATTTTCAAAATCATATTCTTTTTTTATAGTATCAGACATTTTCCCAGCCTCTGAGCATTTTAAAACATTAAACAAAAGTATTGTTTATAAGGACAGGTTACACTCTTTTTTAAATAAAAGCAATACATTTTTACATTTTTGATTAAAAAATACAACCCATAGTTAATAGATATAAAAAATATTTAAATTTTATTTAAATTAAAATTTAAAAACATAAAATAAAAATCCCATAAGCAAATCGCTTATGGGATTTATGGTGCCGATTAGGTGATTCGAACACCTGGCCCACGCATTACGAATGCGTTGCTCTACCAACTGAGCTAAATCGGCATATCAAATTTATAATGCATCACATATCAAAATGCAAAATAAACTCAATTAACGGTCCATTCCATGCTCTGGTGTTGGAGGCAACGAATTATTTGCCTTCACAATATCAGAAAAACCAGCTATTCTTTGACCATACCCTTCTTTTGCAGCAATAACACCATTCGAAAAAACTTGAGAGTCCATTTCAAACGTTGCTCGATAAGAAGAAACATCTGCAATTTCTTGAGCATTTTGTGACAATGTTTTGCTTGTATCCATCTTATTTTCCTTTGTCTAATTTTTTCCTTATTGGGTTAAGCATAACATTTCAAATTAAAACTGTCAACTCTTTTTTTAATTATTTTTCTTGTTTTTTCAAAATATGGAAAAGCCATTGCCTTTTTATTAAAAATAATCTTAAAAATCAAACAATTTTAGTTGTCCTTCGTCCGCATCTTCATCTTTTGCCAAGTGCTTAAATGACAAAACATCATCTAATGCCTCCTTCATCAAAGGAATGGTAATTGCACGCCCTTGCCCTAAAGACAAAGTATCAGCTTTTTCAACAACACGTTGAACCAAAGAAAACGATGTTGGTAGTCTTTTTAAAATATATTCAAGAACATTTGGTTGCAAATGTAAATGCTTGTCACCAAACAATTTAATCAAAAGCATAGCCAAGACATCCACATCAGGCATTAAAATCATTGTTCGAGGGACTGTGTGCATACGTGTTGCTAAATCCCTTAATTGAAACTCAGGAACATTTGTTGCCGTCATTAAAAGAAACTTTCCTTGATCTTTTATCTGATTAAACAAATGAAACAAAGCTCTTTCGTTTCGCAATTTATCAACATTTTCAATAACAACTTTATGCACATAATCTGGCAAAATAAAGTATTCATCTAACAATCTAGCATCGATATGATAGTTCGAAAAAATAGAGGCTAAATGTGTTTTCCCACTACCAGGTTCTCCACAAATCAAAAAAGCAAAATAAGGCCAATTTGGATATCTATCAATCCAACGAACAGCTTCCTCATTACAAGGTGCGACAATCAAATCATCGCGACCAAAAGCTCTGCGATAAGATAATAAAAGAGGAAGTTGTTCAAACGATTTTATCATTTTCCTCCTATTTTATCAGATGATTTTGATAAAATCAATTCATCTTCTTTTCCAGAAGCTAGATACACAGGCGTTTTTTTGTACCAAGATACAATATGTCTGACAAAAACACCTATTACGGCTGCAACAGGAACAGCCACTAACACGCCTAAAAATCCGAACAATGAACCACCAGCTAATAATGCAAAAATAATCCAAACAGGATGAAGCCCAACTTTATCTCCAACAAGTTTAGGTGTTAACACATAACTTTCAAGAATTTGACCAACCGTAAAGACTCCTAGAATCCCAAGCCATAAAGATAAAGAAGCAGCTTGTGTTAAAGCCAAAAGACAACTCAAAACAATTCCCGTTAAAAAACCAAAATATGGAATAAAAGATAAAATACCAGCTAATAAACCAACTAACAAACCAAAATCAAGGCCAATAACTGAAAGCCCAATACCATAAAAAAGCCCTAACAACAAGCAAACAGAAGCCTGACCTCTGATAAAACCTGAAAGAGCTGTGTTTATTTCAGAAAAAATTTCTTTTACCTTTTCTTTACATTTCAACGGAATAATTTCTGCCATTTTCTTCTCCACAAAGCACCAATCTCGCAACACATAAAAAAGAACAACAGGTGTAATTAAAACAAGAGAGACAATGTTAAAGAAAACAATACCCCCTGTCAACATTTTTAGTAATCTAGCCCCTAACGTGTTAAACAAAGAAACAACCGTTGCAGAAACAGCTTCTGAAATTTGTTTAAGTTGTTCTGGGGCAATATTTTCTTTTGTGTAAAGAACCAGTGATTGTGTTTTTTCCCACAATATATCTGCTAAAATAGGAACCTTAACCATTAAAGACAAAATTTGTGTTTGCAAAATAGGAATTAATATCAAAAAGACACCAATAATAAAAAAGCAAAATAAACCTGTAACAATTGATGTTGCAATAGCTCTTGAAAAATGTTTCTTTTGCAAAGAGATAACACAAGGATGCAAAAAATAAGCCAACACAAACGCCAAAACAAATGGCAATAAAATGCCGGATATTTCAATTGTGAACCACGTCAAACCAGCTAAAACAACTAAAATTGCAAGCAGTGCTTTTTGAAACTTTGTCATCTTTTCTCCCTCTATAAAATATGCGCTGTGGCACTTTGCTTTTCAATATTATCCATATTATTTTGCGCTCCATCTGAATATTCAAATTTTTCAAAAGCAGCATCAATTTCATCTGATTTTAAAGTTTCAGCACCATTTTCAGCAACAGTATTCTCATGAGCGTTAACAGAGCTTAGATCAATTTCTGTCAACAAAAACAATGGCATTTCAGTATCTGTTACTCCATAACTTTCAATTCGCATTTGATTTAGTTTTAATTTTTTCTCCAGCTCATCTAAATCTCCACGAAAAGCAACATCAACTGATAACAACTTATTTTTATAACCTTTAATTTCAACCTTTTCAGCAAAATTAAATTGATTAATTTTAGCTTTAATTCTTGTCAACTCAGATATTTTTGAAACAGGTGTAACCAAATGATAAATTTCAATTGGAGAAGCTGTTTTTGTTGAAAGATAAACCCATTTTTTTTGCATATTACGGAACGTATCTGCAACCAAATCTTTAACAACTTTTTCAAGAGAAGTTCTATCATCTGTTACAGACAACTTCACATGAGCTTGCATAGCCGAATTTTGAGGTAAAACTTTTGTTTCAACTTCATATAACTGGCCTGTCTTTTTTATATGTAAAACAAGAATCGAGGAAACTCCTAATTCATTTAATATGTTCTTATAAGCTGAAAAAGAGTCTTTTTCCCAAGCTTTTTGGGCTTCTTGCAATTTTGAATCACTTGATTCTACATTTTTAATTTGAAACAAATTAAACTTTGGATTTTCAGTCATCCAATAGGCATAAATTGGGTTATTTCGATTAAAAACAAGTGTTTGAACTTCATCTTCAAAAACAGGAACCAACAACATTGGCTCAGGTAGAGAAGTTAAAAATCTTGCGCCTTTTTCAATCAGCAACTGACGAACAGGTTCAGCTTTAAAACGAACAGTCAAATTCCCTTTATACATCTGAGATGTCATCTTTTCATCAGACACAGATACATCTTGAACATAAGGCGTTACATCCAATTCCTCTTCAAAAACAACAGGTGTTTGAACATCCACAATTTTGTTTAACAATAAATTGAAGGCTTCTTTTTGGCCCATTGAAACAGCTTTTGTTTGCGCATCAATTGCATTTTCACCAACAGATGAAACAGGAACATCTGTTAAAACAAAAACATCAGATGCAAAAGAATTTATAGAAATAAACAATAAAATTAATGTGAATATTTTTTTCATCCTCATTCCTTTTTTATTGAAGATTACATATTTGACTGTTATACTTAATCGAAAAGATGCTAAAAGCCGAATCTTATAACTCGTTTAGGTTATTTTAACAAATTGAAACAAAAAGAGCAACAAAAAAGAAAGGATAAATGATGGAATATAATGCGAACAACGTATTTGCTAAAATTATTCGAGGTGAAATACCTTGCAATAAGATTTATGAAGATGATTACGCTCTTGCTTTTTATGATATAGCTCCAAAAGCAAAAATTCACGCTTTGGTAATAGCTAAAGCCATGGTTGTTGATTTTGCTGATTTTATCGAACACTCAACAGCTGATGAAATTGAGGGATACATGCGAGCCATCGTTAAAACTGCTGAAATTTTAGATCTTCCAGAAGGAGGCTATCGTCTTGTTTTCAACTCTGGTCCAAATAGTGGCCAAGAAGTCCCACACCTACATGTTCATATTTTAGGTGGTGAAAAATTATCTACAAGTAATCTTTAATAAAAAAACAAAAGGAAAACCACCGGCCTAGCCGGTGGTTTTTTAGTTACAATAAACTACTAAAATTCAGCAGTTTGTTGGCTTTTAATTTCAAAATGCTTCACGACTTTTAAGTTCAAAAATCAAAGTCAAATTTGAAGGAGCTGTTGATTTAGCCTCAAAAGGACCTGCATCATTTAAGAAGTGTGAAACAATATTTTTATTTAAATTAGGAAAGGTTAAAGCACAACACTGAACTCCTCGTTTAGCTTTATCTTTTGAGCACTCAACTGTTTTAATTTGATACTGTCTTCCCATGCCCATCTTTGTTTTTTTAAAAAATGCATCCAAATCCGAAACACTGGTAATCTGCCTTCCCTCAACGAGAGCAACTCCTTTATAAATAGCATCCTCAATCTGAGAAACCTCAAAATGTAAATTCAGATATCTATACCCTTGAATTGCTGCAATAGATAAAATTCCAATAACGCCTAAAACGCCAAGCATTTCAAGCATTGTACGACCTAAATCAGTCTTCTTTTTTAATAACATATCCATTCTCCTCGGTTCTTATTTTAAGTCCGTTTTTAACTTTTTTAATTGGCATTTCTTCTTTTTTTTCAAAAAGAACAGCCGATTTGTTCCCATTCCAAAATCTTTCCACCATTGTTTGGAATACAACATACAGAGCAGGAATAAAGAAAATTCCAATAAATGAAGAAACAAATAAACCACCAAAAATTGAAGACCCGATAGCTTTTCTAGCTAATGCCCCAGCACCAGAAGAAACAACCAATGGCAAGAAGCCCAAAAGCGCAGCAATCGCCGTCATCATAATGGCTCTAAAACGCATATGCGCTCCATTGATAGCAGCTTCTTTAATACTTGCCCCTTTAGCGTGTTCTTCCTTGGCAAACTCAACTAACAAAATAGCATTTTTTGCAGCCAAGGCAATTAACACAATAATACCGGCTTGAGCATACAAATCGTTCGTTAAAGAGCGAACATACAAAAACCCAACAGCGCCAAACAACCCAATTACAATAGAAACCATTACAGGAACAGGAATAACCCAACTTTCATACAATGCCACCAAAAAGAGATAGGCGAATAAGAAAGCTAACACAAAAATCAAAGCCGTTTGGGCACCTGCTTCTTGCTCTTGCAAACTCATACCAGTCCATTGATATTGATACCCTGTTGGTAAAACACGCTCTGATATTTCAGACATTGCTTGAATAGCCGAACCAGAGCTCAAACCAGCTGCAGGAGCTGCTGTAATTTTAACAGAGCGATAGTTGTTATAGCGCTGAATTGATTGAGCACCGATTGTTCTTTTAACTGTAATTAAGGAACGCAAAGGAACCATTTCACCCTTGTTATTGCGAATGTTGATTTTATAAATATCTTCCAAAGTTCTTCTATCTTGAACATCCCCTTGAACATTTACTTGCCATGTTCTACCATACAAGTTAAAGTCATTCACATATGTTCCCCCAAGCATTGTTTGCATTGTTGAGAAAATTGAAGAAATTTCAACACCAAGAGCGTACGCTTTTTTACGATCAACAACAACTTCAACACGAGGAGAGTCAACCGTATAGAACGTCATAACACGTTGCAATCGAGGATCTTTATTGCCTTCTTGAATAATTTGATTTGCAACATTTAAGATGGCTTCTGGTGAATCACCTTGCGTACTTTGCAATACATATTCTGCATCAGATGTCATACTAATACCTGAAATGGCAGGCATATTAAATGGGAATATTCTAGCTTCTTTGATATCCATTGTTAGCATATAAACTTTTGAAATAATGCTATTAACATCTTGCCCTTTTTCTTGTCGTTCAGCATATGGCTTTAAGTGAACAGCAAAGAATCCATTCGAAGAAGATTGAACACCACTCATAATACCATACCCAACAATTGCCATGTACGAATCAATTTCAGGCACTTGTTTGAGTTTCTCAGCCACTTTATTCATTGTTTCTTCAGTTCTGTTCCAAGAAGCACCTGAAGGTAATTGAACTTCCATCAAAAAGGCACCTTGATCTTCAGCTGGCAAGAACCCAGATGGCGTTATTTTCATCACACTCCAAGCTGCTATTGCAAACAAAACAACTGCAAAAATAGATAAAATTGCTGCCGGCATTGTCTTTCGAACAATTTTTGAATATCCATTCCGACAAAGATCAATAAAATCCATTACTTTTTGAACAAATTTAAAAGGTTTGTCATTTGAACGCATAATAACAGCAGCCACAGCAGGAGATAATGTCAATGAGTTAATCCCTGAAATAATCATTGCTGCTGAAATTGCAATGGCAAATTGTCTATATAGTAACCCCGAAATTCCCGGCGTAAATGCAACAGGAACAAACACAGCTAACAAAACCAATGTAATAGCAATAATTGGGGCTGTAATTCTTCCCATAGATTTAGAAACGGCTTCTTGAGGTGGCAGTTTAGGATTTTCATGCATAACGGTTTCAACATCTTCCACCACAACGATTGCATCATCAACAACAATACCAATAGCCAAAACCAATGCTAACAAAGAAATTGTATTTGCAGACACACCAAAAATACTCATCCCAATAAAGGCGCCAATTAAGGAAACAGGAATTGCAAGTGTTGGAATAATCGTAGCTCTAAATGTTCCTAAGAAGAAATAAGTTACCAAAACAATTAACAAGAAAGCTTCAAAAATTGTTTGGAAAATTTCACCTAACGAATCTTCAACAAACTCAGCATTATTAAAAACGGTGTTAAATTGAATTTCTGCTGGCATTTTCTTTTGAAGTTCAACCACCTTTTTATTCACTGCATTTGCAACATCAACAGCATTTGACCCTGGAGCTTGGAAAATAGCAATACCCACAGCAGGTAAGCCATTGTATTTTGCACGCATTTCCTCAGACTTAGAACCAAGCTCAATACGAGCAATATCTTTTAGATAAAGATAAGACCCATCCGTATTAGCTCTAATTACAATATCCCCAAACTCTTCTGGTGTCGTTAAGCGACCTTGAGTTGTTAAAGAAAATTGAAACTGTTGATCAGGGGTTGAAGGCATCACACCAATACGACCCAATGAACCTTGTAAGTTCTGACCTTGAATAGCATTTAAAACGTCAGAAGTTGTTAATTTTAAACTCTTTAATTTATCACTATCCAACCAAACACGCATTGAATAATCTAAAGTTGAAAATACTCGAACGTCCCCAACGCCATTCGTTCTTGCTAATTCATCTTTAATATTAATTAATGTATAATTTGTTAAAAAGACATCATCATATGCAGGATTTGAAGATGAAACCGTAAAAATCTGCAACATTGAAGACATTTTTGATTGAACAATAACACCTTGCTTTAAAACCTCAGCCGGTAAAGTACTTTCAACTTGCTTTAACCTATTTTGAACATTAACAGAGGCAATATTTGGATCTGTTCCAATATTAAAAGTCACAGTTAAATTATAGGAACCATCATCATTACTTGTTGAAGACATATATAACATATCCTCAACACCATTTACAACCGATTCAATTTGTTGCGCCACAGTTGATTCTACAACATCAGCGCTCGCCCCAGGATATGAGGCCGAAACCGAAACAGATGGAGGTACAATGTTTGGATATTGTTCTACCGGCATGGCACTCATACAAAGTAACCCAGCCAAAACAATAACAATAGAGAGAACAGTTGCTAAACGTGGTCTTTTAATAAAGGAATCTGAAATCATTGACTATTCTCCTTTATTGGAAAATACAGGGTTCACAAGCATTTGAGGAGCAATCTTTTGGAATCCTTCTGTTACAACAATGTCCCCAGCTTTCAAACCAGAAGTTATAACAACATTAAATCCTTCAAGTTCTGCGCCACGTATTACATCTTGCTTTTCAACTCGATTTTCAGCATTTACAACATAAACATAAGAACCCAACATATCTTGTTGTACAGCTTTCATTGGAATAACAACTTCTCTAACAGGGCTTTGACTTTCAAGAAGAACTCTTCCATATTGTCCAGATATCAATTTGTTATCAGGATTTGGGAAAGAAGCCTTAATTTTAAGTGTGTTCATCGCTTCATCTAATGTAATATCAACAAAATCAATCTTCCCTTCCTGAGGATAAATAACACCATCAGATGTAACAAATCGAACTTTTATTGAAGAAGACTCTTTAAAATTCTTTTGAAGAATAAGCATTTCATTTTCACTTACTGAAAACACAGCATCAATTGGGTTAATAGCAACTACTTCTGCCAAAACACCAGAAGAAGGCCCAATTAATTCACCAACAGAATAAACGGATTCACCAATTTTTCCATCCATAGGAGCTGTAATTGTTGTATACTCCAAATCTTTTTTTGCTAAATCCAACTTCGCTTCAGCCTGTCCTAATGAAGCTTGTGCTGAGGTGTATGCCGCTTCTTCTGTATCTAACTTTGATTCGGAAACATCCTTTGTTTTATAAAGCGTTTGAGCTCTTTCATATTGAGCTTTTGTATTTTTAACAGCAGCCCTTGCTTTAGCAACATTAGCTTCAGCTTCACGAACTGTTGCCTCAAAATTAACAGGTTCAATAACAAAAAGAGGTTGACCTTTTGTTACAATATCCCCTTCTTTAAACAACCTTTCTTGTAAAAAACCTTGAACACGAGCTCTTAAACCAACTTTATCTTGAGCCTCAATCTTGGCAACAAAACTAGATTTAGGATAAACATCTTTTAAAACAACTCGTTCAACATCAACAGCTACAACCGGCATTTTTTGCACCACTGGCGTTTGTGTTTTGTAGTATCCATAATACACACCCAATCCCAAAACACCCAAAACAGAAACAATAAAAAAACCTTTACCGAAAAAAGAACCTTTTTCTTCTTGCTTTACAGGCATATCCTTCTCCTTTTTTACAAATTCATTTAAAAAATATGTAGCATTTTTTATTTTAAAAGTCTATAAGTATTTTATATCATTTAAAAAAAATATCAATACTTATAAAATGATATCGAAAAAAGGAGACCTTTCATGAATAAAACAAAATCTTCAAAAAAAACAGATACTCTAAGTGGTAATAAACTATCCGTTACCAGAGGTTCTGCTTTAATGGAGAGAGCAGCTAGAAAACAAACACCTAAAACAAAAAAAAGTCAAGCTGCCAAAGCTTTTTTAGACTTCAACAAGCAAGGATTAACACGTGTATTTGTTGCCGGTGGTTCTAAATCAGGGAAAAACCCTCTCTATGAAGATCAAGCATTCAAACTCGGTGAAGAAATTGGCAAAAAACACTATCGTTTAGATTTTGGTCTTTCCTCAAAAGGCATTATGGGAGCCGTTGCAAAAGGCGTTTTAAAAGGGTGGAGTGAAGAAAAAACAAATACTTCAACCGAAAAACCCATTCACGCCGTTACAACAAAAGAATATCTTGCCCTTTATCAAAGCGACAGCATTATTGATGAAGTCTCAGACATTATCGTTTCTCACACATTAGAAGAAAGAAAACAACAACTTCTTGGAGCCGATTTTGTTATTTTTGCACCCGGAGGAGTTGGCACATTAGACGAGCTTGCTTATGACTGCGTTGCCATGCAAGATGGTTTTTTAAACTTCAAACCTTTTGTTTTATTCAATGTACAAGGCTTTTTTTATCACTTGCTTGAATATTTAAAAGAAATTCAAAAAGAAGGTTTTGCAAGCGTAATTCCCTTTATTGTTGCAGACGACAGTTTTGAAGCGAGCGTAGCATTTGATATGATTGATTTGTTTTACAAAAAAGAAATTGAAAAAAAACCAACTCATGCCAAATCCATTTTAAATCGTCTGATTTATTTGTTGCCTTATGTTATTTATAGAAGGCACCTCTATTCAACAGAATCTACAAAAATGATTCTTGCTAAAATGGAAGAAGTCTTTGCTCACGGTCTTCCAAGAGAGAAAAAACAATTAGAAGATGATATTGAAACAGCTTACTTAAATAAAGAAATTGAGCGTATGTATGAACGTCTTGCAAAAGCTGGAAAAGACACAGCAAATGTCAGCGATAAACTTCACAAGCTTAAATCAAGATATAAACATGGAGAACGTTTCAAGTTGCGCCATTGGTAAACAACTCTTCAACCTCAACATTGTTTTTTTAAGTATAAAAAAAGGTCTAGAAATTTCTAGACCTTTTTTTCACATTCAAACATCATTAAATTTGCTTAATTTCAACTTCTTTTGTTTTTAATGCATCATCAAGTGCTTTAATGCCTTCATCTGTCATTTTTTGAATTTCAGTTTCATAGCGTTTTTGTTCATCTTCTGTAATTTCATTCTCATTTTTGAGTTTTTTAATACCATCTAATGCATCACGGCGTAAGTTACGAACAGAAACACGAGCTGTTTCTGTATATTTTCCAGCGATTTTAATCAACTCAACACGACGTTCTTCTGACAATGGTGGGATTGGAATACGAATAACAATACCATCATTCATTGGATTTAAACCAAGACCTGCTTCAACAATTGCTTTTTCAACTTTTTTAATCATTGATTTATCCCAAACAGAAACTGTCAACATTCTCGCATCTGAAACAGCAACATTACCAACTTGATTTAACGGAACAATTGCCCCATAAGATTCAACCATAACGCCATCTAACAAAGCTGTTGTGGCACGACCAGTACGAAGACCTGAAAAATCTTTTTTCAATGCCTCTTGAGTTTTTGACAAGCGAAGTTGCATGTCTGATTTAATTTCTGAATATGTCATAATAATTTCCTCTTAAAAAATAAATAATGAGGTTATTTTACTTAGTTTTATAAAAAAAAGCAACAGCTTTTTAAAAAATAAAAAACCATTGCTTTTTTAAATCAAAATAAAGCACTTAGAATATCATAAAATAAAGTTGCATTGTCCAGGCAAGAGTCAACACGGCAATCAACCCTAAATGAACAGCAATTGCTTTTACATCCATTCCTTGTTGTGTCTTAATATTTTTCATGTTACCCTCGCTTTCGTTTACCGATCAACTCGACCATTTGTTTTTACATTCATTACTGGGACAGATTTATCTTGTTTTACCTTTTCAACTCCTAGACATCCTTTTACCATCCCTAAACATAACCCACTTACCAAAACACCAATCAGAACATTCGCTGTTGTTTTTGACATTGGCTTTTCTTCTCTTCTTCGCATTAAAAACTCCTTAATTCATCTAACTTAAACATAGTATACACCTCTTTTTTATTTTTGTCAACTTAATTCGATAAATATTTTTAAACAACAAAAAAAAGCGTTCAAGAAATCTCAAACGCTTTTTATAAAAACAAATGTTGTTTATAATCTTGTTGCAAGTAAATCCTCTGGCATTATTTGCATAATAGCATATAAATCAGGGCTTTTTGTTCGACCTGTCACCAAAACACGCAACACATTTGCAACATCAATAATACTTCCACGATAATTTTGTGGCGCTTCTTTATATGATTTTGTATCAGCTGCAAACCCATGTTTTAAAGCAACTTCTTGAACTTTTTTAAACCAAGAATCTTTATCATCATCTTTATTATAAACAGCCATAAAATCAGCCCCCATTTGTTTCATTTCCTCTTCTGAAACTGGAAGTTCATCTTTATACCCATTCAAATCAGGTCTTATCCAATCTGCGAAGAAATAAGAAATATCAGATTCAACATCTTCCCATTTAATCAAATCTTTACGAGATTTTTTACCAATATTTCTTTCAATATTCAAAATAGATGTTACATATTCTTTTTGAGCTTCTAATTTATCAGCAAATGACTTATTATATTCTTTTGCCCAGTTAAGAACTGCCATATACACTTCATCAGCTGACATTTTTGCCACAACTTCTTTTGAAATACTGTGCAATTTTTGAAAATCAAACAATGCTCCAGCCGTATTTGAAATTTTACTAAAGCTCATTGGATATTCAAAAGCATCTTTTTCTGGATTTTTGTTACGCCAATCCTCAAAAGAAGCGTTAATCAAATTCAACAAGTATTCAATCAATGCTTTTTCAGGATATCCTTTTTCCCAAAAATAAACAATGTTTGCTTCTGGATCATGGCGTTTAGAGAGTTTACGCTTGTTCCCATTATCCAATTTTTGAAGCGTTGCATAATGTCCATATTTTGGAGCCTTCCAACCCAAAGCAACAAAAAGTTGAATATGAAGTGGAACAGATGAAACCCATTCATCTCCACGAATAACATGTGTTGTCCCCATCAAATGATCATCAACAGCATGAGCAAAATGATACGTTGGCAACCCATCCCCTTTTAAAATAACAACATCCAAGTCACTTTCTGGCATATTGATATCCCCTTTTAAAAGGTCTTTAATCACCATTCTTTTTTCATTGTTCCCAGGAGATTTAAACCTCAAGACCCAAGATGTCCCAGCTTTCAATTTTTCCAAAATTTCATCATCTGATAAAGTTCTACATTTCGCAAAACGTCCATAATACCCAGGTCTCATAGATTGTTTTTCTTGAATTTTACGCATTAAATCTAAATCTTCAGCAGCACAAAAACAAGGATAAGCTTGCCCTTCTTCTAATAATTTTTTAGCATAAGCTTGATAAATTTCTTTTCTCTCACTTTGCGTATAAGAACCATATGGTCCATAACTATTCCCATCTTTATCAACACCTTCATCAGCAAAAATTCCATAACGAGAAAGAGATGTTGAAATAACTTCTGTTGCTCCCTCAACTTTTCTTTTTTGATCCGTATCTTCAACCCTTAAATAAAAAACACCACCACTTTGATGAGCAACTCTTTCACTCATCAAGGCAGCATAAATACCCCCAACATGCATAAAACCTGTTGGACTTGGGGCGACACGTGTTACTTTTTGCCCAGCTTCTAACTGACGAGCTGGATATTTTGCTTCAATTTCAGAAACAC
This sequence comes from Alphaproteobacteria bacterium, assembly GCA_017466695.1. GTDB lineage: Bacteria > Pseudomonadota > Alphaproteobacteria > CAAHEQ01 > UBA3637 > RGIG4140. The sequence continues at coordinate 36,167 of JAFTTR010000033.1, read as the reverse complement.
TTGGCAATGGATTTGGAAAGAGTAAATCAATAATTTCAGGGGTCATATTCATATCCTTTTCTACAATATTAAATTGCAAAGATATTACACCCTTTCTTTCATTTTGTCAAATGCAATATCCCCTTTTAAATTTTGATTGTCAAAAAATATTTTTATTCCTTTTTAAAACACTAAAAAAAACACCCACAAACCCTGTTTTTTTACTTGCTTTTTGAAAAGATTTTGTTTAATATGAGCCTATGTCTGATTTATTTAATGCTACACAAGAAAAAAACGAGTACTCTGCCAGAGATATCGAAGTTCTGGAAGGGTTGGAGCCTGTTCGCAAACGGCCAGGGATGTATATCGGTGGTATTGACGAAAGAGCCTATCACCATTTAGTTGCTGAAATCATTGATAATGCAATGGATGAAGCTGTCGCTGGTTATGCCACGAATATCGAAGTTAACTTAAACGCTGACGGCTATGTCACCGTTAAGGATAATGGCCGTGGGATTCCTGTTGATCCCCATCCAAAATATCCTGACAAATCTGCTTTGGAAGTTATTACAACAACTTTACACTCCGGTGGTAAATTTGGGGGTAATGCCTACGCTGTTTCAGGTGGATTACATGGGGTTGGCTTATCAGCTGTGAACGCTCTTTCTTCTCACATGATTATTGAGGTCGCAAGAGAGAAAAAACTTTATCGTCAAGAATACAGACAAGGCAAACCCATTACCGATTTAGTTTGTGTTGGCCCTGTGAGCAATAGGCGTGGGACAAGCGTTTCTTTTATCCCTGATACAGAAATTTTTGGTGAAACAACAAAATTCAAACCATCCACTCTTTTTAGAATGAGCAGAACAAAAGCCTTCTTATTTAGAGGGGTTGAAATTCGTTGGTCATGCGATCCTTCTCTTATTGGGACAGATGACAAAACACCAGCTGAACAGGTTTTAAAATTCCCCAATGGTATTGCAGACTTTTTAGACTATTTAATCAAAGACAGAACAACCGTTACACCCAAACCATTTGCTGGCAGGGTTGAATTGCCAGATAACGAAGGCGCTGTTGAATGGGCAATTTGTTGGCCAGATGATTTTAAAGATGGTTTTTCATACTCTTACTGTAACACTGTTGTGACACCTCTTGGTGGAACGCATGAAACAGGTTTAAGAGCAGGTCTTACAAAATCATTAAGAGCTTATGCTGAAATGTCTGGGAATAAAAAAGCAGCAGATATTACAGCTGATGACATTTTAAACACAGCCGGTGTTATGCTCTCTGTTTTTATAAAAGACCCACAATTCCAAGGGCAAACAAAAGAAAAGCTCGTTACAACAAGCGCTGCTCGTTTGGTTGAAAATGCCATTAAAGATCCATTTGACCATTGGCTCAGCCGTGATATTAAATCTGCCAATGCTTTGCTAGACTATATTGTTGAAAGAGCTGAAGAAAGAAAACGTAAGAAAAAAACGCTTGAAACGGTTCGTGCCAGTGCGACAAAGAAATTGCGTCTTCCTGGCAAGTTAGCTGACTGCTCACACAACAAAACAACAGGAACAGAATTATTCTTAGTTGAAGGGGATTCTGCTGGTGGCTCTGCAAAACAAGCTCGCAATCGTGAAACTCAAGCTATTTTGCCTTTGCGGGGCAAAATTTTAAATGTCATTAGCGCTTCTCAAGATAAAATTTTAGCAAATGAAGAAATCAAAGATATGACCGAAGCTTTAGGGTGTGGCAGAAGAGATAAATATAATGAAGATGCTCTTCGCTATGAAAAAGTCATCATTATGACAGATGCTGACGTTGATGGCGCACACATTGCCTCATTACTTATGTCTTTCTTCTATCAAGAAATGCCAAAATTAATTGAAAACGGGCATCTTTTTATTGCCCTACCACCTCTTTATCGATTAACACAAGGGGGAAAATCAGTTTATGCAGCTGATGATGCTGAAAAAGAAGTTGTCCTCAAAACAGTCTTTAAAAATGCAAAGAATGTTGACATATCTAGATTTAAAGGTTTGGGCGAAATGCCACCTCATCAATTAAAAGAAACAACTATGGACCCTAAAAAACGGACACTCCTTCGAGTTGTTGTTCCTCATAAAACAACAGAGGAAGAAGCTGAAGAAGCAGCATATACAAAAAATATTGTTTCAAGATTAATGGGTACCAAGCCAGAATACAGATTCCAATTTATACAAGAACATGCCCGTTTTGTTGAAAACTTAGATATATAAAAAAATGTAAGGGGGACAAGATGCATTTTATTATTTCACTTTCTGGCATGCTTGGCAGTGGAAAATCAACCGTTGGAAAAATGCTTGCTCAAAAACTGGGGTACACTTTTTATTCAACCGGCAGTGCGCAACGCAAAATTGCACAAGAAAGAGGCATAACCACCCTTGAATTAAACAAACTTTCAATGACAGATACGAGCATTGATAATCAAATTGATGGCGTCTTCAAAACACTTGTGCAAGAAGAGAAGGATTTTGTTGTCGATTCCAGATTAGCATTCTTTTTTATCCCCTCTTCTTTTAAAGTTAAGCTCAATATTGATACAAAAGTTGCAGCTGAACGTATTTTTAATGATAAAACAAGAACAGAGGAACGAGCTTATCAAAGTGTTGACGAAGCTGAAACTGATTTAAAAACGAGACGAGCTTTAGAAGTTGAACGATTTAAAAACCTCTACCATGTGGATATTGATAACGAGGCAAATTTTGATTTAATTATAGATACAACGGATAAAACACCTGAAGAAATTTGTGAAAAAATATTAAAATATTTTCAAAAATTTCAAAAAAGATGTTACCATGAATAGGATTGAAACATGTCTCCATTCAAGAAGAAAATCATTGCTGTTTTTTGTTTGGTATTTCTTGCATTTCTATCACAACCAAAAGTTATTCATATTTATCATGATATGGCAACAACGCCTTCTTTTTTCCAAATGATAAATTATATCAATCAATCAGAAAATGATTTAAAAATTGTTTTTTGGCGCCGATTTAATCATCACATAATGAATAAAAACAAATACAAAAATACTCTTTTTACACTTGATCAAGACGAAATTTTTGACACTATTCGCAAATATAAAGAAGAATATAAACGTATCAAAATCATTCTGCATTATAATTTACATCATAGTTTTATTTTAGACAATCTTCAAAAAGAATTTTCAAAAGATATAAAAATTGTTCATATTTACGAAGACTCTGCTGGTTATATTTGGTGGAATACATCACGAGACTACCTTTTAAATAATGAACCAAAAATTAAAAAAAATTTACATATTTGGGGTGATTTCAACATTCTTTGTGATAAGAAAAATCCTTTAACAAGATGTTCAACATTAAACGAAATTTCAAACAATATCCGAATTATTCCTCTTGATTTTTATCAACTTAGAGAATTTTTATCGGCTGAGGAAAAAAAAGCATTATTTGAACTGGCTGGATTTGATTTAGAAAAATACAAAAAACTTCTTTCAAAAACAAAAAATGCGATCTACATACTTGGAGTTAACGAATATCATACATTTGAGCCAGCTCAACTAGCATCACTTAAAGATGATTGCAAAAAAAATCCTCAATATAACTGGTTTTATAAACCACACCCAAACAGAACACAAACACCAACTCAAGAAATTTTAAATCATTTTTGTCCAGGGATTAAACCATTAGATTCTCATATTCCTTATGAATTACTCATTCTAAGTGGTTTAAAACCAGAAAAAGTTTCTGGTTTTGGTTCTTCTTTGTTTTTCAATCAAAATAAAGGAGAAATTTTATCTTATATTCAACGAACAAATCATGATCCTTATCTTACTACATTAAAAAAGGCAAAATTAGTAACTGATAAGAATCTTTATTCATTTGAAAAAACAAAAAAATGGATACACGAAAATTCATTATTTGTAAATTATGATGAACCATACGCAAATTATTGGCTCATCAAAGTTGGTGAAAACAGATTCTGTAAAATGACTATTAATCAATGTGCCACTTTAACAAATGACTCTTCTTCATTTAAAATCCTGCATTTTGATAATGGATACATTCTAAAACTGCAGCATATAAAAGAGAATGAATGGGAAGAAATTAAAAATTAAAAAAGAGCCGTAAAAGGCTCTTTTTTTGTTTCAACGGATAAAATTGGTCATAAATTCTTTTTCATTCACTGGTGGTAAAATACCATTTTCTTTCCCTAACTCAATTATTTTTAAAAAATAAGCCATATTTTTTGCCAAATGGCGCATTGTTTGCAACCCTTCTTTATCCTGTAAAACATCTTCAGGTGTTCTTCCATGGACCATATTCCAATAACTAGAAGACACGACAGGCATTTGATTGATTGTAAAATATTTGTTAATTACATCTAAAGAAGCTGTTGTTCCAGCACGTCTTGCAGAAGCAATAGCAGCAGCTGGTTTAAAAGCAAAATTTTTGCTACCAGCAAAAAAAGCCCTATCTAAAACAGAAAGCAATCTCCCCGAGGGATGCGCATAATAAACAGGCGTTCCAAAAACAAAACCATCAGCTTCTTTTGCTTTTTCAATCAATGTATTTACAATATCATCATCAAAAATACATTTTCCATCTAAAGCCTCTCTACAAGCTCCACATCCTGTACAATCATGATACGAATGGACCCCTAATTGCAAAATTTCACTCTCAACATTTTCAAGTTCAAGAGTGTTGGCAATTTCAGTAAGAGCTGTATACGTGCATCCCGTTTCATTTGAGCTACCATTAATCATTAAAACTTTCATTTTTTCTCCTTATTCCTTCTTTAACAAAACAGCATAAAAACCATCTTGTAAAACATCTCCCCCAGGCAATACTTGAACAGCGCCAGACTCATTTAAAAATGGTTTTAAACATTCTAATTGAATAGGAACTCTTTTAATATTTATATGTTCTTTCAAAAAGGCCTGTACAAGAGTTTCATTTTCTTCACATTCTAAAGAACAAGTTGAATAAACAAGTTCTCCTCCCTTTTTCAACAAACGTACAGCCTGTTCTAATAACTCTTTTTGCATCTGTGCCAAACGATAAATATCCTCTTCTTGACGCAAATACATCAAATCAGGATGACGTTTAATTGTTCCTGTAGCAGAACAAGGAGCATCTAATAAAATAAAATCATATTGTCCCTTTGCATCAATTTGTAAGGCATCCTTGCAAACAATCGTAACTTTTTCAGGAATATTTAAACGTGCCATATTTTCTTTTAATTTTTCAAGTCGTTTTTCTGAAATATCATAGGCATCAACCGTTGCACCTCTCATAACAAGTTGTGCCGTCTTCCCTCCTGGAGCAGAACATAAGTCAGCTCCTTTTTTCCCTTCAACATCTGAAAACAACAATGCCGGCAAAGCAGCTGATGCTTCTTGCACCCACCAAGCTCCTTCTTCAAATCCTTCCAAAGAAGGAACATTTTCTGTAAAATGACAACGAACAGTCCCAGTTGGTAATAATTCACCCCCTAATTTTTGTGCCCAAAGCGAAGCATCTTTTCGAACACTTATATCCAAAACAGGCTCTGTATTAAACATTTTAACAAATCCAGAAATCTGTTCTTTTGAATAAACTGACAACCATTTTTGCCGAAGCCAAGTGGGTAAATTTTCAATTATATCAGGAAGTGGTCTATCCTTATCTTTACTCATTGCATGCAAAATTGCATTCACCAATCCAGAAAAGTGCTTTTGCCTAATTTCTTTTGATAATTCAACAGATGTATCAACCACAGCATGGGCTGGCGTATTTAAAAATTTTAATTGGACAATAGCCAAAATCAAAACCAGTTCAATATCCTTTTTTTTACCAGAAAGTTTTTTCTTTAGATATTGATTCAAAAGAATTTTTGACTGACCATATCTGCGCAATGTGGTAAGGACAAGTAACCGTACAAATTTTGCATCAATTTCACTAAATTGTTTGAAGAGTTTACACTTTGAAAAGGCAAGTTGCACGGTTACTTTTCGCTCAAAAATATCTTTAAGCACCCAAAAAGCTGCTAGTCTTGTTTGAAGGGCTGGTTTCATAAGCTACATCCTTAAAAGAGTTAAAAGTTAATTTAACGTCTTAAAAAAGCTGGTAAATCAACACTTTCAAATGGATCATCGTAATTTTGACCACTGGCAGGAGAAACACGGGGCGTTGAAATAGATCCAGCTTCTGCAGCCACATCCATCTTATCCTTCTTACGGCCAAAACCTGGCATAAAGTCAAACAAACCACCTCGAATTGGTTTGACATTTATATCTTGTTTTTTCGAATCCAAATCTATTGCAGGTTGAACTTCTGGAACAGAACGAATTTGAATAGAAGGTTTGATTTTTGGTGTTTCTTCTTGAAATAAGAGTGGTTGTTGTCTTGGTTTTTCAATTGTTTCAACCACAATATCAATTTGGTCTAATGTTGCATCATCCTCGTCTTGACGAACCACACTTTCAAAATGAGCTTCCTCTGAAGAAGTATTTTTTTCAATCAAAGCTAATTGTTCTTCTGTTTTATTTTCTTTTTCGCAAGTTGATGATTTTTCATCTGTTTGAGGCACTTCAACAACCGTTTCTTTTGGTTGTTGGGCTGCGAAACTTTCAACAGGTGTTGTCTCATTTGCCGTTTCATCAATACCAGTTGCAACAATTGAAATACGGATCATACCGTGTAAAGCTTCATCAGCACAAGTACCGAAAATAATATTTGCATCTTCTTCGCCTAATTCTTCACGGATGCGTTCTGCTGCTAAATCAACCTCAGCCAATGTTAAATCTAAACCACCTGAAATGTTTAACAAAACACTCTTTGCACCACGAATAGATGAATCGTCCAATAATGGGTTAGAAATAGCCTTTTCAACAGCAATTTCAGCTCTATTTTCACCAGTTGCTTCACCCGTTCCCATCATGGCTCTACCCATAGAAGAAAGAACAGTTTTTACGTCAGCAAAATCAAGGTTAATCATACCTGGTTTGATAATCAAGTCTGTGATAGAACGTACCCCTTGACACAAAACACCATCAGCTGTTTTAAAAGCATCAGCAAATGTTGTACTATTTGAAACAATTCTGAACAAATTTTGATTTGGAATCACAAGCAAGGTATCAACATGTTTTTTCAATTCAGCAATACCATTATTGGCTGTACGCATTCTCTTTGAGCCTTCAAATTGGAATGGTTTTGACACAACACCAACTGTTAAAATCCCCATTTCTTTTGCCAACCTTGCAATCACAGGGGCAGCTCCTGTACCGGTACCACCACCCATTCCTGCTGTAATAAATAAGAGGTGTAACCCTTTTAAACAATCAGCTAACTTTTCAGCAGTTTCTTCTGCAGCAGCTCTTCCAACTTCAGGATTAGCACCAGCGCCCAACCCTTGGGTTAAAGCAACACCTAATTGAATACGCTCCGATACCAAAGACCTTGAAAGGGCTTGAGCATCCGTATTTGCAACGAAAAAGGAAACACCGTTTAGTTCACTTGTCACCATATTATTCACAGCATTGCCCCCAGCACCACCAACACCAATCACACCAATATTTGGCGTCAATAAAACTTCTGGAGGAGGTGTAACTAACCCAATTGACAAACTGCTTTCATTTGTGTCTAAAAATTCTGAACTAACCATTGAACTACCTTTCCAAATAAACCTTTTCGCTGCTCAGGTTGAGCAGTGAATTTTTCGTTTAATAAACTCTTCTCCTTTATCATTACATATTTTAATAGCCCAATGCAAGTAGAAAATGTATAAGGTTCAAATTGAGTGGGTATTCCACGAATAATATCTGGTTTTCCTTGCCTGACAACACCACCTAATGTATGAATCACCTTTTCTTTAATGCCTAAAAGCATACTTCCACCCCCATTTAGAACAATATGACGAGTCGAAATAACGAATCGTGGATATTTTTGAAAAACCTTTCCAACATTTTCTAAAATTTCATCTAACCTTGGAACAATAATTGAAATCAAATCAGACCTAGGCACTTGAATATTAACGTTTTCTTCACCTAAAACAGGAACAATTAACCTGTCAAGACCATCTCTAGAAGATTCAAAAACACCCCCATGTAAAGTTTTTAATCTTTCTGCCACAGAAAAAGAACACCCTAATCCTCTGGCAATATCTTTTGAAAAAATATTTCCACCTTGAGGTACAATATCTAAATGAACTAATCCCCCTTCTAAAAAAATAGCAATAGATGTCGTCCCTGCACCGAAATCCACAACTGTTGCTCCAATTTCTTTTTCTTCCTCTGTCATTGTTGCCAACGCTGAAGCATAAGGTGTGGCGACTTTCATATCAATTGAAACGTGGCGTCTATCCAATGCAGCAACCAAGTTTCTAGACTGACTTTCTGGCAAAACAATCACATGCATATGGACACCTAGTTTATGACCATAAAGCCCTCTTGGATCAGAAACACCTGGCTCCTTATCAACAGTATAACTGAGTGGAAAAGCATGAATAACCTCATCCCCTTCAGCTAAGCAAGAAGAAACAACTCCATCCACCAATCGTTTAACATCACTAGCAGAGATAGGTTTTCCATCACTGATTTCAATTTCTTTATTAATATGCAATGATTTTAACTGAGTTGAAGAGATATTAACAACAACACTTGTAACTTGACGCTCTGTTTGTTTTCTAAATCTTCAAGAGCTGCACGAATTGAATCTGAGGCTTGATCCAAATTAACAATAGCTCCAGCATTGATTCCTTTTGAAGGTGCATATCCGGTCCCCACAACTTCTGGTCTACCATCCGAGGTAAAGCGAACCATCATACAACAGACTTTACTTGTGCCAACATCCAAGAGAGTTAAAAGTGATTTTAATTTAGTTTTTTTTGCCATTTTTAGTTCTTTCCTCTAGTGGTTCACTGCTTTTTACAATAAGACGATCTGGTAATTTTAAATCAATAACCTTTAAATCTCTATTTAAAATATCCCCTTCTTCTTTAAAGTTTTTTAATCTTTCAAGCGCTGCTTTAATATCCGTTTCAGGCAAACGAATTTCCAAACCATTTTCAGCATCATTTAAATAAAGATTCCATCTACGTTTTCCAACTCTAACAGCTGATTTTGCAACTTTTCCAATTTCAGGATATTTTGCCAATAAATCAATTAACTCTGGTGTATGCTTAGGGGCATCTTCCCCCACGACAAGCAACAGATTTGCCAAAACAGTTTTATCATCCAAGATAGGATTCCCTTCTTCATCTATTGGCAAATATCTTTTTTTATTTTGCCAGACAGCAATGGGGGTCTTTTCGGTCAAACTAATTAAAATTTGGCTCGGAAGATGTCTTTCAATGCGAACTGTTTTTATCCAAGGAAGTGTTAAAATAGATTCTTTTTCTTTTTCTAAATCAACTTCAAAAATTTTAATCCCTCGTTTTAAATTCAAACGTTTTATAACATCTTCACTTGTTGTTCGCACATGACCTTCTACATCAACTTTTTCTAAATTAAACTGCGCTTTTTGAACACACAAATTTGAAAAAGTAATTGTCCATTTTTTCACCAACGGACCATAAGGCGAAATTAAAACGCCTCCCACCAAAAACATCAAAATAAACAATATAAGTAAAGTTATTTTTAACTTGAAAAATTTATTTGTTTTTTTCTTTTGTCTTTTTTTTCTCATTTTTCAAAATCCGCCTTTTCAATAAGCTTATTAACTAAACTATTATAAGAAATCCCTTTTTGTAAAGCCATTTCTGGCACTAATGATAAATTTGTCATTCCTGGATTTGCATTTAACTCCAAAAACACAAGTCTATCTTCAGCTGGGTCATACCTAAAGTCACTACGTGAAACACCTTTACAGCCCAAAGCCTGATGCATTATATAGGCTTCTTGCATTAATTTATTCTTCAATGCAGTTGAAAGATCGGTAGGGACAACATGTTCGGTTAACCCCTTTGAATATTTATGCTCGTAGTCATAAAAACCATCTAATGGAACAATTTCAATAAGACCTAATGCCCCTTCGTCTGTAACAGCGACAGAGAACTCTCTTCCTGCTATATATTCTTCAATCAAAAATGATTTTGGGGCATTCTCACTTTTTAAAAATGCTGGAATAGCATCTCCCTTATTCAAAATATACACGCCAACTGATGAACCTTCTTGATTAGGTTTTATCACACAAGAAAAATCAACCGTTTCTTTATCTTTAAAAAAAGATTGAGAAACCAAAATACCTTTTGGTACATCTAGATTATGAGACTTTGCAATTCTTTTTGTTTCATCTTTATTCATAGCTAAAGACGAAGCCAACACACCAGAATGTGTATAAGGAATTTGCATCATATTTAAAAATGCCTGAACACATCCATTCTCACCCCATCCGCCATGAAGCGCATTAAATACACAATCTGGTTTTTCATTTTTAATGACTAAGATTAACTTTTCAAGTCCTTCTTTAAGGTCAAAACAGACAACATTATATTTCAAATTTTCTAAAGCTTTTTTAACACACCTACCACTTTCAAGAGAAATTTCCCGTTCAGAAGAAATCCCTCCAACTAAAAGAAGCACCTTTTCTTTTACCACCTCTTCATGTGAGGCTCTCTCAAATAAACTTTTCGAAAACTCTTTTCCTTGTCTTTCTAAATCTTCTTTTGTTAAGAGCGTTTCTTTTTTTGAAGGATTAGTCATTATCAACCCCCAGTTTCCTCACTTCCCATTCCAATGCAACACCTTCTTTTTCTAACACAGTTTTTCTAATTTTTTCACCTAAATCTTCTATATCTTTTGCTGTTGCTTTCCCTGTATTAATCAAAAAATTAGCATGCTTAGAACTCACACAAGCCCCTCCAACTTTTGCATTTTTCATCCCTGCCTTTTCAATCAGCTGCCAAGCAGGTATCCCATCTGGATTTTTAAAAGTTGAACCAGCAGTACGAACACCAATAGGTTGTCCAGCTTCTCTTTTTTGCTTATTAGCTAACATTTTTTGTTTAATAAGCAAAGCATCTGTTTCCTTTTTTCCTTTTAAAACAGCTTCCAAAAATATCCACTCATTTGGTAGATAGCATTTCCTATAAGAAAAGGCATCAACAAGTTCTTCTTTTTCAAGTGTTTGAACCTGGCCTTCTTTTGTCAAAACCGTCAGTTTTTCCAATCGTTCATGTAACGAAGAACCATAAGCACCAGCATTCATTCGAACACCTCCTCCAATACTTCCTGGAATACCACATAAAAACTCAAAACCACTAATCAAGTTTTTTTCAGCAATGCGTGAAACTTCCATAACAAGAGCTCCAGCTTTGCAAATCAACTTATCCTCATCAACTTCAACCGAAGAAAATGCTTTTCCTAATCGAATTGTAATACCTGGAATGCCCCCATCTCGAATAAGAACATTGCTCCCTGCTCCTAAAATGGTTAAGGGAATACCTTTAACTTGTGAGATAAAATATTTCAAATCCTCAACATCAGCTGGTTCAAAATAAACCTGAGCAGGTCCTCCCACACCAAACCAATTTTTTTTAGACAATGGCTCATTAAATAGAAGTTTCCCCCTTACTTTAGGCCATGACTTTTCTAACTGAGGAAAATCTTTTTTCATCTTGCCAAAGAAACGATTAAAAAAACCTTTAGTCATTATTTTTTAAGTCCCTTCTCTTTTTTTAATAATTGAATAATTTCTGATGAAATGGACCCAGCGCCCAAACAAACAATCGCATCTTCATTATCTAATGTAAAAGCCACTTCTTTCAATCCATCAATTGAAGGCAAATAGCGAACTTTCTTTCCTTTTGCTTTCATAGCTTCAACAAAAGAAGGGGCCGTTGTTCCAGCAATTAAATGTTCCCCTGCGCCATAAACATCCAACACATAAACTTCATCAGCTGAAGAAAAACAAGTTAAAAATTCATCCCACAAATCTCTGAAACGAGAATATCTGTGTGGTTGAAAAACAGCAACAATTTTCCCTTTAATAGAATCCCTAACGGCTTTTAATGTTGCTTCAATTTCAATTGGATGGTGCGCATAATCATCATATACATTTACCTTTGATAGTACCCCTCTCAATGTTAATCTTCTTTGTATCCCTTCAAAACGAGCTAAAGCCTTTTTAATAACACTTTCTTTAATCCCTAATCTTAAAGAAACAGCTATTGCAGCCAACGCATTTGAAACATTATGTTTCCCAAACATAGCGAGTTTTACATCTTTTATTTTTTTAAATTTTGAATCATGACGCACAAAAACATCAAAAACAATACCATTTTTAATCGTGCGAATATTATCAGCATGAACATCAGCGGCCTTGTTCAATCCATATGAAACAATCCGGCGTGTTTCAATATCTTTAATCACTTCTTTAACCACTGGATGATCTGTACAAACAACTGAAAAACCATAAAAAGCTGTATTCTTAATAAACAAAGAATAGGCTTTTTTCATATTTTCAAATGACTTATAATGATCCATATGTTCTGGATCAATATTCGTCACGACACTAATTGTCGTTGGTAATTTTAAAAAAGAGCCATCTGATTCATCAGCCTCAACCACAACATAATCACCTTTTCCTAATCTTGCATTAGATGACTGAGAATTTAAAATACCACCAATGACAAAACTTGGATTTAGTTTTGCTTGCAACAAAATGCTGGCCAATAAAGAAGAGGTCGTTGTTTTTCCATGTGTTCCAGAAATACAAATACTGCGTTTGTAATTTAAAATCTCAGCCAACATTTCAGACCTGTGTCCAATTGGAATACCTAACTTTCTTGCTTCTTCCAACTCAGGATTATCAGATTTAATGGCGCTTGAAATCACAACGGCATCCACACCTTTTAAATTTTCTTTTTTGTGTCCAATAAAAACTGGTATGCCACTTTTTCTAACTCGCAATGTATTGGCACTTTCTTTAGCATCAGACCCTTGAACTACTAAACCTAAATCATCTAGCATTTCAGCGATTGCGCTCATACCAATCCCACCAATACCTATAAAGTGAATTTTCTTTAATGGACAAGACAACTTCATTTTAAATTTCCCTTTTTTATTTCTCTTGAATAATTTTTGATACTTTATCAACAACCATTTCTGCTGCTTTTGGCATAGCTCTATTATAAGCTTGTTCGGAAGCAATAACAAGTTCTTTTGGATTGCTCATTAATTCAGCTAAACGCTCAGCGACCCTTGAAGAATTAAAACTTTTTTCTGGAATAAGCCACCCTGCCCCACTATCACAAAATTGAGCTGCATTCTCTGTTTGGTGATCATCTGCAGCTGTTGGTAAAGGGACTATAATTGCTGGGCGAGCAACCACTTCTAACTCTGTGATTGTTGAAGCACCCCCTCTTGAAACAACAAGATTTGAATCAGCCAGAAGTTCAGGCATATTATCAAAAAAAGACTCAACTGTTACTTTCACAAAGGGTTGGCCTTTATAAATGGCTCGAACGTATTCCAAATCTTCTGGCCTTGCTTGTTGCGTTAACACGAGTTTCTTTTTAAGTTCATCTGGCAACTGCAACAAAACTTCAGGGAACACTCGGCTAAAGAAGGAAGCCCCTTGACTACCACCAAAAACAAGTAAATGAAATGTATCTTCATGAGGTGGATAAGGAGAATTTTCCTTTTTCAAAATTTTATCTCTTGCAGGCATTCCCACTCTAAATTGTTCCAAATTAGATGGCACTCGTTTTGTTGGGCTAAAAGATGTGGCTATCAACCGAGAACCTTTTGCTAATATTCTATTTGCTCGACCTAAAACAGCATTTTGTTCATGCAAAATAACAGGGATACTCCATAAATGTGCTGCTAAAACAGCTGGGAAAGAGGCATATCCTCCCACGCCAATTACGGCAGCTGGTTTTAGTTTTTGTAACAAAATTAATGCTTGTGCTGCACCAAAAAATAATTTAGCAAGCGCAATAGCCTTATGAAAAATTGTCCTTCTTGCAACAGCTTCAGACACAAGCTTATACGTTTGTACCCCAGGCAACGAGGTAAAAGCCTTCCCCCGTTTATCCGTTATAAAAGCAACACGATATCCCTTTTGAATCAAGGCTGAGCAAATTGCTTCTGCAGGGAAAATGTGCCCACCACTACCACCAGTTGTAACAACAACCAATGGTGTATTTTGGTGTTGTCGCCCTTGTGATTTTTTATTTTTATTTCTAAACTTTTTATGACCCATTTGTTATCCCTTTCAAAATCTACTCTAATCCTCGTGAAAGCGTATGACATCTTGTCAACCCTAAAATAATACCAAACGCAAACCCAATAGAAACCAAAGAGGATCCACCATAAGAAATAAATGGCAAAGTCATCCCCTTGGTTGGAAGCATATTTAATGTTGAACCCATGTTTACAATAGCTTGAATTGCAATTTGTGTCAACAGACCAGCGACAGCAATTTGCGAAAAATGATTATTTGTTTGCCTTAATAAACGAAATCCTTTTAATACAATAAATGCAAAAACACAAACCAACAAAGCCGTCAAAATAAAACCAAATTCTTCAGCTGAAACTGCTAAAATAAAATCTGTATGCGCATCAGGCAATTCATATTTTACAATACCTTCTCCTGGTCCTTTACCAAACCACCCAGCATTTTGAAGTGTTTCCATTGATTTTTCTACCTGATAAGCTTCTTGTCCTTCTGTTGGATTTAAAAAGCGATTAACACGTGTGTGTACATGATCAAATGTAAAATAGGCAAAAATTGCCAGTGAAATACCACCACCAATCAAAACAAGTACAAAAAGCATAGGTATTCCAGACAAGAAAAATTGAACACCAAACATACAAGTTACGGTGAACAACATCCCAATATCTGGCTGACAAAGTAAAAGCCCAGCTACAACTGCATATAAAGTCATTGACAACAAGTATCCTGGGAATTGTTTAATCAACCGTCCAGAAGCTAAAAGCCAGGCACTTACAACAGCAAATGCCGGTTTTACAAATTCAGATGGTTGTAGACCAACACCAAAAAAATTTAACCACCGTTTTGCGCCTTGAATCTCAGTACCAAACAAGACAACATAAACCATACACAATAAAGATCCAACAAGAACACAAAAAGAAAGTCTTCTTATTTGTTGAAAGGACAAAAATGCAGTTGTAAATAAAACAAAAATAGAAGGAACTAAAAAAATCAACTGTCTATTAATAAAATAAAATGTTTCTCTATTCGTTCGATAAGCAACCCCAGGACTTGCAGCAAATATTAAAAAAATACCATATAAAATTAAAACGGCTGCAGCATAGAGAAGTTGTCTGTTAATATCACGAAAACGTTCACTGATAAAACTTCTCATCCTTTCTAATATTTTCACCATTTCTAACTCCTATCTAATTTTTAATGTTGACAGTGCAACAATAGCAAGCAAAACGGCAACAATCCAAAACCTGACAACAACCGTTGTTTCTGACCACCCTTTTTTTTCAAAATGGTGATGTAAAGGCGCCATGAGAAACACTCGTTTTTTTCTTAATTTATAAGATCCAACTTGAATAATATCTGAAAGAGCCTCAGCAACAAAAATACCTCCTGCAATCGCAAGCAATAACTCTTGTTTTGTTGCAACACTGAGTGCCCCTAAGACGCCACCCAAAGCTAAAGACCCCGTATCTCCCATAAAGACTTGAGCTGGATGCGCATTGAACCATAAAAATCCAAGTGTTGCCCCAATAACAGCGCCACAAAATACAGCCATTTCACCAGCACCAGCCACATAATGGATATGCAAGTAGGTACTGTAATCTACACGACCTACCAAATAAGCAATAACCATAAATACAAAACAACACATAATAACAGGTAATGAAACCAACCCATCAAGTCCATCTGTTAAATTAACAGCATTTGAACTACCCACCATGACAACCAAAGCAAATGGGATATAAAAATACATTAAATCAATAGAAACATCTTTAAAAAATGGGATTGTTAATGTCGTTCCCATTGGTCCCTCTTCAAGACAAATCATACACAAACAAGCAACCACACTAATAAAAAATTGCAGCATTAATTTATGCTTAGCTGAAATACCTTTAGAATTATTTTTTGTTAATTTTTTATAATCATCAAAAAATCCTGCAATTCCAAAACCGACCAAAACAAAGACAAGAACCCAAACATATGGATTAATCAATTGAGCCCACAAAAGTGTTGAAACAAGGATTGCAATAATAATGAGTAATCCTCCCATACAAGGAGTCCCCCTCTTTTTAAAATGGCTCTCAGGTCCATCTGTTCGAATAGGTTGCCCCTCTCCTTGTTTTTGTTTTAACCATCTAATAAATGAAGGTCCAAATATCAACATAATTAAAAATGACGTTGCCAGAGCGCCCCCTGCTCTAAATGTGATATATTTAAAAATATTTAATATACTTAATTCACTTGATAAAAACGATAACAGATACAACATTTTTCACTCCCATTAAATCACACCGTCATATAACTTATTAACCAATTTGCTTAATCCAACAGAATTGGACCCTTTTACCAATAGGACATCATTCCCAATTAATTTTGCAGGTAAAATATCAATTAATTCTTCAACTGAATCAACATGCTTGCCTTTTATTGCTGATGGCAAAACATCATATAAATACTTCATCAAAGAACCAACCGTATAAACCTTATCAACTTTATTTTCAATAATATATTTTAATAGATTTGCATGCATTTGAGGGGCATTTTCACCCAATTCTAACATTTGACCCAACACAGCAATTCTGCGTCCCCCCATTTGAGCGCCCAACACAGATAAGGAAGCTTGCATTGAGCTTGGGTTTGCATTATAACAATCATCGATAAGGGTAATACTATCCCCAATTGACAATGAAACCTTTTTCATCAATCCCCTACCTTTAATTGGCTCTGTTCTTTGAATATAATCTAAAACTTCAAAAACATGCACTTTTACAGAATCAACAGCCGCTAAAACAGCCAACGAGTTCATAGCAAAATGCTTACCTAAAAAATTAATTTTATATGAATAATCTTGATTTTGATAATTCATATCAATTTGACAACAGTCTGATATTTCACATTTTTTAAGATAAATATCTGCCGTATCTGTTTCTCCAAAAGAAATCACTTTTAAATTTCTTTCTTTTGCTTTTTCTTCTAGCAAATTAAAATAAACAGAATTTTTATTCAAAATAGCAACAGAACCTGCTTTTTGACCTTCAAATATTTCAGCTTTTGCAAGAGCAATATCCCGTGGCGTTTTGAAAAACTCTTGATGCGCTGTACCTATCATTGTAATAATGCTTACATCAGGTTTAACAAGTTGTGTTAATTTTGAAATCTCTCCTTGATGATTCATGCCCATTTCAATAATAGCATACTTTGCATCAACTGGTAAACTTGCCAATGTAATAGGAACGCCTAATTCATTATTACAGTTTCCTTTCGTTGCTCCAACAATTCCATAGGGTTCCAAAGAAGATTTTAACATTTCCTTTGTGGTTGTTTTTCCTGAACTACCTGTAATACCAATAAAAGATGCTTTACTCCGTTCTCTTGCATATTGGGCCAATTGATATAATGCTTCAAGCGTATCTTTAACAACGATTTGCCTTTCTAACTGAACGCCTTCAATAACTTTAGAAACCAAACACGCAGCAGCTCCTTTTTCAATAGCTAAAGGAACGAACTGATGCCCATCAACTTTTTCACCTTTAAATGCGATAAATAAATCCCCTGGCACTAATGTTCTTGTGTCGATTGAAATACCACTTATCTTCAACGTATCAACTGTATCAACATCTAAAGCTTCTTTAAGAGATTTTTTATCCCAAATAGGTAATTTTCTATCAACCTCAATGGCAAGCTTTGCTTCAGCCGTATCATCAAAAGGATAAGTTACTCCCTTAACAATTTGCCCTGCTTCATGTCCTTTACCACACAAGACCAAGGTGTCTGATTTGTTTAACAAATGAACTGCCTGATAAATAGCCTCACGCCTATCAGCAATTTCAATCCCTTTGGGACAAGCCTCTTTTATACTCTGGCGAATAAGATTTGCTTCTTCAAAACGGGGATTATCATCTGTTATATAAACTTTATCAGCCAACTCATCAGCGATTTTTCCCATCATAGGACGCTTCCCTGTATCTCTATTTCCACCACAGCCTATTAAAGCAATTAAATTTCCTTTTGTATGAGGTCTAAGACTTGTTAAAACATTTTCAACTGCATCAGGTGTATGCGCATAATCAACAAAAATATTTGCCCCCTTATACTGAGCAATTAAATCTAAACGCCCTTTCGGAGCTACCAATTCTGGTAAAAACGTGAGTAATCGCTCAACATCATATCCAAGAGAAGAAGCCAAACCCACAGCACAAAGAATATTTGAAACTTGAAATGCTCCAAAAACATTTAATTTAATTTCCCTGATAACATTACCATGGCGCAATAAAAGAAGCTGTCCATCTGGCAAAGCTGTTAACTGTTCAATTTTTAAATCAAACCCACAATACCCATATGAAAAAACAGAAATATTCTTTTTTAAGCAAATCCGTCTAATATCATCAAAAACGTCTTCGTCAGCATTTAAAACAGCTAAACCATTTGCTTCTAACAAACAATCAAAAAGCCGAAGTTTTGATTTAAAATAATTTTGCATTGTTCCATGATAATCCAAATGATCACGTGTTAAATTACTAAATCCAGCAGCTTTAAAAGAAAGGCCATCCAATCTTTTTTGATCCAAGCCATGGCTTGATGCTTCCATTACAACACTTTTAACGTTTTGCTGAGCCAATTCATTTAATTTTTTTGAAAGGGTCACGCTGTCTGGTGTTGTCATAGAACCCTTCTCCAGCTTTCCATCAACATATACGCCTAACGTTCCAATACTTGCTGTTTTGTGTTGAACTTTATTTAATAACTGTTGCGTAAAATAAGCGATAGACGTCTTTCCATTTGTCCCTGTAACAGCTAATTTTGTTATATTTTCACTGGGATAAATTAAATTTGCCAGGATAGCTAAACTTTCTCTTGCATCTAAAACTTCTATACAAGGCAACGAAGATTTTATTTTACGATCCGATAAAACAACCTTTGCACCCTTTTCAATGGCTTCATCTAAAAATTGAAGACCATCTAAACATTCTCCCTTTAAAGGAACAAAAATAAATCCGTCTTTTATATCTTTTGAATTTGAAGAAATACCTTTCACTTCAAAATCAATTTGCCCTTTATTTACAATTTTAGCCTTTTTTAACAGTGATGATAATCGCATTTGTTACCTTTTTTTCGCATTTAGTGATGTTTCAATAGCTCGTTTCATATAACTGGGTTGTTCCCATTCTTCTTGTGCTGGAACGCCCAAATAAGGGGCAATTTCAGATACAATTTGTAATCCTGTTGGTTTTGCATTCCACCCTGCTGTATTAAAGTTAAAAGTTTCTTTAATTCGTTGAGGATTTTCCAAAACAACTAATACAGCATACTTAGGATCATTCATCGGGAAAGCACAAACAAATGTTGTTCGAAGTGAACCTTGAACATATTTCCCATTTTTAAGTAAGTTTGCAGATCCTGTTTTTCCCCCCACAGCATAGGCCCGAATAGGATCACTTTCTTTCAAATTCCAATTGATAACACCCCACATCATATGACGCATTTGGTCAGATACTTTTTTAGACAGAACTTGATATTCGGCACGCCCTTTATTTCCCCCTTTAATAAATGTTGGCACACGATAATACCCTCCATTTACCAAAGCGCTTACAGCCGAAATCAAATGTAATGGCGAAACAGAAATCCCATATCCAAATGAAACGTTTGCTGAAGTTATTTCTGCCCATTTTTTTGCTCTTGGATACTGCGTCCTTGTTCGTTCTGGTAATTTGATTGGTAACGGATTATAAAAACCAAATCGTCCTAAAAATTCTTTTTGTTTTTGCCATCCGGCCTTCAATGCGATTCGGATGGATCCAATATTTGAAGAATGAATTAAAATTTCAGGAACCATTAAAGGTCTATTTTGCCCTCTATAATCTTCAAAAGTTTTTTTCCCAATTTTCATTGGTTTTGTTGCATCAAAAACATCATAAGGCTTAATCACACCAGCATCTAACGCCATAGCTGTGTTAAATAATTTAAAAACAGAACCAAACTCATAAGCACCTAACGTTGCCTTATTAAATCTTGCGTCTTCATCAGCATCAAGCGCTAAATTAGGATTGTAATCTGGAAGCGAAACACTCGCCAAAACCTCACCCGTGTGAACATCCATTACAATACTTGTTCCGCCACTTGCTTTAAACTTTTGAATGTTTTGAGCAAGTGTTCTATGAACAATATCTTGAACAGAAATATCCAGTGAAAGCATTAAATTACGTTCAGCTAAAATAGGCTCATAAGCCTTTTCAATCCCTGCTGTCCCTTTATTATCAATATCAACACTACCCAATAAGTGTGAAAATAACGATCCTTGTGGATAGACACGTTTTTCCCCATCTGTTTCCATTAAAAAATAATATCCAAGCCAATTGATATCTTTTTGCTCAAGAGGGGTTATATTTCTTTTAATATATCTAAAAGAACCACCCATATTAATTTTATTTAAAACATCTTCTTTTGAAACCCCAGGCAAAACTTTTGCCAAATTTTCAGCGACTGTTTCCTTATCTTTTGACTTTACCATTTTAGGATTAATTGATAAATCTTTTGTTGGCACACTCGTTGCCAATATCATTCCATTTCGATCCAATACATTATGTCTAATAATATTTAAATCTGTTTTCAAAACAGAAGGTGTAAATGATCTAGATTGATAAGACAAAACAGTTAAATAAAATAAGCGTCCGATAATAGCTGAAAAACAAAGGAAAAAGACAACCATCAAAAATGCAATCCGTTTACTTGCTTTTCTAAGCACGCCCCTTGTTGCATCATCCAAACACTTGTATCTATCCATCGGTGTTAACGCTGGAACTTCATGTCCTGCATAATAAAACGTCTCCTTTTTTCGTTTAAACACCTAAAAATCTCCTTTTTTCAATGCTAAATCTTCCCCTTCTTTTTGAGCTTCAAGCTCTGGCTTTAGTGGTAAATCTTCTATTTCAACAAATTGTTTTGAAGTAATAACTTCCCAGTTTGTTTGTGAAGTCACCAATGCTTTCAAACGTTTTGGATCATTTAAATGCGCCCACTCGGCCTCCAACATATGTAGATCTCGTTTTGTTTTTAATATATCTAAGTGAATCAATCTAAGTTCAGTTTCTTTTTCCTTCACCTGATATTTTAAAACAAATAAACCAACCCCAGACAAAACAGCTATTAACAAAAAAACGGAGTTAATAATAAATTTTTTCATAAATCCTCCTCTTCTTGCTGTTTAATAGCTGAACGTAATTTTGCCGAATGAGCTCTTGAATTGCGTAGTAATTCTTCCTGTGTTGGTAAAACAGCTTTTTTTGTTACCACTTTAAAAAGAGATTTTTCGTTAACACACATCAAAGGTATCTCATGACGGTTTGCATTTGGTTTCAAATCTGAATTTTTAATAAAAAAGTTTTTCACAATTCTATCTTCCAACGAGTGGAAAGTAACAACAACCATTCGTCCACCCACTTTCAAAAGCTTTTTAGAAGCCTCAAGCGCCCTTTCTAACTCACCTAGTTCGTCATTCACATAGATACGAAGGGCTTGAAATGAACGCATTGCACTATCTGATCCATCCTTTGGTTTTGGCATCACTTGATGAATAATTTCAGCCAATTCACCTGTTGTTTCAATTTGTTTTTTCTGACGGGATTTTACAATATTCGCTGCAATTCTACGAGAGGCTTTTTCTTCCCCATATGTAAACAAAATATCAGCAATCTTCTTTTCATCAAATGTGTTAACAACATCTTTTGCCGACAAACCCTCTTGCCCCATACGCATATCTAATGGACCATCAAACCTGAAAGAAAAACCCCTCTCTTTCTCATCAATTTGCATGGAAGAAACCCCTAAATCCAAAACAATCCCATCAACTTGCCCTTCAATATGATTCATCATATTCCCAAAACAGTCATGCACAAAAATAAATCTGTTTAAAAACTTTTCCTTTAACGCTTGCGCTGTCAAGATTGTATTAGGATCTCTATCAAAACTGATAACCAAATTTTCTTTATTTGAATTTAATATAGCACTCGTGTACCCACCAGCACCAAAAGTTCCATCTACATAACACCCTGCTTTAGAACAATCCAAATGCGAAATAACTTCATTTAATAAAACAGGAATATGCTTTTGCTCACTCATCAAATAAACCTTTTTATCAAAAAAAGCCGAGCTATGCTTTCGCTTCACCCAGCTTTTTTAAATCAAAAACAAAACTTAGCCAACAATTTCGTTTACACTAAACCATTGAGCAATTTCTCTTTGAGCAGAAGCTGGACTATCTGAACCATGCACAGAATTACGTCCCTTACTTTCTGCAAACAATGCTCGAATTGTACCAGCATCAGCTTCAGCTGGATCTGTTTTTCCCATAACTGTACGGTACTTAACAATCGCATCTTCTCCTTCTAATACTTGAACAACAATTGGTGCTGAACTCATAAATTCAACCAATTCTTCAAAGAAAGGACGTCCATTATGTTCTGCATAAAATGTTTCAGCTTGTTTTCTTGTCATCCAAACACGTTTTTGACCAACAATACGAAGACCAGCTTCTTCAATTTTTGCATTAATCGCACCTGTTAAATTACGAGCAGTTGCATCTGGTTTAATCATTGAGAAAGTTCTTTCAATAGCCATAAAATACTCCTTTTAACTATTCAATTTATTCAAAAAGCTGTCAAGAAATGAACACATTTTATTCATTGACACTTTTTAACTTTAATTTCAAGAAATACCCTATCATAATTCAAGCAAGGCGTCAAGATATCTTTCTTTTATTTTTTGATTTTTTAACACAAAAAAATATTTTTAAACAATGGCCGAACGCAAAACAGGAAGTTCTTTTAATCCAGCATATCGCAACAAAAAATAAGCCGTTAAATTTAACCCTTGAAGCAACATAAACTCATCCACTTCAACTTGTTTTACAAAAAATGCTGGTAGAGGTAACAGTTTATCCTTATAAGGCAACCCCACTTGACGAGATACCGATCGTCCACTTTTAGGTGATACATAAGCTAAATCTGTTGAATCCCCACCTCCAGCACATTTTGTCAAATCCAACCCAAAGCCAAGCGCTTCTAATAAACTAGCTTCCCAAAAAATATATCTTTTTTGAAAATCAAAATCCTCTAAATGACTTAAAAAATCAATTGTTTCCTCATAAAAATAAGGATACGCTTCTCTTTCTGGCAACAAAGCATCAATCAAAAAACAAATAGATGAAAGAGCATTCAACCTTTTAGAATCCTCTAAAAAAGCAAGATTTGCCGATTTTTCATCTTCAATATAATAAACACCCAACTGCTCAGCTAACCTGGCCTGCCACCGAACTGTTAAAAACGAACCAGTCATTGGAGGGGATTTTTTTTTAACAACCCCCAAATGTCGCCCTCTATCCTTTGTAAAAAGACTAACAATAAATTTTCTATCTCCTAAGGGACGACTAGACAAAACAAGTGCATTTTCAGCATAAAAATCAGGCATTAAAATCCAATCCCCAGTCTTTATATTGTGAAGGATCTTGACGCCAATTTTCTTTTACCTTCACAAATAAAAATAGGTGAACCTCTTTTTCAAATAGACGACTTAATTCTTGGCGAGCTGACGCCCCTATTTTTTTTATCATTTGACCTGATTTCCCAAGAACAATTGGTTTTAAACCTTCACGCTCAACGTAAATTGTTTGCTCAATACGAATAGAATCTTCTTTTTCTTTATAAGACGTTGTTTCAACCGACAATGTATAAGGCAACTCTTTTTGCAACATTAAAAAGAGTTTTTCTCTCGTTACCTCGGCTGCAAACAATCGATTTGGTAAATCTGTTAATTGATCTTCAGGGAACATCCACACCCCTCGAGGTGCTTTTTGAATTAAAAACTTTTTCAATTCATCAACTTGCTCCCCAGTCTTAGCAGAAATTAAAAATACATCTGTGAAAATTTTCAATCCATTTAACTCTTCAATTAAAGGCAATAACTTTGATTTAGGCAATAAATCAATCTTATTTAAAACAAGCACTGCCTTTTTCTTTTCCGTTTGCAATCTTGTAATAATAGCTTTTGTATTTTTATCAAGCCCTTTTTGTGCATCAATTAAAAGCAAACGCTGATCAGCTTCGTCTGATTCTGTCCATGCCGAAGCAACCATAGCTCGTTCAAATCGCTGAGAAGCAGAAAATATCCCAGGCGTATCAACCAAAACAAGTTGTGTATCTCCTTCAACCAAAATGCCACGTATTCTTGATCTTGTTGTTTGAACTTTTGGTGAAACAATACTCACTTTTGAGCCAATCAATTTGTTCACTAATGTTGATTTTCCTGCATTTGGTGCACCCAATATCGCAACAAAGCAAAACTTCATTTTATTTGTTTCCATTTTTATCTCTTTTACACTTCTTTTTTGTTAATAGGGGACATTTTTGTAACAATTCTTTTGCAGCTAATGTCATAGCTTCTTTTTTAGATGATCCTTTTGCACGCATTGAACCAATATCTGGAACACAAACCTCAACCTCAAAACAAGGATCATGATCTGGACCTGTTTTTGAAATAACTTTATACTCAGGAATAACCCCCTTATTTTTTTGACACCATTCTTGCAACTGGGTTTTAAAATCTTTTTCAGACATAACTTTTTCATTCAAATAAGGAGTCCATAAAGGCAAAATAAACGCTTTTACTGTTTCCAATCCTTTTTCCAAATAAATCACCCCTAAAACAGCTTCACAAACATCTGCTAAAATAGATTCATTTTGACGCAAGCGATCTTCATTTGTGATCAACTCTTTATCTAACAATAATTTTTTAGATACTTCAGCTAAAGTGTGTTCTTTAACCAAAGAGGTAAATCTTACCGCCCAATCCCCTTCTTTTTCAAAAGGGAACTTTTGATACAACAAATCAGCAACAACCAGACCTAAAACACGGTCCCCTAAAAATTCCAAACGTTCATAAGCTGCTCCTTTACCACCAATAGCAAGTGTGACAGCTTTTTTAAAATTTTTAGAAAGCTTAATTTCTTTTAAAATTTGTTGGGATACTGTTATCATCAAACCTCTTTAATAAATCTTATTAAATAAACGACTATTTGTGTTAGAATAAAAAATAATTTCAGCTCGTCCCTCTAAATGGGTCAATGGTACAAATCCAAAGAAGCGACTATCGTAAGAATTATCACGGTTATCACCCATTGCAAAAAAATGTCCTTCAGGCACTTTCATCAAAGGCGTATCATCCGATTTCATCATATCATCAACTTCATAGATAAGATGTTTAACGCCATTAGGGAGTATTTCTTCATATTTTGTATACAAAACCTTATTCCCCTCAATTTCAATTTCTTCTTGATTAAGATATTTTCTTTCAACCATTTTCCCATTAATATATAAGCGTCCCTGTTTCATTTGAACCGTATCTCCTGGCAATCCAATTACACGCTTAATATAATCAACAGAAGTTTGCAGTGAAGGCATAATCTGAGGTGTAACTCGAAAAACAACCACATCTCCTAATTTTGGCTCTTTTCCAAACAAACGACCATGAGGAATTATCGGTAAAGAAAAAAGAAATGAATGTCTTGAATAGCCATAGGGATACTTTGAAATAAATAAATGATCCCCTATCAAAAGCGTTGGAAACATAGATCCGGATGGAATATTATATGGCTCATAAGCAAACGTTCTAATCACAAGCGCTAATAAAATAGCTAAAAACCATCCCCATACTTGCCCTAGAATTCCTGACGTTACAACTCCTTTTTTCATTGAAATTTTATCTCCAATATGTTAGTATATTACAAAATTTTGATTAGATTATCACAGAAAGAAGATTTTGTCCATGCTAAAATTTCAAATAAAAAACAAAGAAGAAAATGCCAGAAGAGGAACCCTCTCAACAGCCCATGGTGACGTTCAAACACCAGCATTCATGCCTGTTGGAACTGCAGGAACCGTTAAAGCCATGCTCCCTCAATCCGTCAAGGCAACCGGAGCTGAAATTCTTTTAGGAAACACCTATCATCTCATGCTCAGACCAACTGCTGAACGTGTTGCCTCATTTGGTGGATTGCATAAATTTATGAATTGGGATGGTCCAATTTTAACTGATTCTGGTGGTTTTCAAGTTATGAGTTTATCTTCTCTTCGTTCCATTACGGAAGAAGGTGTTACCTTTCAATCCCACATTAATGGAGCAAAACACGTTTTAACTCCCGAACGCTCAATGGAAATTCAACATCTTTTGGATTCAAATATCACCATGGCATTTGATGAATGTGTTAAATTCCCTGCTCCTTATGAAACTGTCAAAAAATCAATGGAACGCTCTATGCGCTGGGCCAAAAGGTCAAAAGATGCTTTTATTGACAAAGAAGGATACGGTCTTTTTGGCATTATGCAAGGAGGAATGCATCAAGATTTAAGAATGCAATCTATTAAAGCGCTCACAGATATTGGCTTTGATGGATACGCCATTGGTGGACTAGCTGTAGGAGAAGGACAAGAAATTATGTTTAGCGTATTAGATTACGCAGCGCCTGCACTACCTGAAGACAAACCAAGGTATTTAATGGGAGTCGGTCGTCCAAGCGATATTATTGGTTCTGTTAAACGGGGGGTTGATATGTTCGACTGCGTTATGCCTTCAAGATCAGGCAGAACCGGTCAAGCCTTTACCTCTCATGGCGTATTAAATATACACAATGCCTGTCATAGAGATTCTCATTTACCTTTAGATTCTGCTTGTGACTGTCCTTGTTGTACACAATATACCAGAGGTTATATGCATCATCTTTTCAAAGCCGGTGAAATTTTAGGGTGTATGCTTTTAACATGGCATAATATTCGTTTTTATCAACAATTGATGCAACAAATTAGAACAGCTATTGAAGAAAATCGATTTGAACAGTTACATAATGATTTTATGTCAACGTACAAAAATGATAAAAAGATGTAACCATGCCTATTCAAAAACAAAAAACCGAGGGAAATACACAAAAACGCCGTTCATTTGAAGGACTAGAACGTCTAACAATGGAAATAAAGCACATCACACAACCTATCCTTGGTCAACGTGGATTTGCAGGTACAGACGTATTATCTTATTGGGATGATATTGTTGGTGAACATTTAGCAAAAGGGATTCGTCCTGAAAAATTAACATTTGAAAAAGAAAATCGAACCAATGGCACCTTACATGTTAAAAGTGCAGGTGGCGCCTTTGCCATTTTGTTTGAACATCAAAAACACAAAGTAATAGAAAGAATTAATTTTTTCTTTGGATATCCAGCTGTTGGCAAAATTAAAATTTCTCAAGGGAAAATTTCTTTTAAAATGCCTCCCCCTATTAAACCTAAAAAATTTGTCACAGAACAACAGGTAAATGAATTAAAAGCAAAAGTCGCACCTATTGAAGATGAAACATTACGAGAGATGGTCTATCAATTAGGCATCTCTCGTCTTGAAAAATAAATAAACAAATTTTAAATTATTTCCAATAATCTAAAATCCACTTAGAAGGCAATACGTGTTTGTATAATTTCTTATACCCTCTTGGATATTTGCGATCATTAGGATTAGAACACCAAACTCCATTAATAGCATCTTGCAACCCTGGATTACCATGAAAAGCAATCATTTTTAACCCTTCAACATGAGGCATTTTTGGCGTACTAAAATAGCGAAACAAAGGAAATGGCAAACAATGGAAACGAAAACTTTTAAACCAGTTTTCAGGCCAAAAATTTAAACAACCCCATTTTTCAATTACCTTTGATGAAAGATATTCTTGTGAAGCTGTATAAAATTTATCAACAACTTCTTTTGGATGGTCTTCAAAATATTTTTTAACAAACCCAAGTGTTCCAACAACCCAAGAATAACAACTTGCTTGGCCTACATGATTCCCATTTGTATGCCAATCATTAATGATATAAAATTTTTCTTCTTGTGGATATTTGAAAAATTCATCCAAATTACCAACAATTAATGAATCTAAGTCAAAGAAGAAAACACGTTGCCCCGTTAAACCACCCAAAGTATCATCACACAAAGCTGCTTCTTTTCGATAGGCATATTTTGTTGCATATTCTTCCTCTCCTGCTTTTACATTTTGAAATTCAGGTAAAGGCTTTACAATAACATCCTCATTTAAATCAGTTGCATCTTCTGTAAAACAATAAAAATCAATATCAAAATTCGTGTTTCTTTTAATCATAGAACAAAGATTATTCACATCTTTTGCCTTATAATAACCGCCCCATTTGATACATATCACATTATATTTTTCACTCATGGTTTCTCCTTTTTAAAAGATACATCTGACTTCAACCTAGCACCTTTTCTTTTTTTTAGCAAGTATCTTT
Organism: Alphaproteobacteria bacterium; assembly: GCA_017466695.1. Lineage (GTDB taxonomy): Bacteria > Pseudomonadota > Alphaproteobacteria > CAAHEQ01 > UBA3637 > RGIG4140. Next base: position 7,685 of record JAFTTR010000033.1, on the reverse strand, counting down.
TTTTAATCTAAATACGAACTAAATGTACTTCAATCAAAGGTTTTTTGCCATAAAATTCCTTTAAAAACCGGCGAACAGCTGTGCGAATCGCATTTTCAACCAAATCGTCTCGGTTCATGTCTTTTTTCAACGATTCAACTTCGCTCATCAATTCATTTTTCAATCTTATTTCATCATCACAACCTTCTTCGATTAAACCAAAAGAAGATATTTTAGGCTGCCCCAATATAAGATTATCAGAACTTAAAACTAATGTTACAACCATCGTTCCATCTTCAATCATCTTCCTGCGTTTTCGAATAACTTCAGCACCTAATGAAAGAATCTTTTTCCCATCAACAGCTAAAATACCAACAGGAACCTGACCAATTTTTTCTGGCTCTTCATCTAAAACAAGAACATCCCCGTCTTCTAAAGCATAAGCATATTTTGCACCCCATTTAAGTGCTAAGTTAACATGCTCATTCAGCTCACGAGCTTCCCCATGCACAGGCAAGGCAATTTTAGGCTTTATCCACTTATACATTTGTTGCAATTCTTTGCCAGAAAAGTGCCCTGAAACGTGAATATCTGCATCCTTATTTGTTACAATTTTAACATCCTTTGTTTTAAATCGTTTTTGAAGCAAGGCAATTGCCTTTTCATTCCCAGGAATAATCCGAGAAGAGAAAACAACCACATCCCCTGGACCAAAAAAGACAGAATTTTTCTGAGGTGTTAAAGCTGATAAATTGCTTAATGCTGACCTAGGCTCTCCTTGCGATCCTGTACATATATATAGAACAGAACCAATAGGTCTTTCCAATGCTTCTGATTCAGACAAAAATTCTGGAATATCTTCAAAATAGCCACAGGCCCTTGCCGCTGCATCCATACGCCACAGACTGCGTCCCATCAAGCAAACATCTCGTCCATTTTCTTTCGCAGCTTTATAAATACTTTTAACACGACTAACATTTGAAGCAAAACAAGCAACAGCAACTTGCTTGCCTTCAAATTTGGAAATTAATTTTATCAACTCATTTCCAACATCTAACTCCGTCATATCCGTTTCAGAACTAAACACATTTGTTGAATCACAAACAAGCGCCAAAACACCTTCTTTTCCGATGGATTTTAAGCGTTTTTCATTTGTTTTTTGATCCAAAACCGGATCTGGCGATAACTTCCAGTCACCGGTATGAACAACAACACCTGCATCCGTTGTAATTTTAAGCGCATTCGCCTCTGGAATTGAATGACTCATTGAAACAAATTCAATTTCAAATGGATCTAAATCAACGATTGAATCTAAATCACAAACATTTACATCAACACGTCCCAATAAACCAGATTCAACCAACTTACTTTCTAACAATTCATTTGCAAATGGTGTTAAATAAATTGGACATTGTAAGGAGCGCCACAAACGCCCAACAGCACCAATATGATCTTCATGACCATGGGTAATTACCAGCCCTACAATATCTTTTTTATGTGTTTCCAAAAATGTAACATCTGGCAATAAAACATCCACCCCTGGTAACCCATCACCAGGAAAACCCACGCCCAAATCAACAACGAGCCATTTCCCCTTGTATCCATAGGCAAAACAATTCATTCCAACACCTGTTGCTCCTCCCAGTGGAATAAAAACCAGCTTATCGTTTGGAATTATTACCTCTTCTAAATCGTCACTCATTCCTATTTTCCTTCGTTTAATAAAAATACATCACCAGCTGTGATATATTTATAAGACATATCATTTAACTTTAACAAAATCGCTCCTTCAGTTGTCATATCTTCAAATAATCCTTCTAATTTCATATGTGGCAATTGAACAGAAATATTCTGCCCAAGCCCCAATGCATATGACATCCATTTTTGGCGAATTTTAAAAAATCCTTCCTTTTCAAAAACATCCAAATTGTGTGCCAAATTATTCAAAAAAGCATTCAACAACACCTCATTTGAAAACATATCGTTCAAACACCCAACTGGATACAAAAAATTACCAACTGGAATTTTCTTTGTATTAATTCCAACACCAGCAATTAATTTATCTTCTTCATTTTCAAGCAAAATACCAGCAACCTTTTTCCCATCAACTAAAACATCATTGGGCCACTTTAACTTTGCTTCAAATCCTTTTAAACTTTCAACAACACTTACCCCTAAAACAAATGACAATAAAGGGGTTTTCATTCCATAATTTTTAAGAACAATAGAACAAAACAAATTATCTGGCTCGCTCACCCAAGATCTAGAACATCTCCCCCTACCTTTGGTTTGTTCTCTTGCAACAACGACCGTTTGATGAGGCAAATCTTTTGCCACATCATTTGTGCTTGTCACTTTGTCTAAATATATCAAATTCCAATTCATTTCGGAGTATTCTAACACAAAATAAAAAAAAAGAAAAGAAAAACCTTGATTTTATTTTTTTTTCATCTGAAAATATAGATATAGTTACGTAAAACTTACAAATAAAAAGAGAGATAAAAATGATTAGAAAAATTTTGGGCATTATCTTAATTATTACTCTACTGTTTTTTGGACACACTTTAACCAAAGAAAAACCCAAACCTGTTTATACAGATACACCCTCTATCCAAGAGCAACAACAAATTGAGTTAGAACAAAAAATTCCAGCAGCAATGCCCGAAAATGAAATGGAACAGCTTTCCCCTGAAGACGCTGAAAAAGACCAATGAGTATCCAAATGACACTTGAAGAGTTGATTGAGAATTTTTCCTTTCTTGACAATTGGGAGGATAAATACAGGTATTTAATTGAACTTGGAGAACAACTTCCTCCTTTTAAAGAAGAAGATAAAATTAGTACAAATAAAGTTGATGGCTGCATGTCTCAAGTTTGGTTTATCCATACAAAAGAAGGAGAAAAGCATTTTTTCAACGCAACAAGCGATGCACATATTGTTCGAGGATTAGAAGCTATTTTACTCATTCTCATTAATGGGAAAACAACTCAAGAAATTAAAACATTAAACATAATTGAAATTTTTAAACAACTAGGCCTTGAAGCTCATCTTTCGCCTACGAGAAGAAATGGTTTTTATGCCATGGTTGAACGTATTTTATCTTTAAGCAACAATAAGTAGCAAATAAATTTGAGTGTTTTTTACGCATTTACTTGACCCTTTAGCTTAAATATGCTATGCTAACGCCAAATTAGAAGGATTTAGATATGAAAAGCACCTCGCATGTTCTCGCACGAAAATATAGGCCTCAGGTATTCAAAGATCTGGTTGGTCAAGAGGCATTGGTTCAAACAATTACAAATGCTATTGAACACAACAGATTAGCTCATGCCTATATGCTCACAGGCATTCGGGGTGTTGGAAAGACAAGCTCAGCCCGTATTATTGCAAAAGGATTGAACTGTATCGGCCCAGATGGAACCGGGTCAATGACTCCTAACCCTTGCGGTATTTGCAAGCATTGCCAAGAAATTGCCGCCGATTCCCACATTGATGTTATTGAAATTGATGCTGCCAGCAATACAGGTGTCGACAATATCAGAGAAATTATCGAAAGTGCAAAATACAATCCTGTTTCTGCCAGATTCAAAATTTATATCATTGATGAAGTTCATATGCTTTCAAAAGCTGCTTTTAACGCCTTATTAAAAACACTTGAGGAACCGCCTGAACGGATTAAATTTATTTTAGCGACAACAGAAATTCGCAAAGTTCCAATTACTATTTTATCAAGATGTCAACGTTTTGATTTGAAGCGATTGGATGAGAATTTACTCACAAAACATTTGCAATATATTTCTGCACAAGAAAATATCCAAGCAGAAGAAGAAGCATTGCGTTTAATTGCAAGGGCTGGAGACGGCTCTTGCCGAGATTCATTATCTCTTCTCGACCAAGCAATGACTCAATTTAACTACAACTTAAAAGCTGAAGACATTCGTCAAATGCTTGGGGTAACCGATCGAACAAGTTTATTTGATTTGTACGATTCTCTTATGCATGGGGATGTAAAAAAAGCTCTAGACTTTTTACAAATTCAATATGCTTCAGGGTCCGATCCAATGATGACAGCGCAGGATTTACTTTCTTTAACACATTGGCTCACACGTGTTAAGATTATCCCTGAACTTGCAAATGATCATACCATTCCCGAAGCAGAGCGTACACGAGGAAAAGAACTTGCAAATAATTTATCAATGGCAACATTAACAAGCACGTGGCAAATCCTACTTAAAGGCCTTAATGAGATTAAAATGGCTGATAACCCCTTAATCGCACTTGAAATGGTTTTAATTCGTTTAGCCTTCTTAAGTGAAATTCCACCCCTTGGAACTGTTTTATCAGACATAAAAAAAAACACTATAGCTGTTGAGCAAATAACCCGTACAAGCACACCTATTGCAAATTCAACACCGGTTCAACAAAGCGTGCCAGCGCAAACACCCCCTCAGCAAAAACAACAAATTACACCTCCTTCTCAAATAGAGAATGCCTCTTTTGATTGTGACAACATCAAAACATTGAAAGATATTTCTAACCTAGCTAAAGAAGCAAAAGAACGGCTTTTAGCCTTTAATATTGAAACATACATTCGTCCAATTAGTATTGAAAAAGGGAAGATTGTTTGCGCATTTACTACTGATTCACCCCGAGGATTCAGTGCTGAATTAGCTAAATTTTTAACCACAAGAACAGGAATTCAATGGGAAATAAGCATTCAACAAGATGCAAAAACAAACACTCTTAAAGAAGATAAAGCTGAAAAAACAGGTCTTATTATCGAAGATTTAAAAAGAACAGAACCCTTAAAAAGTGTGCTAAGCATTTTTCCAAAAGCACAAATTGGGCGTATTAAAGAGCCTAAAAAAGACGAAACAGAAGAAGAAATTTATTAAATAAACCAAATAAAAAGGCATTCTTTTGAATAGGAATGTCTTTTTATTTTAGGTTTTATTTATATGTCTATTTTTTCTTTTAATTTTCAAAAAAATTGCTTTATTTTTTTATTTTTTTAGTGTATAGTAAACCCATAAAAAACTTTTCAACAAAGGAGCAACAAAATGGGTTCTATAATTTTAGGTGTTTGTCTTTTTTGTGCATTTTACACAAGCTATCGTGTTATTGGACAAAGTTCACGTCCTCGAAAACAAAAGATTTTAATTTCCCTTTTCTTTTTAATTACATTTTTATTCCCTCTTATTTTAAAGAACAAAGGTGATTTAAGTGGTGCTTTTTATAGCATATGTTATACAGGTGCTTACTTTTTATTCATCACAGCAGCTCTTTTCTTTTGTTTAATTGCTATTCGTGATGTGATTTGGGCATTTTTATGCATTAGAGAGAAAGTTAAAAAAGTTGAATCCCCTCGTTTTAAATGGAACAAACCTCTTTTGCTTGGGAAATCGAATCGCTTTTTATTCATTTTGGCAACAGCAATTTGTGTATACAGCTTATATGCCGGTCTTAAAACACCAAATGTGAAAGAAACGGTTTTAATTTCTGACAGGATTCAAAAACCAATCACAATCGCTGTTTTAGGAGATATGCATTTATCCAGAACCATCAGCAAGAATAAAATTAAAAAAATTGTTGAACGCACCAACAAAGCAGAACCTGATGTTATTTTACTCCCCGGGGATACAATTGACGATCAAATCAAATACATTCAACCTCATTTAGATGAACTTAAAAACTTAAAAGCGCCATTAGGTATTTATGCCACAGCTGGCAATCATGAAATTATGAAAAATTATGATGAATCCAAAGTTGCTTTTGAATCATTAGGCGTGACTTATTTGTTCAATGATGGGGTTAAGTTGGAAAATAATGTTTTCCTCGCTGGTATTCCAGACACAAAAACGGTCAAACACATCAATGAACCAGTTGATTTGCAAAAAGCATTCAATGCAGCAGATATCACGAATTTTAAAATTCTTGTATCTCACAGACCAAAAGTTATTGATTCGCTTACAGAAGGCGTCATTGACCTTGTCATTGCAGCGCATACACATGGGGGGCAAATTTTCCCATTCCACATTTTATCAAAACTTGATAACAAATATTTAGCCGGCCTTTATGAAGAAAAAAACAGCATGCTTTATGTTTCACGAGGATGTGGCCAATGGGGCCCTCAAATGAGATTTTTAGCTCCAAGCGAAATTTCCATTATTCGGATTTTACCTTGGGCTGATGAAGCAGCGAGAAAGTCTTTAAAAAACAACAAAAAAGGGCAAAAGAACAATAAAGACGCTGACGCTCAATCAACAAAAAAAGATAATTCAGAATCACTTTCTGAAAAAGGAGTTGTCTATCCTGTAAAAGATGAAAAAACTGAAAATTTTGTTGACTCAATTTTAGGGAAAAACCAAAAAGAGGCTCAAGATACAACTGTTCAGCAATTAAAAGAAGCCCAAAAAGAAGCTGACAAGGAAGCAAGTGAAGCAAAAGCGAGTGAACAAAAAGAATCTGTTCAAGCACCAGCTGTTACTGCTCCAGTGAACAACTCACAAGAAAAAGCTTCTAACACTTCAATTAGCAGCAAGGTAAAAGAAGCCGAATCAGCACTTGAAGAAGCAAAAGAATCTTTAGACCAAGCGTTTGAACAAGTTCTTTCAAACAAAGTTCAAGATGACTTAACAGCTGAACGCAAGAAGAATGAAGCCTTGCAAGTTGAAATCACACAACTGCGCATTGATTTGGATAAAACAAAATCAGATGCAAGCAAAATTATTGTTCGTCAAAATGCAGCCATTAAGTTGTTGGAAGAAGAACGTAATTTACTCAAAAAAGCATTAGAGGATCAACACAATGCTTTTGCAGCTGAGTTAAAAGCATCTCAAGATGTGATTGAAAATCAACGCCGTATTATTGCGAGGGAACAAGAACTTTCAAGACAAACACTTGCTTTGCAAAAAGAACTTGTCAGAGAGTTAGAGTTGCTTAAAGAAGACCTCAAGAGATATCAACGCACTACTCTTGCACAACAAAACAGAGGGACTATTTATCAATCTCAAGCAACACAAGGGTATGCACAAAACGTTCAACCAGCGCACCCAGCTCAATACATTCAATCGCCATTAAAACCAATTCAAAGAGTTCAAAGTGATCGGATGCCACAGCAAGAACAACGCAGGGAAGAACGCTTTGCGAATATGGAAGTTATCTATCATCCAAATGGCGCAGTGACACGCCAAATGGTTAAAACGGTGATTATTGAGTATCCAACATATATCAGCGCTGTAAAAAATGTGGCAAGCTATACAACCACACCAGAGGAAGAAGCTCGCACAAATCCAACCGTTGTCGAAAATGCTTTACGCAAAGCATTGGGACTTCCTTTGATTGAAGAAGTCAGAACGCAGAAAAAGCCTCTTTTACTCCCTCTTGGGAATCCAGCGACCACTGGGACGGCTCAAGAGTTTGAAGAAGCTTTATCACAACAACAAGCACCAACTATTTTTGGTACGATATATAAAAATTAAATTCATTAACTCCAGAGAAAAAAGAGAGGTTTTTAACCTCTCTTTTTTATTTAAAATTAAACAATTAAATTTATTTAACACCGTGTAAAAAAAACGGTCGTTTTTTTTACCGACTTTTTACAAATTTGGGGTTTTAGAAGAAAGTCAAAATAATTTGATGATTTTTTTATTATTTTTGAAAAAGAGGTTGTAATAAAATTATATGTATGATATAGGAAAATTAA
>JAFTTR010000032.1 GCA_017466695.1 Alphaproteobacteria bacterium | reverse complement strand
TTTCTCTCTATTTTTAAAACACCACCCTTGATGGGTGGTTTTTTTATAAACAGTTGAGGTGCGCAAGGGTTGAGAACTTAGAGGTGGTTCGAGGCGATAGTCCACGAGACGGAACTTTTGCAATAAAAAATCGTCTTATCAAAATTTTAAAGATTCAAAAGGCAAGTTATTGAATTTAAAAGACTAAATTAAAAAACCGGCCTTACATCACATCCATTTTGAGCGTCCTTATAATTTAAAACAATGAAAGTGTTCGTTTATTTTGTTTTAAAATCTAAAAAAAATAAATCAAACCGTTCTTCTTTTAGGCGATTAAATAATTCGAAACAGTATATCCCAGAAAAATTAAAAATGCCAAAGCATATATTACAATTCTAAACCAGGAACCAGCCCGTTCATGTGAGAGTTTATTTTTTGACCAAAGGATACTAATAATCAGCGTCCCTGAAATGATAACCATCAAAACCGAGAAAAAATATCCATTTACTAAATCATAAAAAAAACTTTTCCCATACCGAGAATAATTTTGAAAAGCCACAAATACAACAGAGGCAAAAATCAAAAAAAGAGTACTTACCGTTAAAAAAAGATGCCAAATTTCTTTTAAAATAAAACGCACAACTTAAAATTTCCTTTCTTTGTTTATTTATCCAAGCTCTCTTATTGAAGAAGGGCTAACCCCACTGACTTCTGGTTGCACAACCTGCCCTGCTGCGACAAGACTTCTTTTTGCATCCACTGAAGGAGCTTTCACATTAACAGTTACCCCATCATTTGGCAAAAGTTTTGAAACTTTTCGAGTAACACACTGCGTGGCATAGTCGTCCCCTCCTAAAAGTTTTCCCTTATGCCTCAGCTTTGTTAACGAAAGCGTCAAAGCTTCCAATACACGTGGGTCCTTCAAATCAAGTGGGGTATTGATATCTTTAATGTCAACCCCTAATTCCTTCATGTAAACAAGCATTTTTTTAGCGTGTGCTTCAGAACCACCCATAAATCTTTTAACAATTTCCTTACACGTGCGATTATGTTGATTTTTATAAAGGGTTTCTGTTAATTTTTCATACCCTTCTCTTAAGGTTTTGTATTTAATCGGCTTTCCTTTAGAACAAATCCGACCTGGGTTATTAAATTCATTTTTAGATGAAGGCGCTGTTTCTCGATACTGTGTTGCAAGTGTTGAAGGTTTTGGATTCTTTTTTGCTTGACGGGCTTCTTCTTTTTTAGCTTCTGAGTTCTTTTCTTCCATATATTGAATAGCAGCCTTCCATTTTTTTTCAATCGTTGTTGCAGCCGGCGCCATCGTTTCTAAATCAAAATCTCTTGAAATAACAGCCGGCATCCGAGCCAATACCCCAAATGAAGTTGACTTATATCTCAAACGTTTGATTTTTTTAGGGTCATATCCGGCAGCTGCACCGATATAAGCAATGGCAGCCTCCTTTCCTCCCAAAGGATAGCCTCCATTATTTATTTCAGAAATGGATAAAGCAACAGCTTCAAAAACTTGAGGATCACTTAAATCAATTTTCTTATTTTCCTCTAACCAAACCCCTTTTTCACGCACACACTCCATCAAAGGAATACCTGAAACATCTTCAACGCCTGTGAAAGCCGCCCACAATTCTTGAGGGGTGTATGACCCTTTTTGAGCCAAATCTTGCAAACGAGAGACCAAAGCTGCGTATCCTTCAGCCAGGGTTTTAAATTGAACACTCTTTTTCAATGACTTATTAAATCCATCTCTTGGATTATTCCCATGATTTGGGGGCGTGGTGTATTTTAAAGCCTCCTCCTCACTCACCAGATGTTTAGGGTCTAATCGATTTTTATCCCCAATTCCTTGCTGTCCAACTGCAATTTGAGGATACGAATTAGCAAAATTTTCAATCTGCTTTTGTGTTACAGGGACTTTGTATTCAGCCATACAAGAACGATACAACAAAGCAATCTCATCTCGAGTGAGCTCCTCATCCCCTTTGACATCTTTATATAACGTTATAAACTCTTGCGTAATTTCTCTGGCAGCGACTTGTGGCGGTTTAGATGGATAAAGATCCCGATACATTCTAATTAAACTACCCATAAAAAGAGCCCGTCCTCGAACAGCTGCCCGTTCTTTATTATCATTTGATGAAACAATCGCTATTGCCGTTACGATGTCATTCTTTTTAATAGCATCAATAATTTCAGTGGTTAAATTGCCCTGATATGCTAAATCCACAATAACGGCTTGATGGCAAGGGAGCATTGTATCAAAACAGGCATATTCCATTCTGCCAGCGCCAGTTGGAAAAGCCTTGCGACACCGTTCATAAAGTTTCGCATGCATTTCAGCTCTGGCTAAAAAAATAGCTGTTCTTTCATCAATTGTGTCTTCGCTATAATTAATAAAAGTGTGGCCTGGATCAAGCGCTGTCCCATAACCAATGGTATTCACCCCTTTAGAGCACTTGTGTTTTTGCTTACAACCAGATTTATGCCCACTCTCCCCTCGTTGAATCAAATAGAAGGAAAAATCAAGAATTTCTGTATCAATTTCTTGTCTGGATTTTGGCTTCATAAAAATACCCCTCTCCTTTATAAACTGCTCTTTTTATTGTAACACATACTTGATTATTTGTAAAATAAAATATCTTAAAAAAGCCGTCTTATAATAATTATCGTCAAGTTTTTTATACATTTTTTAAGAGTTGACAAGCAGCTTAAATTATGCTAATGTCAAAAAAAAATGGCTCAATAACGAGTACCAAAAGAGCAAAATATGATCATTTTTGAACGAAGAACAATTTTTACCTTTGAAACTTATCCCCTATGGGATGACGATTGTTTTTTCATTCGAATCTCAAATTTAATCCTTAAAGACTACAGCTTCAAAAAGCTTCGTAGTCTTTTTTTTGATTTTAATCACAACCCAACTTTAAAAGGAGGACAATATGTCAGAACTAGATAGATTTAAATATGAACAAGGAATGCAATCCATCAGAACTTCCCAGTTAGATGATGAAAGCAAATATAAAGCCATGTACGAGTTAGAACATGAGTTTCATCGTCAAGAATATATTAGAAACCATAACAAAGAATTAGAGCAACAAAGAAATTCTAAACCTAGTTATACACCTCATTATTCTAGTGGTCCATCTTATGGCTCTTCTAGCTCTTCTGGTTCAGGCTGCTTGATTGTGATGGGGTTTATGACAGCTTTTGCTGGACTTGCTGGGGTTACTGTTGCAAAAACGGTTTCAAGCGCCTTAGATGTCAATCAACCTGAAAGCATAACGCAACCTTCTGAAAAAGCAACACTTATCAGCAAACATAATGTAATTCATCCCAAAACTTTGGATAATCAACATTTGAAAAACTAAAAAATTCAAAAACTTATAACAAAAACAAGATAAAGGAGTAAACAATGAGTGATTTAGAAGATGAAATTGAACGTATCAGATACCAAGCAGAAAAAGATAGATTTGAAAGAGAAATAGAAGAAGCAAAAAGACTGGAACGATACAACAACAGAATGGCTGAGTCAGGCTGCTTGATTGTGATGGGGTTTCTGACGGCTTTTGCTGGACTTGCTGGGGTTACTGTTGCAAAAACGGTTTCAAACGCCTTAGATGTCAAGCAACCAGACAGCATAACGCAACCTTCTGAAAAAGCAACACTTATCAGCAAACAAAAGGTGATTCATCCAAAAACTTTGGATAATCAACATTTGAAAAACTAAGATAACCCTTATAGGAGTTAAAAAAAACTTCACAAGCACCCTTTAAGCAAGGGGTGGTTTGTGATGATGTGTGCTTATAAAAAAAATACAACGCTTATCAAACAGGAGTTAGTGAAATAAAAACTTTTCAATTACACACAAGATAAATTAAAGGAAATAAAATATGTCACACGTAAATTTAGAAGCAAGAAGACAAAGAAATCTCTTCCTTCTTCAAATAGGCGCTATCAGCGAAGCTAAATATTGGCAAGAGGAAGAAGAAATCAAACGTGAGGAAGAAGAACAAGAACGCAAAGAAAGAGAGGAAAAGGAACGCAAAGAAAAGAACGAAAAGAAAGAGAGGAAAAGGAACGCAAAGAAAGAGAAAAAACTTCAGCTCCTTCACAAACAACGATAAGAACTGATAATTCTTCGTCATTAGAATTTGATATTCTTCAAGCTGAACTTGCAATTTCTGCACTTTGCATCCCAGGGCTCACATTTTTAAGTCTTTTCTGTGACCACAACCAAAATCCAAACTCCAATATAGGAGTGGCTCAGTTACTGTGTATTGGGGCTTGGGCTTTAGGTTGTTTTAGCCATGGATTTGCTTTAGCTGACAAGAAAAAAGCTGAATACGGCTCAGATGAGCTGGATGACAAAATAGAAAGAGGCGTTCTCAATACGCTACACTTATCTTCTTTTTTGGCATTAGCATATGTAACAGCTAACAGCACCATGAATGTAATGAACAACGGCGCTCCTATTGAAAAAGAAGCACTCATTGTGGCAGGAAGCTGTTGCGCTTACAATTTATTGGCTATAGGTCTTAACTGGTTAAAATTACACACAAGATAAATTAAAGAAGTTGAAAAAAACACAAAACACTCCGTTCAAAAAGAGACACGTCTTGTTTTCTAATTTGATTGACAGATAATTAAAATGGGAGTAAAATAATATATAGACATTAAAGGAGGTTTTTCATGTCATATATTATAAGCACACTTTCAAAAGACGAAAAAATTATGGTTACCCCAAAATTACATTGGATTAACTATTTAATCGTTGTATTTTGTTTGATTTTTGCAGCTATTTGTAGCGTTCTTCTCTTTCGATTAGAGGATGACGTTTACCCTATTTTTAAAATTATTTACGCTGCCCCTATTGTTATTTTTGTTTTATCAGCCCTTGTCTTTATTTTGCGCATTTGGTTGATGGAAATGGCTGTTACAACAAAAAGGGTTGTCTTTCGTTCTGGGATTATCAGCGTTCACACGGAAGAGCTTAAAATTTCACGGATTGAATCTGTTGAAATTAAACAATCTATCTTCGGACGCATTTTTGATTATGGTAACTTGTGTTTTTCAGGCACAGGAACGGGTAAAGTTCTCTTCCCTAATATTGAAAATCCAAGACAGATTAAAGCCCAATTGGAAGATGTGATTAAAGATTAATTCTAAGATTTTAAAACAAATAAAAACCGTTGGAAGAGATTTCTTTTGACGGTTTTTTATTTTCATGCTACAGTTGATTTTATGAAACAAGATGATTATTGCAAAAAAAATTGCCCTTATTTAAAAAGACTTTCTGAAAAAGGAAAGTTGCCTTTCTATTGCGATTTATATCGCTCGTTTTTAGCCACAAAGAAACATCATATTATCAGGACTGACGCCTGCCTTGGGAAAAGCCTTGGCACAAAAGAAAGTGGCTTTCAATTTATCAGCTCGTATCAAAATACAGCCATTAACAAACAAATGACAAAATGGGGATTTCATCGCTTGAATCCTCAAATTCAAGCTCAATTTGTTCAATTAATTCATCAAGAAGGGAACGAAATTGGGGTTTTGAATAATACCCCTTTTAAAGACAAACTGATTGTATCCACTTTGGTTGGTCAAATTAAAATGATCCATGCTGAGCTCAATGAAACTGAGGAAAACGAGAGCAATAAATTCTCTCAACTCATTAACAAGCTGGAAGAAGATTTTCCCGTTCTTTTGAATGATGGAAACAAAAATTTGCTCCAAAACTTATTCTCTATGCTGGACAAATCGGAGCAAGGGCTGTTGATGGGTATTCTTTCTACCCCCCAAAAGGCTGAAAGTTTCTTAAAAACTTTTGATGATATGCCCAAAGGGGAGAACTTGCTTAAAGACTTGCGCCGAGAGCTCTTTGAAATTGAAAAAGAAAGAGAAGAAGAGCTCAAAAGACTGCAACAAAATGACTTGTTGCGCTTTCAATTACAGTTAAACAACAACTCTAGATAATTGATTTAATTTATTGTATTTAAAAGTGAAATTGCTTTATTATATTTTGTTTCAACAGCTAAAATATCGTTTGAATTTTCGTTTGTTGCCTCACGCAAAGTTGAAAGGACATAGGTCTTAATTTCTTCAGCAAAGCCGAACTTTTTCGCCACAGTTCTCGTTGCATTGAAATAAAAATGATACATCCAGCCAAAATAAACAAGCCCATGATCGGCAAGCGTTTGAATATCTTGATAATCAACATAGGAACGCTGGTTAATCGATTGAAACACAGCCGGTGAAACAATGGCTTTTGTGGGCGCCTTGGAATAATTGAGCAGCTTTTTAAACACTTGAATATTCGCCAATGTATCAGCATCTTTAACCAAGTGAGATACCAAGAAAACAAAGGCCTTTTGCCCCTCCTCCAACTGATGAAAAGCTTTATTCAAGTCAAGCACACTTTGTCTTGCATCATTTGATAAATTCTTCATCAATGGGTGGGCTAAAAGCGTCTCTTCCTCGCTGGTTAAAAAGTCAAAATCCATCCGATCATGCACCATAATAGAGGCCAGCAAAGCCACATTTTGAACATTTAAATGCGATTTTAAGTAATGCATCCCCTCTGCCCCATGCAAAAAATGAGGAATTGTAGTACCTTGCTCATCTTTTTCAAACGCACGCCCAATATCATGCAACAACAAGGCATCAAGCATGGTTTGTTTTTCCTCCTTGGAACAAGAGGACAAACAAGGTTCACTTTCAATTAAAATCTGCCCTAAATTCATCACATCTAAACTGTGGTAATACTTCATAAAAAGCCAGTCTTTATTCCCTTTTTGATAGGTTTTAGAGACAATTTCAGATATATGATAAACTTTTTTTAAAAGGGATAAATAAGGCATAAAATCTCCTAACGTTTTGGCTTATAACAAGGTAGCAAAAAGAGGATTTTTTTTCAACCCCAAAGATAAAAAAACAACCACTCAAAAATTTGAATGGTTGCTTTTTTTACTCACAAAAGGAAGTTAAACACTCCCTCTCCCTGAGCCGTACTCTCTTGAGGCATCTTGCTCTTTTGTCCCAGCCGTGATGTTGGTTGAAACACTAGCCAACGCTGAAGTGGTGTTGGATGGTTTTATCGCACCCACTTTTGGCTTTGGAGCTGATAAATCTCTTCTACCCTTTCTTTGAGCCGGGTTTTTCCCAGCTCCATCTGTAGAAGGTGTTGAGGTTTTGTCTTCTTCCACACCAGGTGTGTCTGAAGCATTTTCCTTCTTCTTTTTCACCTCATCATAATAAGGCAAGCACTCAGCCAATAAGTCTTGCATTCCTTTTCCTGTTAAACCTTTTTCTGCTTCAGGCTGAGCACGTCCTCGCCAATATTCTGCAGGTCGCATAACGCCATTTTTATCTTTTCCACCATGCTCACAGTAATAATCCAAAACTTCAAAAGCTGGTTTGTTTTTTTCAATCAGCTGCAGTCCTTTATTCATCTCTTCTGAATTTTGATCATAAGCAGCCACCAAGGAACGTCTCAATTCAAGTTCTGCAACATCCACATATGGTTTTCCATCCTTCATACGCGTAAGAATTTTTGCTGCCTCTTGCCTTACAAAATCAGGTAAATATTTAGCATCTGGCCCCATTGGATAAATTCCGTAATAAAGCAAAGCTGCTGAATATTTTTTAAGATATTCTTTATCCGTAAAATACTTCATATCCTCTTGAGAAACGGTACCGGCTGCTTGTGCACTTGGATCAGGCTGTCCATCTGGTCCATAAACAATAGGAGCTTCAACTGCCAACTCTTGTGGATTTAATCCTTGAATAATATTATATAAACCATAAGCTGCTGCAGCACCTGCTAAGGCTCTTCCCCCCCACTTGATAAGGCCACGACCAAAACCGGCTTTTCGAATAGCTTTTGACATTGGTTCTGGTTCTAAGGTAGATGTTGATGTCCTTCTAGAAGGTTGTCTTTCAATTTCAACTCCTTTTGGTTGTCTACTAACAACATCCTTTTCTGCCTTTAATGCTTTATCATAAGCTTTGGTTGCATCATTGGCCTTTTCGGCAGCTGAAGCACTTTTAGCTTTTGCCTCATTAACCGCTTTTTCTGCTTCAGCAACTGTAGGCGTCTTTTCTAAATTCTTCAACTTTTCTTGTACGCCAGTTCTCTCAGCTTCTAATTCTTTGAGTTTTGCTTGATCTTCTGGGCTAAGTTTTCCAGCACCCTTCTTTTTTAATTCATCAAGTTTTTTAAGTTCCTCATGGTAAGTTTTAAGTTTTTCTAGTTTCTCTATTTCGCTTAAACGCTGCTGGGCCACCTTCAGCTCCATTGTGTGTTCAGTTTTATAGCCAACCACTTTTCCCTTTTTGTTCCTTATCGGAACAACATCATGTCGTATCCCCTCCCCCTCTTTAAACATTCCTTTCTTCTTCTCTAATTCCTTTCGAGCAGCCGTTTCATCTGTAATCAGTTTGCCACTCTCATCCTTAAGAGGCGCGGAATCCAGAACTATACTCTGTTTACCAGAATTTATCTCTTCTTGCAAAAATTTTTTTTCATCTGGAAAAGGCTCCCGAATCTTTTCTATCTCACCCTCAACCTGTTCAAGAGTTCTTTCCTTCCTAAACTTTAGAGCCTTACGTGCTTCATCTACTTTTTGCTGTTGCGTTTCAATTTCATCTGCAGATGCTCCCCCTGATTTTTTTATATCTTCAATTTCTTTATCAATTTCTGAAAGTCTCGTTTCAAGGTTAGCTTTGTTTTGAGCATCAACTAAGGTCTTTTCTGCCGTCGCTAACTCAGACTTAGCTTGTGAAGCCTCAGCCTCAGCTTGTATCTTAGCCTCTTCTGCAGTATATCGTGTTTGAGTTGCATCATCTAATTCTGTTTTATATCTATTAAAATCTTCATCACTAATTGAAGAGCCTGCTTTTTTAGTCACACGATAAATCCCATAAGCCGCAACGATATCTATCCCCCCCGATGCGACTTTATCATAATCTTTTTCTGGTTGAACAACAACTTGACCTGTGGTTACAGCAACAGCCTCAGCTTGCCTTTCTCTTTCTTCCAAAAGTCTTAAATATTTATCAAATGCTTTTGTGGGTGATAATGGTTTTTTTGTCATTTTAGCCTCCTTTTTTATAATTTTTTATAACAACATAATTTTATTGTGACACACTATTTTATTTTTGTAAAGCACTTTATTGAAAATTTTATTTTATCCCATGCTATGGCTCCTTTTCGTTGCCGAATCTTTAAAAGCCAAGCTGGCCGAATCGGTCATTGATGTGATGTCTTGCGCTGAACTTTCGAGCCGTTGTGCAACGCTCCTTGTTTGAGATGGACAATCTTTATTTAAATGGTTTTTCATTGCTTGAATCTTAGCATAATCTAAAACAGTTTTTCCCTCTTTATCTTGTAAAGAGGCATCTGCCCCATTTTCTAAAAGCAAATCATAAACCTTTGTATTACCTGCTTTAGCTGCTAACATTAACAATGTTACTCCTTTTTCATTCGGGGTGTTTAAAAACTCTTTTCGCTTTTCTTCAGGCATAATAAGGGCTAAAAAATCTTCAATCGCTTTTTTATCTTTCTTTTCAATAAGCAAAGCCATCGCATCATACCTTAAGTGTTCAGCTGGTAGATACTTATCTTTTCGCATAAGAGCAACAATGACGTCAGCGTTCTTATTTTCAATAGCATTCCTTACCATATCTTCATAGGGTTTTTGGTCCATTAAAAAGTCATATTTTGTTCCTAAAACTATTGAAGAAAAGAGTTTTCTTATCTCCTCATTATTAGATTTTAAAGCCAATTCAATGGGAGTTAATGCACTTGGAACCTCTGTTCTTGAAGCGTCTGGCTGGGCATATAAAAATTCACCCAAAATACCTTCCTCCTTCGCCCTTTGTAAAAGTGCCTCAAGCGCTTCTGTTTTGCCATTTTCAATCAACAACTGCATCACTTTGAATCGATCTTCTTTTTTGGGGAATATCGGTTCAGTCTTTATCACATGCTCAAACTCTAATTTATGATAGGATGCCCACGGACTTCTCATATCTTCTTCTTGTAACGTTGCTTCTATTTTAGCTCTATCTGCTTTAGAAGGGCGTTCTGGTTCTTCTAAAATCAAACGAACAAGCTCATCCACATTCTGTTCGTTAGCTGCTTTTTTAATTTGCTCTTCAACAGGAACATAATTTCGTGCATTTTGTATTGCAGCATATGCTTCTGGGAAATTTTTTTGACTTTCCTTAGGACCAGGATTAATAAGCGCCATAACTTCATCAAAACACCCTCTATCTTTTGCTAATTTCAAATAAAGTTCCAATGCTTCTGGATGTTTTTTTATAAAGTTAGACTTCAAAAAAGCATTTGCTACATTTTTTCTATAATTTGAGGCATATCCATCTCCTCCTTCAGGAGGTAAAATCCTTTTTGCAATTGTATAAAAATACATCTCATCGATTTGTGAATAATTTGGAAATTGACCTCCTGCAACAAAGGTAGCTTCACTTTCATAGGAAATGAATTTATAACCCTTCTTACCGTCATTCACAATCTGAGTATACTCATCTAAAACCTCGGAAACATCTGCACTATACCCTTTACCATGTATAAGTGAACGTCTTCCTTCAGATTTCCTAGGATACTTTGACTCAAAAGGCTCGATAAAATATTCTAATTCTCCCTCTTCACGCGCAAATTCCAAGAGCGTTTTGAGCTCTTTTGCCTTTTTATTTTGAATAAGTAATTCCATTACTTGTAAACGCTGGGAATAATCTGGAAGGTATTTTCTTTCCATAATTACTTTACAAAGCGCATCAACATCTTTTTCTTCTAAAGCTTTTTGTATCCGAATAATTTGAGGGTGATATTCGACAGGAAGACAGTCTATAAACCGAACTGGAGGAATTTTCCCATTCGAAGGTATGTAATAACCAAGTCTCCGCCTCAATTGTAATTGCATTTTACCCATATTAACGAGATATTCATTAAGCCTGCCAGAAGCAATAATTTCTTTTTCTTTGTCGGTCAAATCATCCTGTCTCCAGCGGATACCAGTGTTCACACTTTGTTTAGCCCAAAGAGTTGCCAGCATTTGAGATTGTTCCTCAGCAAAAGCAATTAAGTTAACCCCTTGTGAATTATACATCAACAGTACTTCTGGTGGCATTTTATAAATCAAGGCATTAAACGCTTCTAAATCAAACGTTTCAATTGCTTTTTTTAATTGTTCAAAATATTCATAATTTTGACGAACAACACCTTGTGTCCCTTGCGTTTGTGTGTTTTCACCTGTAATCACACGAACACCATCAAATGTATTTTGATTTCCAGCTGCTTCTTCAAACAATGTTCTCCCAGATGACGTAACAGAACTTGTATCTGCTTCAGGAAGAAGACGAATCAAATCAACTCGCCCTGTATCCATAGCGACTTGAAGCAATTCTTCTGGTTTAAACTTTTTTGACTCATCACTGCAGTAGTCTTCTTTAAATTTAAGAAATTGGGCTTCAGTGGCATATGAAACAAAATCTTTCAAGTCATCTTTATCCACAATCATAATTCTGTTTCGCTTGGCTCGAATTTCATCTAATTTTTTCTTCCCTTCTGGAAAGGAAGCCATTAACGCATCGACTGTTCTTCCGTTCTTTGTTTTGATTGAATCATCTGCGCCATACCGTAGCAATTGCTCAAGAGCTACAATATTTTTATTCAAAATAGCACGATGCAATGGTGTTTGCCCATATTCAGTCATTTCATTAATGTCAAAACCAGATGATACCAGCGCTTGAACACATTTTAACCCTTTTTCATCTTTATGCGATGCAGCTGACAAAAGCAGTGCCACTCTTTCATTTTTCGTATAACGGAATTTCAAACCGTCTTCCTTTATTTTTTTCAACAAAGAAGAAAGTAATTCAACATCTCCTAACTCTACTGCTAGCTGAAACGCATCCTTCCCATTCGCATCTTTTTGAAAAATCAAATACGGCTCTTTTTCAATCAATTTCAACACAACCGAGGCATACTTTGGATTTTGACTTCTTAACTCAATCGCCCTAATTAAATAAGGCGTTTTGGAGTCTAGATCTATCTCTAAATTAGGGTCTTCTAAAACAGCTTCAATACATTCAACCCACTCATCTTGTGAAACACACCACTGTTCAAATTGTTTATCATCATATACCGAATTTGTAAGAAAGATATTTTCTTTTAACAAATAATCTAATATGCAATACCCAGATACATCTAAAGAATTTAAATTAGATTCATGATTTATTAAAAAATATAACTTTTTCAATGTTTCACTTCCGAATAACTTTTTCTCCTTTTTTGTATAGTCAAAGGCTATATTCCTTTGGAAGTTTCTTAATTCTTCACGCAATTTCATAATAACATGCATAGCAGGAGAACGTTTCTTGTCATCAGTACAATCAAACTTAATGTTTTTTTCACCTGCCTCATCAAGAGCACAAATTCTTTCAATCAAATCAGCTGAATACCCTTTTTCAATCAACGTGATAAGTGGCGTTCCCTTCCCTGTGTCAAAAGCGATACTTGCACAATCTATATAGCCATTCTTAACAGCTGTATCAAAAATCGTTTCAAGTAATTCTGTTTGATTTGTTCTAATCAGATAATCACAAAGAGGCTTGAAAAAATTGTTAATTTTTTCAGTATTCCCCGAAATATCTTGTAAGATACCAGCCCAACACCGTGGCGCCTCAGAAGTAAAACCCCAATAATTTACCCGATTCATTTTAGATTTAAAATCTTCAAAAGTTATATTCTCTTTGTTATCAAGATAATATTTTTGTAATTCCTCAAGAGTTATTGCCTCTTGGTTAGAAACTGAACGATACACCTGACCATATCTAACACCTAAACCATTTTCACGTGTCCAAGGACCATATTTTTCCCTATCAACTTTAACAAGTTCAGTTGCAATGCGCAAAACCATTTCTTGACAGTCTCTTGCTTTTTCACTCTTTCCTAAAGTGCGATATTCCTCAGCCTGATCCTTTAAATAAAGGCATAACTCTTCTAAAAATTCATATTGCCCATTCGTTATCGCAGCTGAAATAGAGCTCCCCATTTCATAAGGAGAAATATATTTAAGGGCACTTTTAACATCTTCTAAATTGCCTTCTCTAAATAAAGGGAGATAATCCTCTTCTTTTAAATATAAACGAGCATCCTCACGACCTATATTTGACAAAGTGCCCAAATTATAATCATAGCGTTTAAAAATGTACCAATCAACTTTTATCCCTTGTTCTTTAGCCCATTCTAGGTATTTTTCATCTTTATGCGCCATTAATGATACTAAAACAGTGGCGTCTTCTTCTTTTCCATAATCTCTTAAATAAAGGCAAAAATCTTCTAAAAATTTGTATCCTTTCTTAGTAGATTTCCCTATAACTAAAAGGTCAGAAAGATAGCTATCAAATAAACGATAAGAGACATTGTACTTACGATAACATTTTTTAGCTTTCTCTAAATTTCCAGCTCTAAAAGCCGCTCCAAAAGAACAATCTGTGTCATCTTGCCTGCTTGTTAAAATCGTTTCTTTCACAACATGGGCAAGCTCTGAACGATCATTTTCAACTAAAAACCCTTGGAAATTCTCCAAAAAAGCATAGTTTCCTTTTTTAATGGCTCTTTGAACAGCTTCTTTTAATTCCTCCTGGCTAAACTGGCTAAAATTCTTAGAAGAATAAATAGATTTTGCTTCTTTTAAATTTCCAGCTTCAAAAGCTTGACACAATCTTTCAAAAAGCGTAACAACTTTTTTTTGTGTCTTTTTTTGTGACTTGTTCTTTCCCTTTTTATTTTTTGCCATATTAAATTTTCCTTCTTTATTCAAAAAATCTTATGCTCGCCCTCTTGATGATGTGTATGAGATATCAACACCATCTGCACCACGCGCTGTTGTAATGTTTCTTTCAGCATTGTCATTTAACACAGCAATGGCATTTGTTTCTTGTGGATTTAAAGCACT
Organism: Alphaproteobacteria bacterium; assembly: GCA_017466695.1. Lineage (GTDB taxonomy): Bacteria > Pseudomonadota > Alphaproteobacteria > CAAHEQ01 > UBA3637 > RGIG4140. The sequence goes on along the minus strand of JAFTTR010000032.1, from coordinate 15,602 downwards.
CACTTTTGCTCGTTCTTGACTTATGCCTGCTAATTGGTCTTGAATGAACCTACGAATCGATTTATACTTTTGATCCTTTTCTAATTCTTTAAGCGTTTCTTCATCTAATTGTTCCAACAACTCCGTTATAACTGATGGGTTCTTATTTTTCTTGTCCAACTCTTTCTTCAAATATTTAAGAACAAAGTCTTTTTTCTTCTCTTCTGGAATCAAATCCAATGGCGTTTTACCCTTCTTATCCTGTGTAAGAAAATCCTTTATTGTCACACGAGAATAAGAATTATCTAAAATCTCTTCTAAAAAATCCACCCGAGAATTTTTTGCCAACCAATGTAAAACTGTTTGACCTGAAGGATCTTTTAGTTTGTTAACATCAATATTCCCCTTTTTAAAGCGAGCCTTCAAATCATTTATATTGCCTTCACGTGCTAAAAATAAAACAATTTGTGACTCTTTATAGTCTTTAAGAACGGCTCCTTTTTCAAATAATGCCTGTTCAAGTAAGGTAATGACCTCCTCATTGTTGAAATTATAAGCATAGTCTAAGGCTGTTTTTTCTAAAGGATTATCTTTACTTTGTAAGAAGTCAGCCGTTACTTTAGGGTCATTCAATAAAAGCGATAATAACTCAACATCCCCAATCTGAATGGCTAAATGAATGGCTGATAATCCGGTTGTTGGATCCATCGAGAGAATATTTGCCCCATCATCACCTTGATAACTTGAAGCAATTCCTTCAAAAGCTGAATTAAGAGCAGCTTCATTTCCCGTTTTTTTTGCTTTAACAGCTTCATTTAGGTAGTAGAAAAACTTTTCTGTTTTTGTTTGAGGTTTTTGTTGTCGTTGTGTAATTTCTTCACGAATATCGTTCAGTTCTTGACCTTTAAAAAGAGGTGTGGACTTTGTCTGTTGTTGAATAAAATCAAGCATCTCTACAGAACCACTGTTTATTAAATACTTTTTAATTTCAGCTTTATAATACCTTTTTAAATTTTTTGCCTCTTTTTCAAGCAAAAATGCAACCATTGCCTTGTCATCTTTTTCAATCGCTGCTTTAAAAAGATTTTTAATTTCTTTTGACTTGGGCCATTTAGTCTCTGGTAATGTGTACTTTTCCCAATAGTCTAACGTTTTTTCTGCAAATTCATGTGATAAAGACCCCAAACCAACAAGATCTTGTAATGATAGTTCTTTTGTGATACAAAGAATTTCTATAGCATATTCATTCTTATTTTGCACAGCCAATTGTATTGGTGTTGTCCCATCATTTGAAGGGGTTTTGATATCAATTCCAGCATCAACTAATGAGTATACAATTAAATCTCTATCCTTTCTTTTCGATTCAATTGCATAAAATAATGGTGTATATCCCTTTGCATCCTTTTCATCAAGTAAGTCGCTATTCCCTTTAATTGCTGTTTCTATCTCCTCAGGCGTTGCACCATTTTGAATCATGCTTATTAAAGATAATGAATTTTGAGGTTCTTCATTCGTAGCCACCTCATCTTGAGAAGCCTGTTCATCAATTTGACTTGGCTCGCTTCCTTGTGAATCATTTAAGATAACACCATCATCATTTAGAGCCATTCCCCGAGCCTCTTGTTCCCTTTGATATTTTTTCTCAGCACGATACCCTTCAAAAGCTCTTAAAATTGCACAACAACGGTATTCTAATAAGTCTACATCCCTAATTCCTTGCTGCTGTTCGGCAAATTTGATGGATTCTAATTTAATTTTTCCATTCTCATACGTCCAACCCATTTTTTCACAAACAGCTTTTGCATCAGGTGCTTTTTCTAAGATTGAAATAATATCTTCTAAAAGCTCTTTCTCTGCAGCAAACTGGGCATTAATTTCACCTTCCCTTCCATGAGCTTTGGCTTTTTGAAGCCGTTCATCCCTTGATGGAAACAAACGATATAATTGAGCTGAAACACCGGTATGTTTTAACGTATCCTCACCATTTGCATAATGAGAAACTGCTTGCAAAAAATCATACTCATCACTTGTGATATTCCCGCTGATTGGATTTTTTCCTGAATACTCGTGATAAAACTCTGTAAAAGTTGTTGTTTTGTCATCTGTTAGCTTCGCAAGATCAGCTATTAGCTCATTAAGATGTTTATCTACTTCCTCTTGTCTTTGTTTTTCTAAATTTAAAAGCAACAATTCAGCATAAACTTCATCATCCTTTAAATCAGGTTTATTCAAAACCTTTCTTGCTTCTTCTATTAATGCGTCATATTTCTTTTTATCTTCTTCATTATCTTTTTCTTCAAGACGAGCTTTGGGAACACGAGCAAATAATATTCTGAAAATCTTTTTATCATCTTCTGACGCGTTACCTTCAAGAATTCTTTTCGCCAAAGGCCCCTGGGTCGATGTTTTCACAGCTAAAAAAGAATAGCCTGAAAAAAGAGCATGGCATTTACCATCTTCATTTCCATAAGGTACAACAAGCCCACGTGAGGCATTCCCATAATGCTCTAAAAAAAATGGAAGATGTTCTTCTGGCACACGGTTAATGGTCGTATCCCCATCCCAATAACGGGTTAAAGATCGAATGACTGCACTTTTATATGAAGGATCAGCAGTTTTCCTACGGTCTGAATCATACCCCATAGGCTCAATATTAAGACAAACGTTTGGCAAACTTAAATTCGCCTCTCTCACATTTTCACTGAAAATTTCTCCTTCATTATTCAAACGGGGACCAACAGGTTGGTTTTCAATAGCCCTATCTCTTGCTGTTGTATAAATATCTTCATTTCCTGTTTGACTTTGCTGAGCTTCATACATACTTACACACAAAGAAAGCATTTGAGCTTCTAATTCTAATGTTAATAGCTCCTCGCTTTTTTTAAGCATAGCTTCTGTTGGTTTTTTCAACTTCTCATTTATTTGGAAAGAAGGCTTTAAAGAAAGATCTACTTCAAGTTTCCCTTCATTTAAATACTGATAAAGCTGTTCTTCCTCGGGCGTGGCAATACCTTGTTGTTTTTTTACCTCTAATAATTTTTTAACCTCATCTCGTATATTTTGCATTCGAGGATCATTAGAAATAGTATCTCTATACTTTTTTGCTAACTTTATATTCGCTTCTATATCAGAAATTGCACTCTTAATATATTGTTTTGCATCTTCAATTCGGTTTTCCTCCACCTTCTCACAGGCACATAAAACAGCAATAGAAATACCAATTCCAACACCAGTTGTTGCAAGAAAACTTGTAACGCCTCCTCCGATTGTAATTGCAATTGGTAACGTTGCAACATCAATGGCTCCAGATGCAATACCTGTTTCATATGCTGAATCATGCAACCCTCGAGCAGTGGCATCAGCAGCATTTTCTATTGACCTGTCCATTTCTTGAGAAAGCACATTCACGGCAGTCGTTGGTACTGCATCATGGAAATAAGGAATAATGCCCCTTTCTTGAACACCCCCAATATACCTATACATAGCATTCGCATTTTCCTTATCTTGCGCCATTGCAGAACGATACTTTGACAATGCCTGCGTAGCAGCTTTCATTGCTTCACATTGTTGATAATAGGATCTAATTGTTCCTACATGTGTACTCGCTAGACCAGAATAATTTCTTTCATCCGTCATACCAATCCACAATTCACCTGCCCATTCGAACAAATAATCTTCTGGTTTTCTTTTTTCTTCATAAAAGACACGTTTTTTTAGAGCCTCACCCCACTGATCCAATTCATCCCCATAAAATGCTGGTAAAGTTACTGGAGGAACACCAAGCGCCCAAGAAGCAACGGCATCACTATCCGTACTTGTTCCTTGGGTTATATCAGATTGAAAATGTGCCACATCAGCCCACCTGCGTGAACGAGAAATAACAGAAAATAAATGCTCAAAAGCACTTGCTTTCCCCTGATTTATAAGTTCTGGTCGTTGGTATACCTCAACATAAAATTCATGAGCCGATTTACCACTAATCTCAGCACATTTAGCATAATAATCCATAAAAGAGTTAACGTTTCCACTTTTTAACGCCTCATATATTTTTTTGTCTTCTTCTGACAATGTATTCACACCCTTTTGCTCATACTCAAGAATCTTCAATCTTTTAAATTCTCTAAACTGCTCAGAAGATCCACCATATGCGCTAATTCCAAGTATTTTTATAGCTTGGTGTCTTGAAGCATCAATAACCAGATCATGATACGCTTGCGCAGAGTCATATCCTGACATATTCAAATCAGGCAAGTCCTCTGAGGTATCCATAGCATTTAAATAATAATGAAGGGCCATATCTGTTTCAAATCTAGCTTTCATAAGGGATTGAATTACTTGTGAATCCTCTTTTCGATCATCATCTCCAAAATCATAAACATGAATGGATGGAATTTCCGGGATAACACCTGTTTGAACAGCAAAATCATAAAAAGATTCAACATTTCCTTTCGTTAACAACTCATAAGCTTTGTTTTCAGCCGCTGTTAATCTCTCCCCACGATCCATACGCGTCTTTAATGAAGCAATTGTCCTTTTTTTAAAATGAGCAAACAATTCTTTGGAAGGAACAACTGTTTCATAAACAGCTTGCTCTGCTTTTAACCTTTCAAAAACATATTTATATTGCTTCTCAACATCAGCATCCGTAGTCCAAACCATGCCACTTTCAAGCGCAAATCGGTGCATACAACTTTTATAATAATACCCAGCTGAAACAGCTTCTTGGAAATATCCTTTTGCCTCATAGCTTAATGGGAACCCTGGCAACACGATAGATTGTTCAAGTTGTCCACGGCCACGATTTGTAGCGTTTGTCACAGCCGTTTCGTTAACCGTACTTGAAACATGCCCCACTAAATGAAGGGCACCATTATTTAAGCGAATATATTGATCGGCTTGCGCCCTTTCAACATCTGGCTCTCCAAGGTAAACAAGTCCCCCTTCATCATAGCACTTTAATTTCTTATTACCACAATAATAACCTCCTTTTTGGGGGTTATATACATAAACCTTTCCACCAAACGTAAGTTGATCAACACACTCTAACTTTTCATCACCACAATAATAACCTCTTTTTTTGGAGTTATATGTATAAACTTTTCCATAAATAGTTATTTGTTTTGAATGAGTACCAGATTTTTTCTTCGTCATCAATCCCCCGTATGTTGAAAGTCATATACTATTAGTCTAACATCAAAAGAAATATGTGTAAAGGAAAAAAAGAAAAAAAACGGATAAAAACCTCTCTTTCTTTAAGAGAAGTTTTTATGTTAGATTTTAGCGTGTATGAGAAGAGCTATTTGTGGGAGAATCTATGGCTCCGTCTGTTAAACGAGCGCTTGAATGAGGCCCTAAAACAGCCAACGCCCCTTGATCATTGGTTGACGCATTTTGCCCTCTGGCTGATGCCATTTGATCTTGAGGCTTTGAAGATGAAACAGAGGCTAAAATTTTTTGAGCTTGTAAAATAGCTGTTTTATCTCCAGACTCTTGCGCCTGTGCCAGCATCTTTTTGGCCAATTCTTCAGGAGAAATTTGTTGTCCATCCTCCAACACAATCGCCCCTTGTGGTGCATTTTTTAAAATAAGTGAAACCAGCTCACTATTCCCAGATTTAATCGCATAAGCCAACGGCGTTGTCCCATATTCATCTGGTGTGTTAATGTATTTTCCACCCCCATGTTCTAAGAGTTCTTTAACAATGTTTAAATCAGCCGTTCGCTTTTGGAACTCTTCATGAAACCTTGTTTCAACAAAACGATTAACTCGTTCTTCATGTCCATTTATCCTTAAAATATCCAATACAGAATTCCCATAAATATCGGATGCAACAAAATCAAACGTTGTAATATTTTGCTTTGGATCTCGAATAAGGCTATTGATTTCATCAAATCGATTATGCAACGCTAAATGGTGCAAAACTGTTCTGTCATCCCGGTCCTTTGTGTTCCTAATATTAAGCCTATTTTTTTGCGCTAAAGCTAATAAGGCACTTGTTTTATTTTCATGTGCTAACTGTAAGGCATCAGCTGGCACCGTTTCGTCTCCGATATGACAATCTTTTTGATGATAAACAGTACTTAAAAAATCAACCATTTGAACATCATCTAGTGATTCAGCCATATCAAGAGCCGTCTTCCCATTACACCGTTGCATCAAGGCTTCGCTTGTGATGCGAGGGTCTTGAAGCAGCTCTTTAGCCAACTCAAGATTTTGCATTTCAACAGCCATCATCAGCGCTGTCTTGCCTGTTTTAGAATGAACAGCTGTGATATTAATATTCTCCTTATTTTGATAGAGCACCATTGCTTTTTGAGCCAACGCCTCACTTTCATCCCAATTGCCTTGCTTTGCTTGTTTTACAGCTTCATGCAAATAGGATAAAAACTTATCTGTATCTGTTGCGCCTTCGTTATAAGTTAATTCTGGTTCATTTAAGCCTATAGGCTCTCCTTGACTTAATTTTGCAAGCTGTTCGTTAAAATGAATTCCAATCAATGGGTTAGAGGCATATTCTGCCACAGACTTGCCTTTATTATCGACCATAGAGGGATCGGCTCCGTAATGAAGCATCAAATCAACCATTTTTTTATCCCCTCGTGCAAGAGCTGACATCAAAGGGGTAACGCCATTTTCACTTGGCGTGTTTAAAAAGGCTTTTGCTTCATCAGGGGAGATATGTTTTAATAGCTTAGCCGTTTCTTGATAATAACCTCCTTCGGTTAAAAAGTGAAGAGCTGTCTTACCTTGCATCCCTTCAATTATTTTATCAAGACCCTTTGGATTGACATAACGCCACGCTTCTTCACACCCTTTTTGGGCCAACTCACCCATTTTTTTAACATCCCATATCATATCTTTTGTGGGATAAACGCCTTCATTAATTAAAGAGGCAATCATGTCCAAGTTCCCCGTTCCCACAGACATACGCATTGATTCATCATACGGTTTGCTATTGGCTGTTCTTAAAGGGGTGCGCCACTCATTATTAGCGCCATAACTAGGTCTTTGAGCTAAGTCTTTATATCGCCCCTCTTTTTGTTCCAACAAAGTGCGATAAGAAACACCATCTTTTGTTTCATCATTTAAACTTAAACCCTTATCAATCATTTTTTGAACCAAATCATAAGAGTTAGCATTAAGGGCATATTCAAATATGGAAACACCCTCATCATCTTTGCTATTTCTATTTAATACTTGGCGCTCTACCAATCCCATCATGAGCTTTTCAACGTATTTTTTATCCTCCGGCGACTTAGCATCCCTGAGCGCTTTTGCCAAAATAACCAAAGGGTCTTTATTCCCCCCAGATGTATTGCCTGTTTTTGATGAAAGCGTTTGAACCATTCTTTCAAGAACAGCCTTTTCTTGGGCACCAAATTTAAGAGAGGGATTGGTTGCAAATCCTTGAACAACCGTACAAGCTGCTTGCAAAGGGTTTTCCCCTTGTTCATTTTGAATATCCAGTCGGTTCATTTTTTGAACAAGGGCATTAAACGTGGCTTCATCCCTTGTTTTAATCGCTTCTAAAAGCGCAGCCAAATCTTTACTTTCTTCCCCATTTATGCCTTGTGTTCCTTCAATCCTTTTTTGCTGATGCGCATAATCTAAAAGCATTTTCATCATAACAGGGTTGGATTTGGCAACACACACTTCTAAAACTGTTTGCCCTTTATGATTTGTTAAAGATAAATCTGGATTATATTTCAATAACTTTTGAACAATATCAATGCGATTCATCTCAACAGCACGCATCAAAGGGGTTTTCCCAAATCTGTCTTTTTTGTTAATAGCTTGTGGGTCTTTCTCATACAAAGCAAAATCAAAATGAGATTGTGATGAAAAGCCTTCATAAGCATTTCTGGCAGAGGAATGATTTAAACTTGACACAATTTGAGAAACGCTTTCCCCTTGGGTATTTTTAATCGTATCATCAGCGCCATATCGCATTAAATTTCGAACAGCTTCCCCCTTATCTTCTTTACTTGCCAAAAGAAGCGCTGTATTCCCATTTGAATCTTGCGTATTGATATCCACCCCGGCCCCTAAAATAACATTCAGCCCCTCTTCATTTTCAGCAGCTGCTTTTAATAATTGGACAATCTCCTCTTTATTTTCTTTCCAATCAGAGGGACATTCCCTTAAAATTTGACGCACCAAACGATAATCTCTTGCTTTAAGGGCTGCTGTTAAGGCATTTAACCCTGTTTTATTGTCTTTAATAAACATCCAGTTGGGGTTGGACGCTTCTTCACCAGCTCTTTGAACCAGTTGATGAATATAAGGCGTGTACGCACTGAGTTGAGCACTCTCTATTAACCTTGGTAGTATGGGGTCATTAAAGTCTATCTCACACCCTGCGCCATACAAAAACTGGTCAATGACTTTATTATTCCCCAATTTTGAAAACGCATGGAGCAAGACTGAGTTGCCCTCATGATCCTTTGCATTCACATCAGCCCCATTTTCAAGCAATAAAGCGACCATTTTTTCATCTTTTTGCAAGACAGCAGCCATTAACGGCGTAATCCCTGAGGCATCAGGGCGATTAACATCTCCCCCTCGTTCAATGATTTGACGCGCTAAATCCATATTTTGAGAAGAAATGGCAGCAACCAACGTTTCAGATTGATACGCCGTATCAAGAGCATCAGCCCCCTCTTGAGATTCTAAAATCAGTTGAGCAAGCTCACCTTTCCTGCCATATCTATCTTTATTGACAAGATCAAGGGCTGTTTCCCCGTCTTTATTGGTTAAACTGATATCAGCGCCACCCTCTAACAACGCTCTTACTAATTGAGGATTAGGCGTTACATCTGACACAGCATGCATTAAGGGCGTTTGTTGATCATATGAGATTTGGCTATTCACATCTGCCCCTGCGTTGATGAGCAATTTTGCAATTTCAGCTTGTGCTTTTTTATCAAAGTAATAATTGGAGCAAACCAATGACAAAGGCGTATCAAATGTGGAAACATGGTTCACATCTGCGCCCAATTCAAGTGCCATACGAACCCCTTCTATTGAGCCTTCTTTAATAGCCGCTCTTAAAAATTCATTCAACTCATTTTGAGAGGCATTTTGAAACCGGGATTGAACCACTTGTTGGACGCCTTTGATATGCCCTTCTTTAATGGCATAGTTTATGCACCTTGAAAAATAAAGGTTATGAGCATCTTCCTTTTCCAAGAGCGCCAACGCCTCGTTTATCTTCCCTTGCGCACATAAATTTGAAAATTCTTGTTCTAACTTGCTTAGTAACATTTTATGCATCTCCCCTTGATTTTTGCGCTCCTTGCATTGGTTTTTCCTTTGAGGCAGTGATATTGGCAGCAGACTCATCTAAAGTCGCCAAAGCCCCCCGATCAGCAGGGGTTGCACTTGCTACAGGGGTTTGTCCCATTTTTTTAAGAGCCGATTCAGGTGTTCTGCCTGCTTTTTCATTCTTCAAAAGAGGTGCTAAAGCTTTCACAAGCTCAGGATCCTTTTTTTGAACAAGCATATTATAAACATCCATTTCAACCTCACGCCATCTAGGTCCCACTTCTTTTGCCAAAAGGGTTAACATTTCTTTATCCCCTTTTTGAATAGCTGTTTTAATGGCTTCGGTTAAAATAGGTTTTGGGATTTTTTTGCCATCTGATTGAGCCTTATCAAACACATAAGAGACAATCTCCTTGAGCCCGCCCTCAACAGCAAGCGTGAGGATTGCTTTTTCCTCTTTTCTTGGATTTGAACGTTGATAGATAAACTCAGGGTTTTCATTTAATTTCTTAATAATTTGAGCTTGATAACGAGGATTTGTTGCAGCCCTTGATTGCAACAATGATTCAATTTCTTGTCTAGGGGATAAGGCTGGCTCATCTGATTCAGGGGTTAAGCTTGCTTCATCATTTTGAGGATTAGAAGAAGAGGCGCTCGCTTCTTGCCCATATACTTCAACCCCATCGTCAGCAAAAGAAACAGGGTGCCCCCTTTCTTCTCGAGCAGGTGTTTCTTGCACAGAAGTATCTTCTGGATGTTCCTCTTGAGCTGGGGTCGCCTCTGGACGCTCCTCTTCTTGAGGAGGTCTATTTTTCAACGCCTCTTGCTCTTTTTTTCTTTGTTCATGCCGATAATTTTCCATCGCACGGATTAGGCGACATGTGCGCTCTTCTAACTCATCAGCTTCAACCATTACCTTTTCTTCAGGTGTATTGCCTTTTGCTGGAGCAGAATAAATTTTTGATAAATCAACATTTCCCTTATCATCTAACCAATTATTTTGAGCACAAATTGCCTTAAAATCAGGCGCTGTTTGAAGAACTTGAAACATATCTGAAAGAACATCTCGTTCAGCAATAAACTCTTGGTGCAATTGGGTTTGAAGTTCTGGTGAATGATTTTTCGCATCTTGCAAGCGTTTTGTTCTATCAGGGAATAAGGTTAAAACTCCTCTTGAAATCGTCCAGCCTTTTAACACATTCCCACTTTGAGCATAATGGTGCACAGATTGTAAAAATTCATAGTGTTCAGCTGCCATTTTATGAAGCGTTTGTAAGCCTTTTTCAGCTTGTTGATACCCTCTGACGGCCCAACCAGCTTTCCCCTCAGTTGATTGTGGTTTTTCTCTATGAGAAGCTGTTAAAACCCCGTCAATCCCCTTTTCCCCACAGGCTTTTTGATAACTGGCAAAAGAAGTAGCAGCTCTTAAAATTTCAATCTCTTTTTCTTCTGCCTCGGTTAAAATTTCACCTTTTTGAACACGCGCATCATAGGCCCTCAACTTTTCATTTCTCAACAAATCAAAAGAATAAGCTGCAAAAAGAGCTGGCTCTTCCCCTGACGGGGTCGCAAAAGAAGTTGCAATTGTTGAGGGGACTTTTTCATACGAGGGGTCGTCTTTATTTGTCCAAGGGCGTGTTAAAGCACGCATCGCTTGATAACGATGTTCTAATTGCTGGGGTATTTGATAAAGCTCATCTCGCACAGGGGTTATATAATGTCTAGCCCCTTTTGGAATAGGCTTAAAAGGATCGCCTTTGAGCTTAGCTTCATAAGAGCGCATAACTGTATCCACCTGCGTAGCAATTATTGCATCATTTTTTGTTGGTGTTAAAGAGCCCCCTCTTTCCCAATCGCTTGGCATATTTTCATGATTAAAATGATCTGGATTTACCCCATGCAAGGCATTTCTTGATTGCGCTTGCGCATTTTGATAAGCGTTTGAAATATTTTCAAACTCTTCAGAACTTTGACGAGAAGTATGCGCATTTTGATACATTTGCATCGCATAGGAATAAACAGCAACCTCATTTTGATACTGCACCAATTGACGGTAATTTTCGCTCATTTTGTTGACTTCATCTTTTAAATGAGGATTAGAAACATTGAAAATAGAGTCATCAAATTGAACATCCCCAAAAGTGGTCGCTTCGGGATTTTCAATTTCCCCATTCAAATAGGAAAGCATCTTTTCTTCAGCTGGGGTTAAAGTGGCTTTTTTTTGTAACTGGTCACGGGTATATATCAGCGCTTGTTTGGTCGCTGGATGGCGATTGAGTTCATTTAATCTGGTGCGATGTGCAATCACGTCTTGATGAATCTCACGATTAATTGCTTTTAAATGGTCAACCCCGTTTTGAATTCGGCCCTCTCTAACTTCTTCCAAAGCCTTATGAATACCATAAGCTGCACCACCAAAAACAACCATTCCAGGGACAAATTCTGTCAACATAAATAACCCTGCAACACCCATACCAACATCTGATCCACTTCGAATAACGGCTGTTTCTGCACCCAACGCTTGTTCAGCACGAGCTGAGCCCCCTAATGAATTTTGAGCATACCGGTCAGCCCCTAAAGAAGATTCAACCCCAGAAATGGTACTCCCCGTCTCATGATAAGGGATTCTTTGACCGGCTGGCACATGGCCTGCCATCGCATTTTGATAATCAGCCATAGCCGCAACAGCCTTTTCCAACTGGACATTGCTGGAATAATAAGCTCGAATAGAGGCTGCATGCGTTTCACAAAGTGTTGAATTTCCAGATTTTGGATCAACACCTTGCAGGGCATTCCCAAACCGTTGCATTTTTTGATCCAAAGGATCTCCATAGTACGCTGGCAACTCAACAGGAGGCGTTAAATATCCCCAAGCAGCTCTTGCAGCCTGATCAGTTGGAGCAACCTTCGTTTCTTGCAAAGCTGCCACCTCTTGCCACCTTGGAGAAGATTGCATACACTGAAATAGATGACTAAAAGCAGCAGCTTCCCCTTCACTTTCTTGCACAACAGGATAGACCGTTTCAAAGTAATCATAGTGAGCATCTTTTCCACCTAACACAGAGGATTTCTTTGCCATTTCAGCATCAACCCTTTTATAAGCACGGGTACTGTTATAGGCTGAAAGATCAACACTTGGCAGCCCATCTGTTCCGATCTGATCCATATAATAATGCATGGCAAAAGAGGCATTCATTCTTTCAATCCCTAAGCGATAAATTTGTTCAGCCGTATCGCCTGTATCATCACTGGACCCCATAGAGTTTGTCGGACGAGATAAGGGTTTCGTTGCGCCAATTCTGACCGAAAATTCATAAAAAGAAGTGGGCGCATTTTTACCTTGCAATACTTTTAAAACCTCTTCATCTTGACTCGTGGCTAACCCTCTTTGTCGCTTTAACTGAATATTTTTAATCGTGTTTGCCTTAAAATGATTAAACAACTCTTGCGCTTTGACAACGGTTGTATAAACTTTCATTTCAGCAGCAAGACGGTGCTTACATATCCCTTCATACATACCTTCCGTTCGACTGTGTGTATCCAAAGAAATCGCATCTTCTTGCACATAGCTATAACGCATTTGATTGTAGTTTGTTCTGGCTGTAAGGGCATCATTTTCATAACGAATAACGGTTGCTCGATCTGGGAAACCAGGCAGATGAAAGACCTTATCCATATCTTCTTGAACATCTCTGACAGCTGATTCTTGTCGCACTTGATTGGTGGAAACACGTTCCCTCTTTGGTGAAACTAGCCGAAGCTTCCCATCTGAGACCACATAAAGCTGACCATTATAATAAACTTGTTGATGAGGACTTAAAAAAAGACGCCCATTGTGCATATAATAAGAAACACCGTTATCGTCAACATAGTTGTGGGTTCTAGGGTCCAAATGAAGCCCTGGCCGATTAGGATCATAAACAAGAACTTTTTTCTTTTTACTTGGCTGTCTGGCCATGTGTCCCCCTTTTTTTATTTTCCCATACTATATTAAGTTTAACACTGATGAACTTTTATTACAAGCAAAAAAACAAAAAAACGCCCTCAAAATAGAGCGTTTTTTTTATGATTTAAAGAAAAAGTATTATTTCAAATAATCACTTGCTTTGATGGATTTTTTATGTCCCTCTTCAGCTTCAAAATAAGCAAACTTTTGATAATCCCCTGCACAAGAGGCAAACAAAGAGCCTGGAAAAATCATCACAGCATCATGCAATTTGCGCAAAGCTGTGTTATAAAAACGGCGTGCTGCTGCGATATTTTCTTCAATATCTTGATAGGTTTTCATCGCTTCAACCATAACTTCATCAGACTTTAATTGAGGATAATTTTCAACAGAAATCATCAACTTTGACAATTTAGAAGATAGCTCACTTTCTGTTTTAAACTTTTCAGCACTCCCAGAAGCAGCATTCATCGCCTTGGTACGAAGCTCTGTGATTTCAGTTATCATGCTTTTTTCATGGTCCATAAATTTTTGAGCAATTGTCAAAATGTTTGGAACCACATCATAGCGCCTTTCTAATTGCACATCAATGCCACTTAAAGCTTCATTTAAAAAGTTTCTTGCTTTAATCACTTTGACATAAAATTGATATAAAACAGCTGCAATTACGCCTATAATTAACAAAAATAACATTTGATTTCTCCTTTTTTTTATGAACAAAGAAAGTTTAGGCAAAAAAACACCCATTTGTAAAGAAAAAATTAAATTATTGCCTGTTTTTTAAATTCATGGCATAATAAAGAATGGGACAGATAAAGGAGATTAAAAAAAATGGTCGTTATTCCGTCATTAAAAGATGAAACTGAACTCAAAGAAAAGCAAGAAAATAACTTGATTGTTTCAAAAGAAACTTTCATGTCGCTTGTCAGAACAAAGATTTTTCCCAATTTAGCGCCCCATGAACAAGAGCGCATTAAAACCAAAAAGAAATTTTATCTTTTAATTGTTTTAGCCCTTATTTTAACATCAATAACCATTCATTACGGCTACCTCAAGGGGTATTTACATATATCCCAACTGGATAAAAATGATTATTGGCCCCTTATTCTTGCAGCTTTTCTTGGACCATTTATTCTAGGTATTCATCAAAATAAGCTATTTTTAGATGAAAGAAAAGAGCTGTTTTTGGACGAAATTTTATCTTACATCGGCAAATTTCGCAAAGGCCAAGAAACCGTTGATGGCGATTTTTTAAATGAATCTGGCATGTTCCCAAGCGTTGTCTTTCAAAAAGAATCCCTACCAAAAAATGCTTTTAAATTAACCGGTTATGATTCAAAATCAAGTTCTCCTTTAAGTATTAAAAATTTTTTTACAAAGCACTTTTTTTCAGGCAAAAAAAATTGCCCCGTTTTTATTGAAGAAAATTTTACAGGACATTATAAATCAACCAAATTTTCAGTTGTTGAAACTTTGTTGGCATATAAAGAAGGCAAAAGCCATCGCACTCTTTTTAAAGGGATATTAATTGCTATTCCCCTACAAAAAGAAATTCTTTCTCAAACAGTTGCTTATAATGAATCTTTCACACTCAAACACCTGTTGACTGATTTTGAAAAAGTTGAATTAGAAGATGAAGAATTTATGACAGAATATAACATCTATGCCACGAGCCAAATTGAGCCTCGATTTATTTTGAAACCCATTTTTATTGAACGACTTAAAAAATTAAAACAGGTTTTTAACACAAAAAAAATTGATTTTGCCATTTTTAACAACCACATTTTGCTGTTCGTTCATATAAACAAAAATCTATTCGAACCTTTTTCAGTTTTTAAATCACTTTATAATTCAACAGTCTTTGAAAAATTTTACGATGAAATTGAAAGCATTTGTCATTTAATTGACACCCTTGAAATTGACAATGAAAAAGAACGATTGAACCTTTTTAATTCTCATTATAAAATGAAATAAAACAAAGACTAATTAAAAGAAATTAAAGCAAAACTTTAATATTATTCGCAACCATTAAATGCTTGGGTGGGGCTGATGGGGCGTGCTCTGATGTAGGTCGGATGACATGCGAGCTGGTGGGCGTGTGTTGGTCGTTGGTGTGGGGCTGTGGCGTGCGAGCTGGTGCGCGTGTGGGTTGTTGGCGTGGTGCTGTGGCGTGCGAGTTGGTGGGCGTGTGGGCTGTTGGCGCGTATTGGTACTACGAGTGGGAGGCAGTTTAAGGTGTAAAGTGTGCCAGCTGATGTGTGGGTTGTTGGTGTAGGCTGGGGCATGCGAGCTGGTGGGCGAGTGTGGGTTGTTGGCGTGGGCTGTGGCGTGCGAGCTGGTGAGCGTGTGTGGGTTGTTGGTGTTGGCTGGCATGCGAGTTGGTGGGCGCGTGTGGGTTGTTGGCGTGGGGCTG
>JAFTTR010000002.1 GCA_017466695.1 Alphaproteobacteria bacterium | reverse complement strand
TGTATGTATGTATGTATGTATGTTCCGGCTGCGCCTAAAACCAAAAGAAAAAGCAACGCTATTGACCTAATGTGTTTTATTTTAATCACAGTTCCCTCATAGATTGGAAAAATCTTTTGTGGAAATTTTCTTTTTTCCTGTTTTATCAAAAAGAGTTTCTCTGATTTGATTTTTTAACAATCCTTTAATATGTGATTCCCATGTTTTTTCGATACTCATGTCCGGTCTGAAAAATGTTTTTAAAACACTGCCATCTGCCATATCTTCTTGAATAGATTGAATGAGTTGACCGGATGGATCGTAAAAAATTGTTTTTGTCATACCTTCAGCATCAATTTCAACAGATTTGAGCTGTGTTTGCCCATTTGAATGGTAATAAATGGTTTGGACATTTCCTTGAGGGGATTCGGATTTGATTTTTTCAATCGTTTTCCCATCTGATCGAAAGGAGGTTGTTTTAATAGAAGAATCTTCATTTATCTCTTTGATTGAAATGGGTGTTTTGCCATCTCCTTGATACAGAATTACCTTGTTTTTTGTTGTAACTTCAATGGTTTTTGGTTGAAGGCCATTTGTTTTATATTGTGTGAAAACTTTTCTATATTCAAATTCTTCCAAAATGTCTAGAATAAGACCTCTTGCACCATCAATATAGCGAATAGTTTTTATGCTTGTTGGCGTTTTTGTTGTGACAACCAATATGCCATTGATAAATTGGGAAGTTGTTTCGTTCATAGTGAGACTCTATTTTATTTTTCCTTTAAATTTATTAAGGCAAAGAATCAAGTTATAGTCAAGCAAAATATCAAAAAAAAGAGTGCGTTGAAGCACTCTTTTTTTTTAGGTAATAAAAACAATTAGTTCCGATTGATTAAGAAAATTTCAACACGTCTATTTTGTTCTCTTCCTTGAGCCGTTGCATTGGATGCAATTGGGTTTTGAGGGCCTAAACCATCGGTGATGATTCTATCAGCTGAAACCCCTTGTAATCTTAAGTAATTTGAAACAGCGTTGGCTCTGCGTAAAGAAAGAGTGTTGTTATAAGCTTTTGAGCCTGTGTTATCGGTATAGCCAACAATTTGAACCATTGTTTTGTTATATTCTTTAATGACTTTTGCAATGGAGTTTAATGTTGGGGCAAAAGATGGCTGAATGCTTGCTTCATTTGTGCCAAATGTAATATTCCCTGGCATGATGAGTTGGACTTGTCCGTTTTGTGAAATAACTTGAACACCAGTACCAACTAACTCTTGACGTAATTTTTTCGCTTGAGCATCCATATAAGCGCCTGTTCCAACACCAACCAAAGCACCAGCTCCAGCGCCAATAAGAGCGCCTTTTTTACCACCAATCAACGCCCCGATACCAGCTCCAGCAGCTGTTCCAATCCCCGTTCCCCAAGCTGTTTTGGAAACTTGACTTTCTCCTGTATATGGGTTTGTAGCGCAAGCACTTAAAAATCCTACAAGTGTCATGGATAAGACTAATTTTTTTATTTTCATTTTTTTATATTTCCTTTCTTTTTTTATATAATTTGTAATTCTTCTTTTAATTTGTTTCGGTATGTGTCTAAAGAAATCATATCCGGTTCGTTTTTCTTTCTTTTTTTAGACCATACATGCCAAAATGTCCACCCATTACAAGAGGCAATGCCTTGTAATTTAGCAGCAACTTGATGAATTGAGCCTTGGTAACCTTCTATTTTCAACGATCCATCAGCTCTGACAATGGCTGAATATTTTCTTTTCGCATCATAGACTTTTTGACCCGGTTTGATAAGGCCTTGTTCTATGACGGATCCAAAAGGAATTCGTGGTTCAGTTTTTTTGGCTGGTAAGGGCTCATAAAGTGTATCATCTATAATCTCTGGAATTTCTTCCAATCTTTTTTTTGCATATTTAATATATCTGGCTTCCTTTTCAATGCCGATATATTTCCTACCCAATTTTTTGGCAACAGCGCCTGTTGTTCCTGTTCCAAAGAAGGGGTCTAAAATAACATCTCCTGGATTGGTTGAAGCTAAAATAACACGATAAAGTAAAGCTTCAGGTTTTTGGGTGGTATGAACTTTTTTACCTTCCTTATTTTTCAACCGTTCAGATCCATTACAAATAGGGAGCATCCAGTCAGAACGCATTTGTATATCGTCATTGAATGCTTTCATACTCTCATAATTAAAAGTATATTTTGATTTGTCAGATTTTGAACACCAAATAAGTGTTTCGTGCGCATTAGCAAACCTGGTGCCTTTAAAATTAGGCATAGGGTTTGTTTTGACCCAAATAATATCATTTAAAATCCAAAACTTTAGATTTTGTAAATGATAGCCGACTCTAAATATATTATGATAAGAGCCAATTACCCAAATGGTCCCGTTTTCTTTAAGAATACGTCTTGCTTGTATGAGCCACTGAAGCGTGAATGTATCATACGAGGCAAAATCATCAAATTTATCCCAAGAATCTGTAACGGCATCAACATGGGTTGCATCTGGTCTTAAAAGATCCCCTCCAAGTTGCATAAAATAGGGGGGGTCAGCAAAAATGACATCAACAGAATTGTCAGGTAATTTTTTCATTACCTCAAGACTGTCTCCGTGATAAATTGTATTCAGTTTCATTTAGAATAACCCTCCGTAGCTAGTATACACATTTTATCAAATAAAAGTAAGTAAATTCTTAACAAAAAAGTAAAAAAATAGATATTTTTTTTGATTTTTACAAAAATGCTTTTTGGACTTGCAAAAAAAATAAAATTGTTCTAGAATGCACCCGTTTAAACTTAAATGATCATTTTTGTTTTATTTTAAGGAAAGAATATGCAAACATTTATTTTAACTATACATATTATTCTTGCAATTTGCATTACAATTTTTGTTTTGCTTCAACGTTCAGAAGGGGGCGCATTGGGTGCTCTTGGTGGTGGATCTGGTGGATCAGGTTTATTCACCGGTCGTCAAGCAGGTAACTTTTTATCTCGTATGACAGCTTATTTTTTTGCTGGATTTATTGTTACAAGTTTAACACTTGTCATAATGGCAAAAAATATGGGAGAAGTTGAAAAAGTTAACATTATACCAACTTCTGCGCAAACAGAACAAGAAGGAACAAAATAAAAGAGGCAATATATGCAAAAACAAGTTGATGTCGCAGGTATTCAATTTTCAAATGATTTACCCTTTGTTTTAATTGCTGGTCCTTGTCAGATGGAAAGTGCTATGCATGGATTAGAAATGGCAGAAGCGCTTGCTTCTTTGACAAAGAAGTTAGATATTCCATTTATTTTTAAAGCCTCGTTTGATAAGGCTAATCGAACAAGTATTAATGGGATTCGGGGTATGGGTCTTGAAAAAGCAATGATTGCTTTTCAAGATATTAAAGCGAAATTTAATTGCCCAGTGATTACAGATATTCATGAACCATTTCAATGTGCTGAAGCTGCCAAAGTGGTGGATGTGTTGCAAATTCCAGCATTTTTGTGCCGTCAGACAGATTTGTTAATCGCTGCTGGAAAGACAGGGGCGGCTATCAATATTAAAAAAGGTCAATTTTTGGCGCCATGGGATATGAAAAACGTTGTTGCTAAATTAGAAAGCACTGGAAACAGCCGTTTATTGTTAACGGAAAGAGGTGTTTCTTTTGGATATAATACGTTGGTTGTTGATATGAGGTCTTTACCTATTATGAAACAAACAGGGTATCCAGTTATTTTTGATGCAACACATTCAGTCCAACAACCAGGGGGTCAAGGATCTTCGAGTGGTGGGCAAAGAGAGTTTGCTCCAATCTTGGCAAACGCTGCTGTTTCAACAGGGATTGCTGGGGTGTTTATTGAAACGCATGAAACACCTGATACAGCGCCAAGTGATGGGCCTAATATGATTCCACTTCATCAAATGCAAGATGTATTAACGAAATTAAAAGCATTTGACAGAGTTGCGAAAAGTAAGTAAAAAGTTTTATTAATTTTAACTCAAGATAAGGAGAAAAATAATGAGTGAAATTATTGATATTCAAGCAAGAGAAATTTTAGATTCACGTGGTACACCAACTGTTGAAGTTGATGTTGTGTTGGAAGATGGCTCTTTTGGTAGAGCTGCTGTTCCAAGTGGTGCTTCAACAGGTGTTCATGAAGCTGTTGAATTGCGTGATGGTGACAAATCACGTTTTGGTGGAAAAGGTGTTTTAAAAGCTGTTAATGCTGTTAACACAGAACTCTATGATGCTATCGTTGGTATGCCAGCTGATGAACAAATCGAAATCGATCGTGAAATGATTGCATTAGATGGTACAGAAAACAAAGGTCGCTTAGGGGCAAATGCTATTTTGGGTGTTTCACTTGCGATTGCAAAAGCTGCAGCTGAAAGTGCTGGTTTACCACTTTATCGCTATATTGGTGGGACTTTGGCTCACGTTTTGCCAGTTCCAATGATGAACATTTTAAATGGTGGTAAACATGCTGATAACCCAATTGATATTCAAGAATTTATGATTATGCCAGTTGGCGCTTCTTCATGCTCAGAAGCAATCCGTATGGGTGCTGAAATCTTCCAAGCTTTGAAAACAAATCTTAAAAAAGCTGGTATGAATACAAATGTTGGAGATGAAGGTGGTTTTGCTCCAAACATTGGCTCTGCAAAAGAAGCTTTGACATTTATTGTTAATGCTATTGAAACAGCTGGTTACAAACCAGGGGATGATGTTGTTTTGGCATTGGATGCTGCTTCTTCAGAATTCTATGGTGAAGATGGCAAATATCACTTAGAAGGTGAAGGTAAAGTTTTAACATCAGCTGAACTTGTTAAATATTATGAAGAACTCGTTAATGAATTCCCAGTTATGTCAATTGAAGATGGTATGGCAGAAGACGATTGGGAAGGTTGGGATATGCTTACAAAAACATTAGGTAACCGTATCCAACTCGTTGGGGATGACTTGTTTGTTACAAACACAAAACGTTTAAAAATGGGTATCGAACGCAAAGTTGCTAACTCAATCTTAATTAAAGTTAACCAAATTGGTTCATTAACAGAAACACTTGAATCAGTTGATATGGCTCATAGAGCAGGTTACACAGCTGTTTTATCTCACCGTTCAGGTGAAACAGAAGATGCAACAATTGCAGATATCGCAGTTGCAACAGGTTGTGGTCAAATTAAAACAGGTTCATTGTCTCGTTCAGACCGTTTGGCAAAATACAACCAACTCATTCGTATTGAACAAGAATTAGGTGATACAGCTCAATACGCTGGTCGCTCAATTTTTGCTACAAAACAAAAATAATTGATGCCTAAAAGAAAAACACCCTAACAAATTGTTGGGGTGTTTTTTTGTGTGAAAAGAAAAAGAAACGATAAAGAAAAAAAACGGTTTAATCGATAAAGTAATCTTCACTAGTGGGATTTGTTTTTAATGCTTTTTGTGCTACGTCATAGCTAAATCCGGCTCTTGCTAAAGCAGCTAAATCCTTTTGATAAAAAGCATTAGCATCTTTTGTTCTGAACTGACCTTTTTTATGTTTTTTCAACCACTTTTCAGCTCTTGTTAAATCAGAACTTTCATTTTCTTCATCATAAGCATTTAACAGTTCTTGGCTGATATTATTTGAAATGCCACTTGTTTTAAGTTTGTTTAAAATAAAAGATTTTGATTTTCCTGCTTGCGAGAGGTTTTTAATCTGTATTTTGGCAAAGCGCTCATCGTTGAGATATCCTAAATCTTCCATTCTCTTAATAACATTTTGAATAAGTGTAGGGGTATCGTCAGGAATAATTGCCCCTTTTAATTTTTCTTTTTGAATGCGCCTTTCGAGCATTTGTTTAACTTTTAATTTAGAAGAATCAAATCGTTCTAAATAAAAAAGAGTAATATTATATAAACGTTGTTCGGTGATTGGTTTTGTCATTTTGTCCTCATTATATAAAAAGAACTTTAAAATACTTTTTTAACATTGACAAGGAAAAACGTTTTTATCATAATAGAAAAAAATTTATTAAAGGAGTTTGATAATGGATATAGTAATGCCGTTTGTGCTGGAAAATTTAAGATTCAAAGGTGTTTATATTGGCGCAGATAAAACAATTCAAGAGATTTTAGATTGTCACTCTTACCCTGAAGTGGTTCAAAAGGTGTTGTCAGAGGCTATTGTTTTGGCAATTGCATTGGCACAAAGTATTAAATATACAGGTGTTTTTTCTCTTCAAGTGCGCTCTAGTGGCCCTATTAGCTCTTTATATGTGAATGTAACAAATGATAAGCAAGTGCGTGCTTATGCTAATTTTGAAGCTGAAAAATTGCCAAGTGTCGAGGATATGAATAACGAAACATTGTTTGGAAATGGTGAGTTATTGTTTTCAGTAACACAAATTGGTCAACAGCCATATCAAGGGATTGTTCTTTTAACAGGTAAAACACTGTTAGATACAGTTTTGGATTATTTTAAATTATCGGAACAAATCAAAACGGATATTATTATTCGTCAAAAAGGCAATCAAACAAGGTGCTTAATGGTTCAACAAATGCCTCTGAGAGCAGGGGATGATAAAGATGAAGTTGAAGATATTTATGAAACAGTCACCGTTTTGATGCACAGCGTTAAGGATACAGAATTGTTTTATGAAAATTTAGCGCCTGAAAAGTTGCTTTATCGTTTGTTCCATGCAAACGATTTAACAGTGTATGAACCTGCAACGCCTGTTTTTTCTTGCCCTTGTCATAAAGACAAAATGAAACGATTTTTAGCAAAATTAGATCCAAAGGAACGTGAAGATTTGTATCAAGAAGGAAAAATTGTTTCAGAGTGCCAATTTTGTCAACGTCAATATGTTTTTAAACATGAGGATTTTGAATAATGAAAAAAAAGCTCCCTTATTTGTTTTTTCTTTTTTTAATGGGGTGTGCAGCACCTTCTTTAAGGGAGTTTCAAGTAAATACGCTTCAAAATGAAGTTCCGATAGCTGTGAATGTTGAAGAAATTGTTGTAACAAGCAAGGTTGAACAGTTTGATAGACTTCCTCATATTGAAAGGGAAATGCCAATTTCTCCAGAAGTTGTTTTAAAAACATGGGCAAATAATCGTTTTTATGCAACTGGGTCAAAAAAAATAGATAGGATGCATATTGAAATTGAAAAAGCATATATGACAAAAACAGATGAAAAAGCAACAAATTGGTATACGTTTGATAATGAGGCTTATAAGCTTACATATTATGTTCAGGTGAATTATATTTCAGATGGAAATGTCGTTTATACACAAGATGTGGGGGGCTTTGAAAGTTCTTCATTACCCAAAAGAAGTTCTCTTTCAGACAAAGAAGAAGTATTTGAAAAAATGATGAATCATATGGTTCAAAAGGTTAATGATAAAATTTTAATACAAATGCCAAATGTTGTTCGGTCAAAGGGGTTATAGATAAAAGCTTATGGGTATACGGTTCTTTTTTAATGAGGAGGAGCAACGAGGTGTCCTGTTTATTGTGGCATTTATGTTGGGAATTCTAACCTATTTTTCAATGGGAAAAGAGCCGGGTTTGCTGTTGACAGGGCTTTTATTTTTTCTTTCATTTTTGTTGTTTGTATTTGCTTATATAAAACAAAAGAAAGTATTTATTTCTTTGTTTTTATTCATGGGAATATTGGGCTTTTTTGTTTCAACGCTTCATACTTTTTTTACAAATACGATCTTTGTGCCCAAGAATATGACAAATATTTCCATACAAGGAGAAGTGGAATTTGTTAAAAATAAAATTACAACAGCTGAAGTGGTTTTAAAAAAAACCATTGTTCAAGGGCTCTCTCAAAAAGAAACGCCTGCTAAAATTAAGATATGGGTTCCGTTTAAAGGGATAAAAGATTATGCCCTTGAAGATCCATTACCCCTTTGTAAAAATCCAAAAGAATTAGATGAAATTTCGAATAAAAGAGGGGACAAAGATAATAAAAAAAGAATTTCAACAGATACATGTTTATACAAAAAACCATCATCTACTGAGATTAAAAAGGGGGATATTGTTTCAGGGGTTGCTTATATGTTGTCAACACCGTCGGCCCCACAGGTTTTAAATGGGTATAACCAGCAAAGAACATTGTTTTTTGATAATATAGGTGGGATTGCCTCTTTTTCTGAACTTTATATAAAAAAGACGCAAGCAGAAAAACAAGATATTTTATATAGAATAAAAAAATCTATCCAAGAAAAGATATCTTTTTTAAATGAGGATGCAAAAGGGGTGCTTAATGCTTTGATATTAGGGGATCAAAGTCTTATTTCAAAACCAATTGAATTCTTATATCGCATTTTAGGATTGACACATATTTTATCTGTTTCAGGCTTTCATATTGGGCTTATTACTTTTCTTGTATATAAATTTATTCGCTTTTTATTGACACTTCTTTTCTTAAAAACAAGGATTTCTCCTATTTTTATTCGGCAAATCAGTGCGCTTGCAGGTTTGAGTGTTTCGTTTTGTTATGTACTTCTTTCTGGAGCAGAACCACCGGCAGTTCGTTCGTTTGTAATGGTTTTGTTTTTGTTTATGTGCTTTTTCTTTTATCGAAGTACAATTTCTATTCGAGTTATTTTTGTGACAGCATTTTTATTGTTGTGTTATAAGCCTGTCCTATTGTTGAGTGTGAGTTTTCAGCTTTCATTTATTGCCGTGTTGTCTTTATGTGTGTTGGTTAAAGAGTTTTCAGAAAAATTAAAACCATTGATAATGACGCATAAATTTTTAGCTTTTTTCTTGGGTTTGTTGATTTTAAATTTTGTTGTGACGCTAACAACAATTCCTTTTGTGGGATATCATTTTCATAAAATAGCTGTATATGGTATTTTAGGGAATTTATTTTTAAGCTTTTTCTTTTCAATTTTTATTATGCCTCTTTTGATTTTATCAGTTTTCTTGATGCCTTTTGGACTTGAAAGGGGTGGACTTGTTTTAATTGATTGGATACTAAAGCATATTCATTCAGTGGGGGAAAATTTGACGACCCTTCCATTTTATATGATACCAGTTCCCTTGTTTGATTCATGGGGTCTTATTTGTTTTGCTTTTGGATTTATGATTTTATGTACTTTAAAAAAGAAGGCACGATTTGTAGGGATTCTTTTAATTTGTGTTGCGCCATTTTCTTTCTTAACAGTTCAAAAACCAGACGTTATTGTTGCAAAAGAAGGTCGATTAATTGCTATAAGAGACGAAAATAACACTTTGAAATTAAATGAAACTTATCGCCATAGGTTTGTATCTGATATGATGTTATTGCAAGAAGGAATTTTACCAGAAAATTATATGAATAGTCAAAAATATAAGCCTACCCAAGTTGAAATAAGAGGTCAAAAGATATCTTTTGATGTTCAAAATTGTAAGGGAGCTTCAATAACATTTTCTTTGAAAAAATCAAATAATTTAAATTGCTTAAACTTCTATTCTAAAGAAATGCTTTCACAAATGGGGACAGTATATTTATTTGTAGATAAAAATGGAATAAGAGTGAATGATTTATCAGATGAAAATAAAAATCGCCCTTGGGGCTCTAAAAATTAAAAAAGGATATATTTTAAGGTTGTAATTTTGTTGTAAATTATATAATATACTCAAAAAAAAAGGATACAAAATGAAAAAACAAGGTTTAATTTTAACTTCTTTTTTACTTTTATGTGGATGTCAGGTACCTGAAAATGCCTTTTTTCTTTCGCCTAATCAAACGCCTGTTGTTGAAAAAAATGAATTGATTGGTAGATCTGCAGGTGAGGTGGTTAAAGAGTTGGGTAGCCCTAGAACAGTTTTAACAGAAGCCCCTCATAAAGTGTGGACATATCGAAAAGATCAATGTGTTACACTGGTGTTTTTTGATGAAAGTGAAAAGGTTTGTTTTGCAGAGGAACGGGGAGAGTGTCCATCCTCGATTGCTTTGAATGAAATAAAGGAGAATACAAATGGCTCAAAAGGTAACGCCTAAGATTTTATCTGGTTTTATGGAATTATTACCAGCAGAACAACTGGTTTTTGATGAAATGAAAGAATTGATTGAAAAAACCTACAAATCATTTGGATTTGTTTCACTGGATACACCTGTTTTAGAATTGTCAGACGTATTGCTTGCAAAAGCAGGTGGTGAGACTGAAAAACAAATTTATCGCTTTAGTAAAGGGAATAATGATCTTTGTATGCGTTTTGATTTAACAGTTCCATTGGCAAGGTATGTGGCGCAACATCAAAATGATTTAACATTTCCTTTTAAAAGATACCAAATTTCAAAAGTTTATCGAGGGGAACGTCCTCAAAAGGGGCGCTTTAGAGAATTTTATCAAGCAGATATCGATATTATTGGTAGCGAAAAATTATCTGTTTTGTATGATGCTGAAATGCCAGCTGTAATGTATCATGTTTTTAAACGGTTGGGACTGAATAAATTTTGCATCAAAATGAATAATAGAAAGTTGATGAATGGTTTTTATGAAAGCTTAGGTTTAACCGAACAATCACCTGAAATATCAAGAATTATTGATAAAATGGATAAGATTGGAGTTGAAAATGTTAAGGCTTGTTTGAAGGATTTAGATTTATCGGATGGATTGATTGAAAAAATTATTTCTTTTACTGAAATTTATGGAAAATCTGAATCTGTTATTGAAAAAATAAGTTCATTTAACATTCAAAATGAGTTGTTTGAAACCGGGTTAAATGAATTAAAAGTTGTTGCGCAAGCAATGAAAAATTTGGGTGTGCCTGACAATAATTATGAAATTGATTTAAAAATCACAAGAGGGTTGGATTACTATACAGGAACGGTTTATGAAACATTTGTTGACTCTCATCAAGATTGGGGTTCAATTTGTTCTGGTGGCCGATATGAAAATTTAGCCGGTTATTATACAGATAGGAAGTTGCCTGGGGTTGGTATGAGTATTGGATTAACAAGGTTTTTTGACTTGTTAAAAGATCAAAATATGATTAATTCACAAAAATCAACGGCAGCTGATGTGCTTGTTTTACCTATGGATGAAAGTGCAACGGATTATGCGTTGAAATTAGCACATTTATTAAGAACAAATGATATCAATGTTCAAACATATGCTGCAGATGGTAAGTTTAAAAATAAAATGGTCTATGCCAATAAAATAGGGGTTCCTTTTGTAATTGTTATTGGGGAAGATGAAGTTTCTTCGCAAACTGTTACGCTTAAAAATATGCAATCAGGGATGCAAGAAAAATGCCCAAGTGAAGCATTAGCTTCTGTTTTAAAAGAGCATCTAGCAGTATTAGAAAAAGAAAAGAAAAGTCTTATTGATGAAAAATAACAAAAGGCCTCTTTTTTATGAAGAGGCCTTTTAAATGAAAGCGCTTGCAATTTAATAAAAAATAAGATATAATGACCCGTCATTTTGCGAAAAATAATCGGTTAGGCTTTTGATATGACTGCATCGCCAAAGTTTATTCATTTACGACTTCACACTGCGTATTCTATTTTAGAAGGCGCTATTAAGATGAAAGACCTTGCAAAGTGGGCCGCCAATAATGGGGCTCCAGCCATTGCAATGACAGATACGAATAACATATTTGGCGCAATGGATTTGGCAGATGTTTGTGTGAAGGCTGGGGTTCAACCTATTCTGGGTTGTCAGTTGCTTGTTAAAGCTCCTGTGAAGGAAAAAAACGCTTTTGCAGATGAAAAGGATAACTTTGATAAAGTTGTTGTTTTGGTGCAAAATGAAACAGGCTATCTTTCTTTGTTAC
Source organism: Alphaproteobacteria bacterium (assembly GCA_017466695.1). Classification (GTDB taxonomy): domain Bacteria; phylum Pseudomonadota; class Alphaproteobacteria; order CAAHEQ01; family UBA3637; genus RGIG4140. Next base: position 220,287 of record JAFTTR010000002.1, on the reverse strand, counting down.
AGTATTTTAAACTTTTTTATACTGCTGAAGAAAAGGTGGGGACACCCCATATCACATTTGATGAATTATTAGCGCATTCTGATGGGTTACTTCTTTTAACGGGTGGGTCAGAAGGTATTTTAGCGCGTCCCATTTTAGAAGGGCATCCAGAATTTGCAACAGAGTTGGCACAAAAACTAAAAGAGGCTTTTAAAGATCGCCTTTATATTGAAATTCAACGTCATGGAACGGAAAAAGAGCGTCAAACAGAGGAGGATTTTTTAAAAATTGCTTATGATTTAAATATTCCTTTGGTTGCAACGAATGAGGCCTATTTTATCACACCAGATATGTATGAAGCCCATGATGCATTGCTTTGTATTGCAGATAAAACTTTTGTTGATGAAATTGAACGCAGGCGTGTAACACCAGAGCATTATTTAAAATCTGAAGAAGAAATGCTTGAGTTGTTCAAAGATTTGCCTGAAGCAACTTTGAATACGGTTGAAATTGCTAAACGTTGCTTCTTTTTAGCAGGGAAGAAGAAGCCTGCTTTCCCAAATTATGACTGTGGTGGTAAGACTGAAGATGAAAAACTGGCTGAAATGGCTGAAGCTGGTTTTGAAATGCGTATGCAAGGCCGATCTGAGGAAGAAAGAAAACGCTATCATGACAGATTGATGTATGAACTTTCAATCATCAAAACAATGGGTTTCCCTGGTTACTTTTTGATTGTGGCAGACTTTATTCAATGGTCAAAAGCAAACGGTGTTCCTGTTGGTCCTGGTCGTGGATCAGGGGCTGGTTCTGTCGTTGCTTGGTGTTTAACAATTACAAATATTGATCCATTGCGGTTTAATCTTCTTTTTGAGAGATTTTTAAATCCTGAACGTGTTTCAATGCCTGATTTTGACGTGGACTTTTGTCAGGAAAATAGAGCCAAAACGATTGAATATGTTCAGCATAAATATGGGTTTGATCACGTTGCGCAAATTTTAGCATTAGGCCAGTTACAAGCTAAAGCTGTGATTAGGGATGTTGGACGTGTTTTGCAATTACCTTATCCTGTTGTTGATAGACTTTCAAAATTAGTTCCACCAACCCTTGGAATCACGCTTCAAGAAGCGTTGGATCAAGAGCCTGAGTTTCAAAAAGAAGCTGCTGGGGATGAAACAATTGCAAGGTTAATTGAAATTGCTTTGAAATTGGAAGGTATGTATCGTAATATTTCAATGCATGCGGCTGGTGTTGTGATTGGAAATAAGCCTTTGGATCAAATAGTCCCTTTATATAAAGATCCATCTTCTGATATGCCAATTACCCAATATGATAAGCACTTTGTTGAAGATGCGAGTTTAATTAAATTTGACTTTTTAGGGTTAAAGACACTCACCACGATTGAAAAGACCTTAGATCTCATTCGGCAAAAAGAAGATGTTACTTTTGATATTAATAATTTGCCATTAGAAGATGAGAAAACTTATGAACTTTTAAAGACGGGGAATACAACAGGCGTGTTCCAGCTTGAAAGTACAGGGATGCGCAAAATTCTTTTTGATATGCAACCGGACAAGATTGAAGATATTGTGGCGCTTGTATCACTGTATCGTCCAGGACCAATGGATAGTATTCCAAGTTATATTGCGAGAAAAAAAGGGGAAGAAACCCCTGATTATATGCACCCTTTGATTGAGGATATTTTAAAAGAAACTTATGGAATTATGATTTACCAAGAACAGGTGATGCAAATTTCCCAAGTAATGGCTGGATATACTCTGGGTGGAGCTGACTTGTTACGCCGAGCAATGGGTAAGAAGATTAAATCGGAAATGGATAGACAACGTTCTATCTTTATTGATGGGGCTGTGAATAATAATGTAAAGCGTGAAACAGCTGAACTTGTTTTTGACAAGATGGCAAAATTTGCTGAATATGGTTTTAACAAGTCTCATGCAGCCGCTTATGCATATATTGCTTATCAAACAGCCTTTTTAAAAGCGCATTATCCTGTTGAGTTTATGGCTGCAACGATGACGCTTGATAAAACAAATACGGATAAGTTGGCCTTTTTCAAAAATGATTTAACCCAAATGCATATTGAAGTTTTACCACCGGATATTAATAAATCGGTTGTTAACTTTAGTGTTGAAAATGGAGCCGTTAGATATGCGCTTTCAGCTGTTCGGAATGTGGGTGAAGCAGGGATGCAATTGGTTGTTGCAGAACGAGAAAAAAATGGACCATTTAAATCTGTTCAAGATTTCTTTTCAAGAGTGGATGCTTCAGCATTAAATAAGCGATATATTGAAAATTTAATTAAATCTGGCGCCTTCGACTGTTTAGATAAGAATAGAGCAAAACTATTTGAAAATATAGAAAATTTCTTAGCTTTTGCTTCAAATGCAACACAAAGTAGAAAGAGTGCTCAAATTAATCTTTTTGGGGCAACGGATACAGCAGCTAATGGACTAAAGATGCGAGATTTCCCAGATTGGCCCCATTTAGAAAAATTAGAAAAAGAATCTGAGGCAATTGGTTTTTATCTTTCAGCCCACCCATTAGACACATTTGATAGTGTGTTCGAAAGATTACGTGTTATTCCAAGTACAGAAGTGAAGCAACAAGTTTCAGTAGCCGGCTCTGTACGTGTTCAATTAGCTGGGATTGTTTCCTCAGTTCGAGAACGAATTAGTCAAAAAGGCAATAAATTTGCTTTTGTGACGGCAACGGATAAATATGGCTCATATGATGCCATTTGTTTTTCAGATTTACTGATGAGTGCGAGGGAAAAACTGAAATCCGGCCAACCTTTGTTGCTCACAATGAATGCTGATAAAAAACCAGATGATGAACAAATTCGAATGAACTTGTTGTCAGTTGATTATCTTTCAGAGGTTATGGCAAGAACTGCCTCTTGTTTGATTCTGGATTTAGAAGGGGGTTTAGAAACTGTTCAGGAGCTTAAAAAAATTCTTTCTCAAGACGAACCTGGCAGGTGTAAAATCTTTTTACGCATGCAGGTGAAAGATTATGAGTTAGAAGTTGAGTTGGCTGAAAAGTATGCATTATCACAAAAAACGTTGGAGGCATTACAACACCTAAGTGGTATAGGTGAGATTAAACAAGTATAAAAAGGATTGGATATTATGACCTCTCAAACAGAAAATGAAAATAAAAAAGTAACACTTTATTTAATTGCTGAGGATTCGAAAGAAACAGCTAAAAAGATTAAAGAAAATGCAATTAATTTATTGAATAATCGTCCTATTCATGATGAGGAATTGCGTTCACTGCCTTTGTTCCCATCATATAGAGGATCGTTGATTGATGCTGCAGAGAAGGTAACTTATGAACATAGAAAATGGTTGCGTCTTGTTTTTAAAGTTCCACTAAAAGATGTTTCTTATCCAACTTATCAATTTGAAAAAGGATCAGATGTTCCTTTTTATTTGTTAGATGCCTATGAAGAAGCTTTTGAAGAAGCTGCAAAAAAATCAGAAAACCCACCAAAATATATTGAAAATGGGATTGAACTGGGTTCTATTTTAAAAGTAAAATACCTTGATGGTGAAAATAAGCGTTTTTCATTTTTATACAAAGATAAAGATTCAGATATGAAATTTTTATCTCCTGTGTATAGCTTGAATGATAAAGGTGAAAAATTAACAAAAGTTGTTAACTGGTTTTTAAAAGAAAATGAAGCCTTTAGAACGCATTATAATAAGATTTTAAAAAGAACATTGGAAAGAAAACCTTCTGAAATTATTGATGCAACAAATCCAAATATTGTTACAGTGGTTAATCCTGCGACTGTTTCAGTTGTTTGTACCAGTCGGACAGCTTGGCCAATATTAACTCATGTAACAAGAATTAACAACGGTATGTTGCCAGTTCGGTCAGATTATAAGTATTTTTTAAAGCAAGATATTACAAATCCAACATCTTTTAATGAGTTAAAAACACCACAAGGTAGATCTTTGGTTGGATGGAAATATGCCATTCAAGGGGCGACAACAAATGTTCCTAGTTTGAAAAAGAAACATGAGAAGGTTAAAATTAATACTTTAAAATCAAAAAGTTCCTTGTGGCGTTGGCTTGTTGGAAAAGTCAAAAAAGAGAGAACAAAATAAAAGTTCTTGACCTTTTTAGAGGAAAAGGGCATCATAAAAAAAAGTTTATGATATATAAGGAGTAAAAATGTACACTGGAATCCCTTTTCCTCAGATTGATCCTGTTATTTTCCAAATTGGATTTTTTTCGCTCAGGTGGTATTCTTTAGCGTATATTTTAGGTATAATAGGCGCTTGGTTTTTGGCACGCAAAATGTCAACAGCTAAGGGAAGTGTTTTTACTGTTCTAAAAATAGATGATTTTTTGGTTTGGGCTACATTAGGCATTATTTTAGGGGGAAGATTAGGGTATGTTCTCTTTTATAACGCTGCTTACTATACTGAATTTCCTTTGAAAATATTGGCGTTGTGGCAAGGTGGTATGTCCTTTCATGGTGGCCTAATTGGTGTTATAATCGCAACCATTTTATTTGCAAAACAACGCAAAATCCCCGTTTTTGAAATGTCTGATATTTTGGTGTGTGTGGCCCCCCTTGGCTTGTTTTTTGGACGACTTGCAAATTTTTCAAATGGGGAGCTGTTTGGACGGATAACGCATTCAGTCCCTTGGGCAATTATTTTCCCAGAAGGAGGACCAGAACCTCGTCATCCAAGTCAATTGTACGAAGCTGGTTTGGAAGGGGTGACTTTATTCCTTATTTTGAATGCGATTTATTGGTTTTCTCCAAGATTTCAAAAAAGAAGTGGTTTTTTAACAGGTCTATTTTTTGTTCTTTATGCTATTTTTAGATTTTTATTGGAGTATACACGTGAGCCAGATGGGCATTTAGGGTTTATTTTCTACAATCTTTCTATGGGGCAAGTTTTAAGTATACCTATGTTTTTGTTTGGCTTGTTTTTGATACAAAAAAGTTCATATAAAAACAAGTTGCGTAAAATTTCAATTGATTAGTGGTGAGGTATGAATTTAAAAAAATTAATTTATCAAAAGTTAATTGAACCGATTATTCACTCTAAGCATTCAGCTGATTATAAAGCAAGAGGGGTTGCTGTTGGACTTGGCTGGGCAATGACACCTTTGGTTGGGGTTCAAATGCCTTTGGTTGCTTTAACCTGGATGATATTGAAGAAATTTAAATATCATTTTTCACTCCCCTTAGCTTTGGCATGGACATGGGTTACAAACGTTGTAACATTGGCGCCTGTTTATTATGTCTTTTATATCACAGGCCAAATAATGCGCTTTAATTTTAATGATATAACAGGATATCAATCCCTTAAAAATTTGATTACAGAAGTGTTTATTTCTGATATTCCTTTTTTAGAACAGTTAAAAGCATTTTTTAATTTGTTTTTTATTGATTGGGGTATTTCCATGTTCCTTGGTTGTGTTCCTTGGGTTATTGTAAGTGTGTTTTTAGGGTATCGTTTAACTCTTCGGTTTGAAGAAAAAAGAAATCAAAAGAAGGTGAAAGGTTAAAAATGAAACAATCAAGCCAATTATCAAAAATTAAATGGGTACGTCATGGTTTTTATAATGCAATTGATTCTCAAACGGTGAAACATCCTTTATTAATGAATCAGGTGCATTCTGCTGATGTTTTATTTGTTCAAAATTCTTGGGATGAATTGCCTCAAGTTGATGCATTGGTGACAAAAACAAAAGGTCTTGTTTTAACGGTTAAAACAGCTGATTGTGCTCCAGTATTGATTGCTGATACAAAAAGCCAAATTATTGCAGCAATTCATGCTGGTTGGAAAGGGGCTTTTCAAGGAATTATTGAAGCAACAGTTTTGAAGATGATGGAGAAGGGTGCTTTACTTGAAAATCTGGTTGCAGCCGTTGGCCCTCATATTCAAAAGAAGAGTTTTCAAGCTGATGAAAAAATGAAAACTCTTTTTCCTGTTACAGAACATCATTTTTTTGAACCAACTGAAAATGGATACTTATTTGATTTTGATGGGTATGTTCTTCATCGTTTAAGACGGGCAGGGATTCAAAAAATTGATACACTTTTGGATGATACATTCCCTGATGAAACGTATTATAGTTTTCGAAGAGATCCAAGTAACCCAGCACGTCAGTATTCCGTGATTGAATTGATTTAGAATTGTTTTTTCTTTGGAATACTTAAAGAAAGAATATCCTGAGCTCTGATATATTCAGGGCTTTCTTTTGACAAAGTTGTTAAGGCTTTTTGAGCCATTTTTTGTGCATTTTTAATATTTTTTTGAGCTAAATAAAGTTCAGCCATGGCATAAGGGATAAGATGAGGTTGATTTGTCCGATCGTAAGCTGTTGCAAGTAATTGCCAAGCAAAGGGGATTTGTTCTTCACGTGATAAGATGTTTTTGAGTTCAGTGATAGCTTTAAACGCATTTTTTTGAGACCCTGTTTCAAGGAGCGCTTGGGCAAGGGATAACCGAATTAAGGGAGCGTTTGATATAAATTGAAGCGCTTTCTTATAAGAGTGAATGGCAGGTTCAATTTGTCCTGTTTCGAATAAAAATTGAGCTTTTAATTCGTGAAAATAAGGATAATCAGGTTTTGCCTTAATGAGTTGATCAATGAGCGTTAAACTTTGTGACAAATTTCTATTGCGATAGTGGGCAATGGCGCGTGCATAAAAAGCAGGGAGCGTATTTTGATTTTTAAAAACATCAAAAGTTTGTTGAGGGGGGTATAAAAAACCAATCAGTTTCGCCTTAATTAAGTCAAATCTGATATCTTGTGTTAATGGCTTTTTATTTTTTAAAAAACGAGATAAAGCACTCACACGATTTTGTGTTAAAGGGTGGGTTCTTAGATAATCTAAGTCGCCGTAAGGTGTAAGTCTATCTTGTCTTTTAATCAGTTTCATCGTGTTTTGAAACCCTTGCATCGAATAACCTGTTTTTTGCATAATGTCGGCAGCGATTCTGTCAGCTGCACTTTCTTCCGTTTGCCGATAAGACGTATATAATCCGGCAGCCGAAGAGTTCCCACCCATCATGACAGCCACGCCAGCATCAGGTCGCCCTGCTACAGCAACAAGACCACCGAGAATAGTTGAAATGAGGGCTGTTGCGTTAGCTTGCTCTAAAGCGCCGATTCCTCTTGTAACATGACCGCCCACAATGTGTCCTGTTTCATGTGATAAGACAAAGATTAAATCGTCAACATGTGTTGATTGAGTAATTAAGCCAGAATGAACGAATATGGTTTGTCCTCCAGCAACAAAAGCATTAAATGAATCATCATTAATAATTAAGACACGTGCATTTTTAGGGTCTAAATGAGCTGATTTAAAAATTTTTTGCGCATAAGAATTCAAGACGTTTTCAATTTCAGTATCACGAATGAGCGAAACACTTTGTGCAAAACAAATTTGAGGGATGATTAAAAAAAATAAAATAAATAATTTGAAAATTTTTTTCATAAAACTCCTTGAAATCTTTCTCTTATTTTAGGTTAAAAAACTGTAAGCGTCAATAGAATTTTGTTCAAATTTGCTTGACAAAAGATATTTATTTGTGTCAAATAAGAAAAGTTTTAACAAGTGAGATGAAAATGAAATCAGAAAATAAAGAAATCTTAGCTGGTGTTGTTTTGGTTTTGTTGCTAGGGGTTTGTTTGTTGTTTGCACATGCCAAAGCCGTCCATAACAAAAAAGAGTCAGCATTTGTTCTTTTTGCCCCATTTAATCAATCTGATGGGTTAATGAATGGAGCTGATGTGCGTATTGCAGGGATTAAGGTTGGTAAGGTTGTTGATCAAGTTTTAAACAATAATTATCAAGTTCAAGTTAAAATGGAATTTTTCAAACCAATGGAGATATCAATTGATTCATCTGTTGTTATTGAAACGGATGGATTATTGGGGTCAAAGTATTTGGAAATTCTTCCTGGAGGAGAAGAAGAGGTGTGTTCTTCAGGAGATGAGTTGGAATACACGCAAGATGCACTTGTTTTAACTCAATTGATGGATAAAGTGAATGCGCATATGCGTGAGAAGAAGAGAAAAGAAAAAGAGCTTGCTAAAAATACTCAAGTTGAAGAAACAAAATCAGAGCAAGTTGAAAATATGCAACAAGAACAGCAAATAATAGAAAGCGAGGAATAAAAAATGAAAAAAAATCCTGTTGAAACGATTTTAGGCTTTTGTGTGTTGATTTTTACAGGCGTTTTCTTGTTTTTTGCAGCCTCTCGTGTGGATAGAAAATCAATTAGTGGATATGAGGTTACAGCAAATTTTTTGAAAATAGGGGGGCTTGAAGTTGGCGCTGATGTTCGAATTGCAGGGATTAAGGTTGGCTCGGTGTTGGAAACGAATTTAAAAACAGATGATTACACAGCTGATGTTGTTTTAAGTATTGATAATGCTGTGAAGTTGCCAATTGATTCGGTTGCTGCTATTTCTGATGTAGGTATGATGGGAGGGAAATATGTTGCATTAACTCCAGGAAAAAGCAAAATTCTTTTGACACATAATTCAAAAATTCAAAATACAAAAAATTATAAGTCATTAGAAGAGAGTGTTTCTGAATTTATCTTCCTTTCCACAAATTAAGGAGTTTTGATGAAAAAGATTTTGTTTTTAAGTGTTGCCTTGTTTTCGTTTTCTGCTTTTTCAGCTGACATATCAACGAAAAAGATGATGATTCGTGGAGTTGACAAAATCACAGGTCACGTTTCTACCGTTGAGGCAACAGTGGGGCAATCTCTTGAATTTGGTACATTGACGATTTTTCCTGAAAAGTGTTTAACAAAACCTCAAGAAGAAATGCCTGAAAATGCAGCTTTTTTTAGAGTTTTTGAAAAAGATTATGAGGAAAAGAAATCGATTGTTTTTAATGGATGGATGTTTTCTTCCAACCCTGCTTTATCAGCGATGGAACATCCCAGATATGACATTTGGTTACTTCATTGTATTAACGAAGAAGCCTCTTCTTTACTTGTTTTACCTGAAAAAATTTCACAAGAACATGATTTGAATTTGATTGCAGAAGATGATAACCCAGCGTTGAGTGAAGAAGAAAAAGAACATACTGAGGAAATTAAAAATCAGCAATAGGTATAAAAAAAAGAATAAAAATTAAAAAAAGTATTGATTTTTATTTTTTTATCGTGTATAAAATAGACCTCAATGAATCTATGGAGTTAAAAATGAAAAAAGATATTCATCCAGATTACCATGAAATTACTGTTGTTATGACGGACGGTACAGAGTTTAAAACACGCTCAACAATGGGCAAAGAAGGCGCTGTCGTTCGTTTAGACATTGATCCGTTATCACATCCAGCGTGGACTGGTGTCTATCGTTTGATTGATTCTGGTGGTCAATTGGCTAAATTTAACAAGAAATTTGCTGGTTTTAAAGCATCATAATCTTATAACTATCTTAGTTAAAGGTTTTTATAAAGAAGAGGCATTGTTTTCAATGTCTTTTTTTTATGTCTTTTCAAATGGTTATCTCGAAAAATATATTAAAATAGATTTTTATGCTATAATAATATATAATGTTAGGAGGTAAGTGTATGGCTTTATTTAAAGATACATACAATGCATGTTTATCTGCAGCAAATAGATATTTTTCAAGTGGTGTGGATTTATGCCGTTATTTGTACAACACTGTTGTTACGAATCGACCTAGCAAAAAAGAAATAGTTGAAACAGCCAAACACTCCTTTGATGTTATTAGAACAGCACGTTCAAATTATAAACGGCATAGAGCTGAATCAAGACATCTTAAACAGTTGGATGAAAAACTCAAAAAAGACCATGGCAAATCAGTTGGTGATGCCTCATGGATAGGAAGGACCTTAGGTCTGAGTGATGTTTCGTTACCAGTGATTATGTCTGTGGTCCCTCAATTACCAATTTTAGCAGCTGGTGCATTGATTTATGGGGCACAATTTTTAACAAGATCGTATCAAACAATCGCATCCAAACAAAGGCAAGATATTAAAAGTACTGTTGATTTTGAGGTGAAAAGCAACCTCACAAAAGCTTATATACAATCGCAAAGTACTAATGCAAATAAAGTTAAAGAGCAATCACCTAAGGTTGCTGCTGCTGTTTCGACAAGTGTTGATAAAAATGTGGATATGAAACGAGCAAATACATCACTCTGGGTTAATGCAGCTTTTTTGACAGCTCTTAATCCAATTTCAGGTTTATTAGTGGGAGGAATTTCTTTATACAATTGGGCTAGCAATTTGTACAATTTAAGAAAACGAAAAAAGCCTCAAGCAGATACAATTGCTGCGCACAATCAATATGGTATGACAGTAGATAGAATGATTGATGCTTCTCCTGTTTTAAGAGAAACACATAATACATTTTATGCTGATAAAAAAATAGCTGAATCACAAGCAAAAGCGCTTGAAAAAGCAAAAGATTTTTCTCAAAATAATTTAAAACTAAATATGAAGAATGTCCCTTTCAATGCATTGGTTTCAGCAACCATGTGGTCGGCCTCTTTAATCGCTGGAGCATCAGCTGGCTCTGGATTTGAAGCTGCAGCTGTGTTTGCTGCCGCTATGATGGCATCTGAAAGAGTTTTAATGTCTGCATTCTCTCTTTTGCAACATCAATCAGAGAAAATAGATTTGTATAGAACGTATAAGGAAAATATGAGAGGATTGGAATACGAAAAGCAAAATATCAGAACAGGAGAGAAAACACTTGATACTTCAAATGGACACTTGCAAGTTTTAGACATGGATTACCATTATCCTAGTGGAAAGGGAGTGGAAAATATTTCTCTTAATTTTGAAAAAGGGAATATTCACGTTATTGCAGGAGAAAGTGGTTCTGGAAAATCCACCATCATGGATTTATTGCAACACAAAATGGATCCTCAGTCTGGTGAAATTTCTTTAGATGGTATTCCTTTAACTGAATTAACAGCAAAAACAGTTTTAGATCAAATTTCTGTTATTTCGCAAGAACCGGTTTTTTTAAAAGAAAGTATTCGGGAAGAATTGAAGTTATTTAACAAAGATGCAACAGATGAAAAGATGCAATCTGTACTTGAAAAAGTTGGATTAGGGGACCTATCATTGGATAGGAATGTGTTTGAAGAAGGCTCTAGAACACTTTCAGGTGGTCAGCTCCAACGGCTTGCAATTGCAAGAGCTTTATTAAGAGAGAGCCCTGTTTTATTGATGGATGAGCCAACCTCTAGTTTAGATGCTTCATCAAAAAAAGCTGTTTGGGATACAATTGAAAGTTTAAAAGATGAAAAAACAATTATTATTGTTTCTCATGACGCTTTTGAAATTGCAAATGCAGATGATTTAACCATTTTAGAAGAAGGTCGTATTACAGGAAAAGGCTCACCTTTGGCATTGATGGAAGCTTCTCACCCTTTTATTGAACAGGTACAAGAAAGAATTCAAAATTCAGTTTTAAAAGAAGATGCAATGTATCGTTATACAGTTAAAAGTGGTCAAAGAGTGCCAACAAAAGAGAATAAAGAGGCTGATTGTTCAACTACAAATACATCTACAGAAGCGTTATTGATGAGTTTTTCAGCTTTAAATATGGTTTATCAAGGATATGTTGAAGAAAAAGAAAAGAAAGACAAAACAAAACAAGATAAAAATCATCACATGATGCAAAGAATGACCAGAAACCAAGAGGGACAACAAATCTAACTCTTTTCTTAAAAAAATCCCCCATACATTAAGTAGGGGGAGATTTTTTTTGTGAAAGGACTTATTCCTGCCCTTGATAAAGGGACATAATTTGTCCAACGGCTTTTTGATTAACCTTTACATCGAGCTTTTGCATATAATCATTGAAAACAGCATTGTTCAGTATTTCAGCCGTTGCTTGTTCTTCTCTAACTTGTGTTGCAAAAAGAGATGCATCTTTGCTATCAACGGTTGTTGGTTTGTGAACAGCCTGAACAACTAAAATCACAGCGCCTTCTTGATTAGGAGCAATAACGAGGTTAGCATTTTCAATCCCTGTATCTAATGCGAAAAGAGTGTTCACATGAGGTTTTAAAAGAGGGTTTTCTGTTGAACGTGAAAGTGCTTTTTCATCAACAAGTTTTGTGTTTGTTTCTTGTGCTATTTGTTCTAAAGAAGAGCCTTTTTGAATTTTTTGATGAATGTTGTTTGCAAATTCTTCAAATTTTTCTTTTTGTTTTTCTGATTTAAATAAAGCATCAACATCATCTTTAACTTCTTCAAAAGGTTTAACCCCAACAGGATCAATCTTTGTTAATTCAGCAATAAGATAGCCATTGTTATGTTGAATAAGAGCTGTTGTTTCTCCTGTTTTTAAAATGAAAATTTCTTGTAATAAGTCAGATGAAACAAGTGTATTTTTTTCACCTTTTTGATTAAGTCCACTCATGTCGAGAGGTTCAACATCAACCACTTTTAAGTTAAGTGTTTTTGCTGTCTCAGTTAATGAAGTGCCAGCACCCAATGAATCTTCAACTTGACGAGAAATATCAGTCAATTTGTCATAGGCTAAATTTGCAATAAGTGATTTTTTAATTTCTTCTTTAACTGTATTAGCGTCAGCTATTTCAGCTTCCTTAATATCTTTGATGTAAAAAATATGATACCCTGTTTCAGAGGCAATTGGTTTTGTTATATCTCCTTTTTTTGCGCTGAAAACAGGTTCTTGTAAAGCTTCCATTAATTGGTTTTTAGGTGTGTATCCAAAATAGGTTGCTTCTTTTGTTTGTCCTAAAGTAAGAGCCTTTTCTTCAAAGTTTTGAGCTGTTAATTCAGAAAAAGATTTGGTTGCCTCGTCTTCATTTTTAAAGAAAATTTGGAGTAATTCTCTTTCTTCAGGTTTGTTGTATTTATCTTTTTGTTCTTCAAAAAGAGTATTTATTTCAGCTTCATCTATTTTGATGAAATCACTCATCATATCAGGAGTAAGGGTTAATAATTTGATACTTCTATACTCTGGTTTTGCAAAATTTTCGCTATAACCTTCATAATAATTTTTTAAATCTTCCTGAGAAGCTGTTTCAGTAATTTGAATATCACTTGGCTTCATAAAAAGAGCTTTGATATCTCTTTTTTCATTTGAAAAAACATGTGCTAATTTTGTTAATTCTTTAGAAGAATAAGTCAACGCTTGAAGGGTGTCTTTCAAATGATTATAAGCTAACTCGTCTTTTAACTGATAGGCAAGACTTGTTTCACTCATACCTTTTTGAGTGAGGAAGGCATAAAAAAGATTTTTATCAAAATTGCCGGTTGCATCTTTAAACAAAGGGTTTGTTTCAACATATTTTTGAACAGCTTCGTTTGAGGCTGTTAGGCCTAAATCTTCTTTGATTTGATATTTAACATGCTTGACAATTTCATCTTGAATAACTTTTTGAAGAAGACCAAAATTAAGAGCTTCAGCTGGAGAGATGTATCTTCCACCTAACGCACGAGAAAGATTTTTTCTTTCCTCATCAAAAGCTTGATTTAGCTCAGCTGTTGAAACGGAAGTTTTTCCAATTGAAATAGCTTCATTGTTATAACTGCTTAGATTTGTCAATCCACCCAAACCCCAAAACGCCATCATACTCAAAGCTAAAATACCTAAAATAACTTTAGCAACCCAAGAATTGGCTAATTTGTTAAAAAATGTAATCATCTTTTTTTATTCCTATTTGATATTAAACAAAACCTATTTATCCCAAAAAGGATAATACTTCTGGTTCTTGATTTATAGCTTAGTTTTTTTTCTTTTGCAAGCGCTTTATCTGTTTTAAAAGGCTATTTTTGGTGCATCTTATCTTGAATAAGAGCAATAGCTTCTTCTAAAGTTGGAATAGCGTCTTTTTTCTTAACCGAAGCCATGATTTTTTTCCACTTGACGTAAGGACCATACCTACCAATTTGATAGGTGATTTTATCATCTTCCCAAGAACCAAGTTCTTTTGATTTTTGTTTTTCCTTACTTTGTGAAAGAAGTGCCATAGCTCTATCAAAATCAATTGTTAAAATATCATCTTCTGGTGCTAAAGATTGATACGTTGCCCCTCGTTTGACATAAGGACCAAATTTGCCAAGGCCTGCTTCAATGGGTTCCTTTGTTTCGGGATCATTGCCTAAAAAGCGAGGCAGTGAAAGTAATTGGAGGGCTTTTTCAATGGTAACTTCATCAGGGTTTTGTGATTTTGGAAGTCCCGTTCTTTTAGCCTCTTTTCCATCCCCTAATTGAACATACCAGCCATATGGGCCTTTCTTTAAAATAACATCAAGACCGGCAGCATTTTTCCCCAGAATTTGAGTTTGTTTTTCTTCAGGAACAGCTTCAATAACCTTACCATTTTCATCCACTTCTGGGGGAGTAATTGAAGCAAACTGTTGTGTGTGTTTGCATGTTGGGTAATTAGAACATCCAATAAATGCTCCAAATTTACCAATATGTAAAGAGAGGGTTCCTGTTTCACAATCTGGACATTTTCGAGACTCTTCAGTAGGAAAGAGTTGTTTTTCCAATGATTTAGAAACAGTTTCTAAAATGTCGGTCATTTTTTGAGGAACAGCTTTCACTGTACCGTCAAATTGATTCCAAAAATCGTGCAAAACATCTTTCCACTTCAAGGAGCCTTGCGTGATGTCATCTAATTTATTTTCCATTTGTGCTGTGTAGTCATATTGCACATATTTAGTAAAGTAATTTTCCAAAAAGGCTGTGACAATTTTACCCCGATCTTCTGGGATGAATTTCTTCGCAACTAATTTTACATATGCTCTTTCTTGTAAAACAGAAAGAATGGTTGCATATGTTGAAGGACGGCCAATACCGAGTTCTTCTAATTTTTTAACAAGGCTTGCTTCTGAAAAACGAGCAGGGGGCTCTGTAAAGTGTTGCTCTGTTAAAAGGCTATCCATTTGAAGAGGATCACCTTCATTCATTGGTGGAAGCATTTTGTCATCATCATCTTGATTTTTCTCATCAACGTCTTCTTTGTAGACTTTTATAAAACCAGCAAAGGCAATGGTTTGCCCAGTTGCTCTGAGTTGACAAGAAGAATCTTCAGCTAAAATATCAATCCCCACTTTGTCAAGAACGGCGCTTTGCATTTGAGAAGCTACTGTTCGTTTCCAAATCAATTCATAAAGTTTACGTTGATCAGGTGTTAAGTGGGCAGCAATTGAGTCAGGTGTACGCATAACATTTGTAGGGCGAATAGCTTCGTGTGCTTCTTGTGCATTTTTAGAGTTGTTTTTGTAAATGCGAGGTTTTTCAGGCAAGAAGTCAGGACCATATTCTTTTTCAATCAGTGCTCGGATGGCTGTTGTCGCCTCGGTTGATAAAGCAACGCTATCTGTTCTCATATAGGTAATTAAACCGACAGTTTCGCCACCAATGTCAACACCTTCATACAAATTTTGAGCTAATTGCATGGTTTTTTTAGCTGAAAAGCCAAGTTTTCTAGACGCTTCTTGTTGAATTGTTGAGGTCGTAAATGCTGGTGCCGGATTGCGTTTTGTTTGTTTGCGTTCAATGCTTGAAACTTTAAATATCGACTTTTTGACCAATTCTTCAGCTTCTTTTGCAATTGTTTCATTGTTTAGGTCAAATTTGGTGAGTTTATTCCCTTTTAAATGGGTCAGTTTTGCACTGAATTTTTCTTCACTAGGGGTGATAAAGTTTGCCCCAACAGTCCAATATTCTTGAGGGATAAAAGAGGTGATTTCATCCTCTCTTTCACAAACAAGACGTAAGGCAACTGATTGCACACGACCAGCAGATTTTGCTCCAGGCAGTGAACGCCAAAGCAAAGGAGAAATTGAAAATCCAACCAAATAATCTAATGTTCGTCTTGCTAAATAAGCATCAACAAGTTGCATGTCAATGTCTCGTGGATTTTGAACGGCTTCTAAAATAGCAGATTTTGTAATTTCATGAAATACAACACGATGAATAGGCATTGTTTCAGGTAATTTTTTTCTTCTCTTTAATTCTTGCACAACGTGCCAAGCAATGGCTTCTCCTTCACGATCAGGGTCGGAAGCAAGATACAATGCATCAGCTTTGGCAAGAGCCTTAATCATTTCACGAACAGTTTTTTCACCTCTGGACTGAACTTCCCAATCCATAGCAAAATCTTCATTTGGGCGAACAGAACCTGTTTTTGCTGGTACATCTCTGATATGCCCAAAACTAGCCATGACAAGATAATCTTTGCCCAAATATTTATTAATTGTTTTTGCTTTTGCAGGAGATTCAACGATAACAAGTTTCATTACTTTGTCCATTCATTATTATAAACAAGGCAAACGCGTTGACCGACAAATCTTTCAATAATGCCAGCCAATTCCATTTCCAATAAAATTGCATTAACAAGTTCAGTTCTAAGACCTGTTTCTCTAATCAATTCATCAACTAAAGTGACCTCAGCAGAAAGGTGTTCTAAGATTTTTTGTCTTGCTTCTTCGACAAAAGGTGCTGAATTGTTTTGAAAAATAGAAAAATCAAAACGAGGTTCTTCTTGAGAATCTGAAAAACGAAGTGTCATATTGCTCTTGATTTCGAAGAGAATATCTTGTGCAGTGGTAACAAGATGAGCACCGTCTTTAATCAGTTGGTTAGGCCCTGCTGCCCTTGGATCTAAAGGTGATCCAGGGATAGCAAAAACTTCTCTGCCTTGACTAAGGGCTTCTTTTGCAGTGATTAAAGATCCAGACATTTTGCTTGCTTCAACCACAAGAGTGCCAAGACTAAGGCCAGATATAATTCTGTTTCGTCTTGGAAAGGATGAAGGAATAGGTTTAGATGAAAAAGGCAATTCACTCACAAGCAAGCCTTTTTCTTTAATTTCTTCATAAATATCCAAATTTTCTCTAGGGTAAACAACATCAATCCCAGTACCAAGGACGGCAATTGTCCCACCTGTTTTATAATCAGATTTAAGAGCGCCTTCATGAGCTGCTCGGTCAATACCTTTTGCCATTCCAGAAACAACGGAAATATCTTCTTGTGTTAATTCAAAAGAAATTTTTCGTGTTAGATTTAGTCCATTTAAAGAAGCGTTTCTGCTTCCCACAATAGCAAGGCATTTTTTTTCAAAAAGAGCTAAATTACCGAGTGTAAATAAAATAGGTGGGGCATCTTCAATAGCTCTGAGATTTTTGGGATAATTTGGTTCATCAAGAACCAAAATTTTGGCCCCCAATTTTTCAGCTGTTTCAAGCTGATTGTGAACAAGGGAATCAGGCGCAATTTTAATTGTTCTTCTTTTAGCATTTTTAAGAAAATCTGGTAGATTTTCAACAGCAGCGATAGGATTTTTAAAATAATCAATCAGCCCTTTGTAAGTCATAGGGCCAATGTTTTCACTTAAAGCAAGTTTAAGGGCTGCAAATTTTTCTTTTTCTGTCATTGTTTTTTGGGTGATCCTTTGAGTTTGATTTTGCTTTCTTCCCCTTTTAAAATCCGTTTGATGTTATCTTTATGACGGTAAAATGAAAGGAATGTTAAAAGTAGATAGATAAGTGAGACAAGGGGTGTTTCAAATAATATGGCATAAATTGGCGCCAAAGCAAGAGCTGTGAGTGCAGAAAGAGAAGAATATTTGAATGTAAATGCCATAAATAACCATGTTAAGGCTGTTAAAATACCTGTTAGAGGGGTCATAGCCAACATTAACCCTAATGTTGATGCAACACCTTTCCCGCCTTTAAATTTCAAAAAGAGGGGATAATTGTGTCCCAAAATGGCAGCCACACCAGCAATAACACCGATAATTTGTGAACCTGTTAAATATTTAAATAAAAGAGCAACAAATGCTGCTTTACCTGCATCTAAAATTAAGGTGAGAAGGGCCAAATCTTTGCGTCCTGTACGAAGGACATTTGTTGCCCCAATGTTGCCAGATCCAATTTTTCGAATATCACCTAAACCGGCTGCTTTTGTTAAGACAAGACCAAAAGGAATAGACCCAACAAGATACCCTGTTAAAATAGAAAAAAAGCCTGTTAACATCATTGCCTCCTTTAAAGTATTATTTTTTTATTTCTATACAATTTTCAAGAAAAACGCAAGAAAAAAATAAATTACTCGACCATTGCGATATCTAAAATTTGCATTTGAACCTTTGTGTTGCCACGCCATGAATCTTTTTTTAATGTGCCGGCAACATGTAGATATAATTTTTCTTTACTGAGTAATTTTGCACCTAAATCAGTGTCAACTGAACGAAACGCAATGGCGTTGATATATTTGCCTGACTTAGAAGATAATGTGCAAGCAATGTGCCCATTTTTAAGAATGGTTGTTCTGGTCACAAGCATTTCCTTTAATACAAAGATAGGTTCAGGATTTGATTCGCCAAATGGGGCCAGTAAAGAAATGTTATCCATTAAATCCACGGTTGCACTTTTAGCATCAATAACAGCATCAATTTCAAGCATGGTCCCATCATTTGAAAGCATATCTTCTTTAATAACTTCTTTGAGGTAAGCTTTAAAAGCTGGAAGGTTTTCTTTCTTGAGAGAAAAACCAGCAGCCATTGGGTGTCCCCCACCACGAGATAAAATACCAAGCTGAATGGCATTCATCACAAGGGTTCCTAAATCAACGCCTTGTACAGATCTTGATGACCCTTTAATTTCATCTTCTTCAATACTTAAGGCGAAAACAGGGAGATTATACTTGTCTTTTAATCTGCCAGCTACAATTCCAACAACGCCTTGGTGCCATTTTTCCCCTTCGACAACAAGAAAAGGTGTGTCAATTGGTTTAGATTCAACTTGTTCGATAGCTTCAAGTAAAACGCTTGTTTCGATTTCTCTTCTTGTAAGATTAAGTGCTTCTAACTCTTCGGCAAGTCTTGTTGCTGTAACTATCTCGGAAGAGGATAGAAGCTTCATGCCGATATCAGACTTTCCAACTCGGCCACAGGCGTTAATTCTAGGGCCAAAAACATACCCTAAGTGATAAGCGCTGGCTGGTTCTGAAAGTTTAACAAGCGTTGCAAGGGCTTTTATGCCAAGATTGTTTTGTGTTTGCATTTGTTTGAGGCCTGCTTTGACAAACAACCTGTTGACGCCTTTTAATTTGACAACGTCACATACTGTTCCAAATGCGACAAGGTCGAGGTATTTAATAAGATTGGGCTCAGATTTATCCTTATAAAACCCAAGCTCCCTTAAAACAGTGTTAAGGGCAACCGTGAATAAGAAAACAACACCAACGGCAGCCATGAAATGGCAGGGATGGTCAGGGTCCTCATCTAATCGTTTGGGGTTGACAATAGCATATGCATTGGGATAGCGTTTTTCATCAGCGTCATGGTGGTCAAGAACAATAACATCCAAGCCTAAATCAGTCCCTTCTTGAATGGGGTCAAAGGCTGTCATTCCACAATCAAGAGTTGCAACAACGGAACATCCTTTTTCATGATATTCATGCATTTTTTTTGCACTTGGACCATAGCCGTCTTCTCTATCTGGGATATAGGCAAAAACAATAACACCTAAACTTTCTAAAAACATTTTTAAAAGAGCTGTTGAAGTTGCTCCATCCACATCATAGTCGCCCATGAGCCCAATAGGTTCATTTTTTATAATGGCTTGAGCCATACGTCTGGCTGCTTTTTCCATATCTTTTAAAGAAAAGGGATTGGGTAAATTATTTTTAAGTGTTGGATACAAAAAAGTATGAGCTTCATCAATAGATGAAATTCTGCTTGATAAAATTCTTGAAACAATATCTGGTAAATCAAATCGCTGGCTAATTGCTAGCGCTAATCTATCATCCGTATTTTTATATGTCCACTTTAATCCATTAACTGATCTTGATACGCCCAAAACACTCATTCTTAAACCTTCACTTCGTCTTTTTTATAACTCTATCTTTTTTTTTACTAAAAATCAAGAGAAATAAAAATAAATGTACTTGCAAAGAGATTTTTTTTAAATTATAATGCAAAAGGAAACTTATCATAGAGGGGATCAACATGACACAAAATATTTTATTTGTAGCAAGTGAAATGACACCATTTGTTAAGACAGGGGGCTTAGGGGATGTGGTTGGTGCTTTACCAAGAACATTAGCCGAAGCACACCATGTGAATGTAAAGGTTGTTATTCCACTTTATTCAGGGATTGATTATCATAAGTTTGGATTATATCCATTTATGCAAGGAAACTGTGTTGCAATGGGAAATTGTCAAGAGTTTTTCAGTGTGCATCGTTCTGATTTTATTAAAGGAGTTGAAACTTATTTTATCGAATTTAATAAATATTTTGGTCGTCCTGTTTGGCGTCAGCATGGTATCTATGATGATTGTTCAACACATCAAGAATATCAAGATAATGCTTATCGATATGCTTTTTTGTGTCGAGCAGCTTTACAAGTTGCGAAGGATATGAATTTTAGACCAGATGTTGTTCATGTACATGATTGGCAAACCTCTTTAATTCCATATTATTTAAAACATGATAATGATCCTTTCTTCCAAAAGGCAAAAAGTTTATTAACGTTGCATAATTTGCCATATCAAGGTCGTTTTGGTTCAGATGTTGTTCCATATGCAAAAGTTGATTGGCGTGATTTTAATGCTGGGGCCTTTGAAGATTATGGTAGAATCAACCTTTTAAAAGGGGGTATTCGATTCGCTGATAAGTTAAATACTGTTTCACCAAACTATGCTCGTGAAATTTTGACGCCAGAATATGGGGCAGGGCTTGACTTCCTTTTAAGAGAACGTCAAGGAGATTTGGTTGGTATTTTAAATGGAATTGATACAAAGTTGTGGGATCCATCAAAAGATTTGATTATTCCAAAACAATATTCTTTTGAAGATTTTAAACATGGTAAGTTTTTAAATAAAAGAGAATTGCGCAAAGAATTTGGATTGGCTCAAGATGATTACAAACCAATCTTTTCAATGGCTGTGCGTTTGACGGAGCAAAAAGGGGTGAATATGCTTTCTGAATGTATTGAACCAGTGCTTCAAACAATGCATTGTCAATTTGCAATTATGGGAAATGGTGATCCACGGATACAAGATTATTTTGCTTCATTACCTCATAAATATCCAGGGCAAGTTGCTGTGAAAATTGGCTTTGACCAAGAAACAGAGCACTTAATGGATGCTGGGTCTGATTTTTCATTGGTCCCATCTATTTATGAACCTTGTGGGCTCAAACAAATGGTGTCTCAAACTTATGGGGCATTGCCAGTTGGGCGTTCCACAGGGGGTCTTGAAGATACGATTTTAAACTACAATGAATCTTATGGTCTTGGAACAGGATTTAAGTTTAATGATATTTCATCACGTGCTTTGTACAACACGATTGGATGGGCAAATGCAACGTACTATGATCGACCAGAACACATTAATTCAATGCGTAAAATGGCGATGAAACAAAATTATTCATGGGCTAGATCCTCTGGGGATTACAAAAATTTATATCAAACGATGTCGGGAGTTTATTAATGCAAAAAATATCAGTTGCAATTGTTGGTTGGGGTAATGTCGGTCGTGGTTGTAAACGAGCGATATCGGAATGTTCTGATTTGGTATTGGCAGGGGTTGTTCGTCGTGCCTCTTCACTGAAATATGATGATCCAGATTTGGAAAATACGGTTGTTGTTTCAGATATTAAAGAATTAGGGGATGTTGACGTTGCGCTTCTTTGTATTCCATCACGTGAAGTGCCTGAACGCGTTAAACAATATCACGAAATGGGGATTAACACCATTGACAGTTATGACGAACATAGCCGAATTGTTTCACTTCGTAGGGAATTGGATATCTCGGCGAAGACAAAAAAAGTTGTTTCTATCACAGCTGCAGGATGGGATCCAGGTACCGATTCAGCAATTCGTGCATTGATGAAAATTGTCTCTATCACAGGGTTTACTTCCACAACTTTTGGAGGTGAAAATGGAGGTCGCAGTATGGGTCATACTGTGCAAGTCAAACAAGTCCCTGGCGTTAAAGATGCTGTGGCCTTAACACTTGCAAATGGCAGAGGGAAGCATAAAAGAAAAGTTTATGTTGAACTTCAAAAAGATGCAGATTTTGCAGCTGTTGAAAATGCAATTATAACAGATCCTTATTTTAAAAATGATCCAACAGAGGTGATTGAAGTTAAGAGTATTAACAAATATAACACGCTCAACCATTCAGTTTGTTTGGAACGTACTGGTATGCAAGTGAATCAAAAATATGAAGCTGAAGGGGTTAATCCAGAATTTACAGCTAATATTATGGTGTCATGTGTCAGAGCTTGTATGAAAGCTTATGTGAATGAAGATTATGGGACATATACTTTTATTGAACGTCCATTAATTGATTATCTGCCAGGGGTAACAATTGATGAAAAGTTAGAAGGGTACTAAATTTAATATTCTTCTTTTTGAGTTGAAAAAACAGTTCTTTTATAAGAGCTGTTTTTTTGCATTTTTATTGTTTTTTTAAGTGTTTTAATTGTCAATTTTAATATTAAAAAAATAAATTAACAAATTTAGCTCTGGTTTGTCATTATGGGGATATGGATATGGTGAAATTTTTGCTTTCAAAAGGGGCAAAATTAAGAAAAAAGCAAGAAAAGTCTTATGATGCACCTATTGTTGATATTAATGTTGAGTGTCCAACGCCTTTTATTAGAACTTCTGTCCTTGGAAATAGATTTATTGATGATGTTGATATGCATTCTTTTTTAATAAAGGATACCTCCGTTAATGATGAATTATTAGAAACTGTTAAAAGTAAAAATACGGCATTGGTGGATTATTTGATTAATCAAGGTGCTTTTATTTAATATGAATTAAAGGCAGATGATGATTGTAAATGGTCGACCACAAAGTGTCAAGCCGCAAGAGGAATTGCAGAAGCAATCGAAAATGATGATGTCAATATGGCTGCTGTTTTAATGCATCATGGCATTCAATTAGAGGATAAAACATATTTTTATCCGTTGGAAAGCTACAAAACAAATGTTTTTAAGTGTGAGATAAATAGGCGAACAGATTTAAAACGATTGTTAAAAGTGTCTGATTTAATGAATGATAGTGAACATCCAAAAATTTATGCTGTTTATAAGGAAAATGGGTTTGAAAAACGCTATCAAATGCTTCAAAAAATTTGGAAAGTTGAGCAAATGATGGAAGAAAAGAAAGACAAAGAAAGAGAGCAAAAACGCCTTGAGGAACAACAGAAAAAACTTCTTGAAGAACAAACAAGACAATTGGTTCAAAAAGTTAAAAAATTGCCTTATGAGTCAAAGTGTAATCCAAGAGGGGAAGATTATTTGTTAATTCAGCAACTCGCATTGGCTGGAGGTTTGTATTTAGCAGCAAAAGAGGAAGCTCCTGAGGTTGTAAATGCTTGGATTCCAATTTTTGAACGTGTTATGTCAAAAGAAACGTTAGATAAACTTACAAAACTTAAATACAGTTTTTCTTCTGTTCGTCAAATTGGATAGTAATTGTTAAAAATCAATT
This sequence comes from Alphaproteobacteria bacterium, assembly GCA_017466695.1. Taxonomy (GTDB): domain Bacteria; phylum Pseudomonadota; class Alphaproteobacteria; order CAAHEQ01; family UBA3637; genus RGIG4140. Next base: position 196,819 of record JAFTTR010000002.1, on the reverse strand, counting down.
GAGGTGTTAAATGCAAACAAGTCAAATTTCATCTATTGAAGCAAATCTTTTTGAAGCGATTAAAGCAAATGATATAAAAGCTGTTGAAGAACTTTTAAAAAAGAATGTTCCCCTTCATTCTTATAATGAAGAAAATTTAACCCCTCTTATGGTGGCTGCAAAACATGGCTATCAAGAGATTATAAAATTGCTTGTTTCAAAAGGGGCGAGTTTGTATCAGCGTTCTGGGAAAATAAATGAGGAATATTGGGGTCAAGGCTTAACAGCTGAAAAAGTGGCTCAAGTACATCGCCAATTTCAAGCAGAAGACTTGTTAAACACATTTGCATTTAGATATCAAAACCAATATAGAAGTTGTGTGAGTGCTTTAAGAACAGGAGATTGGAGCAGTTTAAGTAATCGCCTTTTTGCTAATTATTGGCATGATATCAATGCGCAAGGGGGTGAAGATGGTCAGACAATTTTAATGCAAGCAGCCAAGATTTCTTCACTGTATATGGTTAAAAATCTTTTAGAGGTGGGAGCAGATGTTAATCGAAGAGATGGCCGATTAGAAACAGCGTTGCATTATGCAAGTGGTAATGATAGGGGTTCTATTGTTGCTTTAGATACACCTGATTTGTCTAATGATTTAAAAACATATTATCATGCTCAAAATTGCTATCATATTGTTAAAACGCTTGTGGAAGCTGGGGCAAATCTGAATGCGCAAAATATTTTTAAAGAAACGCCTTTAATTCGTTTTATGCGAAAAGGGGATAAAGAGGTGGCTCTGTTTTTGATTGAACAGGGTGCTGATGTGAATTTAAGAGATGAAAATGAGATTTCACCTTTGAATATTGCTGCTTCAAGTGGGGATATTGAATTGGCGGGTAAACTACTTGAAAAAGGTGCAGATATAAATGAGATTGGTTTTGAGAATAAAACGCCTTTGCAATGGGCATTTATTTATCAAAAAAAAGAAGTGATTCGTTTTTTGATTGAAAAAGGCGCTGATGTGAATGTTACTTTTGAAGATGGTCAAACACTTGCAAGAGTTGCTGTTGACAGATATGATGATGAGATATTAGATTTGTTACTCCAAGCAGGAGCTGATATAAATATAAAAGATAAATATGGCAAAAGCGCTTTATATTGGGTTATGATGCGAGAGAATGAATATATTCTTGATGTGATAAGAAGGCATCAAATTAAGCCACAAAATATTGCGCAAAACCAAGTCTTGCCAAATTTAGGGCGTTCATTAAATGAACGCACAAATGGTTAGAGCCTGTTTTTTCTGATTTGCAAAAAAAATGATTTTTTGTACCTTAAAACCTGTTTAAAATGAGTAGGTTAGAAAGAAGTTGGTTTGTGTAAAAAAAAGGACCGTTTTTTTTACACATTTGTATAGAATTTCTCTTTAAAGGAAAATTTTCAAAAAAAAGCCTTTTTTTTCAAAAATTAGTATACAAGAAACCTAAATTATGGTATAATAAAAAGGTAAGGGCAAAATATTTGTAAAAAAAACGTCCTTTTTTTACAAAATGGGGGGAGAAAATGGTTACAAGTCAAAGTAAAAAAGAACCAAGCTATGTTCGGGGTTTAAATTCATTTGTGGGTAAAAATATTTCCTCAATGAGTTCGGCTGAAAAGCTTGTTTTTATGACCTATATTCATCAATACAAAGATGCACGAGGCTTGGATCAACTCTCTTCAGATCCCCAGATTTCAGCAGGGATTAAGGAACAAATTAATATCGCTATCAAAGAGTTTCGATTGGATGAAAAACAAGATGCAGCGACAGCTTTTGTTTCTGAACAAAGAATCAAAATGGAACAGCTTCGTCTTGAAGCACAACAACTTTTATCAAGTTCAAGAGCTTTTTGGAGTAATACAGACAGGGTTGTTGATTTGTTGAAAAGAGGTATTATAAAGTGGGATTCTAAAGTGATTGGTGAGGATGGAAAAGAGCGCACAGTTGTGGGTGAAACCTATGAACAGACCAAAAGGTTTGAAGAAAAATTCGACAAGCTCAACAAATCCAAAGCTATTTGTCGTAAAAAGATGCTAATGTCAGCTGTTTATTTGGCCTCTTTGCCAGCAGCTGAGAGAGAAAAAATCTTAAAAGATATTCAAAAACAAGATCCGAGCTATGCAAAAACATTAGAAGACAATATCGGATATTGTCAACAAACGCCATCTGCGTTTCCACAGCTTGATCCAAAATTTAAAACGGATGATGTTTATAAAACGGCTAAAGAGTGGGTTAATTTAAACAATCAAACAGAAGAATTGTATCGAGAATTTAACAATATTGAGAAAGTTCACAAGCAAACGCGTAAAGATTATAATAAAATGGACTCTAAATCTAAGAAACAATCTGATTATGTTGAAGATTTTTTAAATGATATGAAAAAAAATAGATATACTGATTTTATCAGTCAAACAGATGAAGTTAAAAGAAAAGTTAGGTTTAGAAGTTTGAAAGAGGATCCAATTTATTATGTGCTGGATACAAGTAAAATGTCTGCTGCTGATAGACAACGCTGGTTTAATAATCTTTTAAATGAAAATCCCTCTGAATATAGGAGGTTATATTCTGTTACAAAGCTTGTTTATTTAACAAATCCTAAGGTTCCTATTCAAGATAAGTTAAAGAGTATCAAAGAGTTAGATAAAGGCGATCCAAGAATTAAAGCAATGGTTCTTGCAGGGTTGAGAGAGGCTAATCCAAATTTGGCAAGACAGCTTGGTGTGGCTCAAAACACATTGCAACAGGCTGGAACTTATGTGCAAGAAGAGCCTTTAGCAGCTTATCAACCTCAAAGTAGGAATAGATAAAAAAACATTTTTTTGGGTATTTTAATTTGCTTCTATCTTAAAAAAATACTTGACTTTTAAAAGCTTTTTCTATAAAATACATCCATTCCCTGAGAATGCGGGTGTTAACAATAGGTTAAGGCCACGCTTTGGCAATTCGGTCAAAGACTATCGGGGACAACAAGGCGTGTTTGTTTTCTTCTTTTACAGATGCGCTGGCTATTTAAGAAAGGTATATTATGTCAAAAAGATTAAGTTCTAAATTTAAAATTGACCGCCGTTTAGGCGTTAACTTATGGGGTAAAGCAAAATCTCCAGTTGAAAAAAGAAATTATGGTCCTGGTCAACACGGTGCCAACCGTAAAAAATTGACAGACTACGGTGTTCAATTACACGCTAAACAAAAATTAAAAGGTGTGTATGGGAACGTATCCGAAAAACAATTACGTAAATACTACGCTGAAGCTATTCGTCGTAAAGGGGATAGCTCTGAAAACCTCGTTGGTATTTTAGAAACACGCTTGGATTCAGTTGTTTATCGTATGAAATTTGTGCCATCTGTTTTCGCTGCTCGTCAGTTTGTTAACCATGGTCACGTTCTTGTTAATGGTAAAAAAGTTAACATCCCTTCATACCTTGTTCGTCCAGGTGATGAAATTTCAATTCGCTCTAAAGCAAAAGAAATGGCTCTTGTCATTGATGCATTAGCAGCTACAGATCGTGAAGTTCCAGAATATATGGAAGTTGATGCAAAAGCAGGTACAGGTAAATTCATCCGTGTTCCTCAATTAGCTGATATTCCATATGCAACTCAAATGGAACCAAATTTGGTCATCGAGTTCTACTCACGCTAATCCTAAAGCTTTTAGCGAGTATCTCAATTCAAAAATCCCACTCTTATGTACGTCTATGTACACGGCGAGTGGGATTTTTTCTTGATATATCTCGTTAAAAGCTTTAGAGCGTGGTATATTCAAAACGCTGTCTTATGTGCGTCTATGCACACGGCGAGTGGGCGTTTTTCATTATCTAACCAGATTAAATCTCGTTAAAACGAAAGCCTACTTTTTTCGCCTAAGTGGGATTTTTTCTTGATATATATCTCGTTAAAATCTTTAGGGCGTGGTATATTCAAAACGCTGTCTTATGTGCGTCTATGCACACGGCGAGTGGGCGTTTTTCATTATCTAACTAGATTAAATCTCGTTAAAACGAAAGCCTACTTTTTTCGCCTAAGTGGGATTTTTTCTTGATATATCTCGTTAAAAGTTTTATATCTCCAAGCTTAAGCAAAACGCCTTCTTTTATGTACGTCTATGTACCTTGACAAGAAGGTATTTTGCTTTATCTAATTGGATTAAATCTCGTTAAAAATGAAGAGGGGCTACGAGAAGTATATTATTGAAGAAAATGAAAACAAACCCCATTGGAAGGAGGAACCAATGGGGTTGTAAGTTATTAAGCTATTCCACAAACCTTATTTCTCTGAATCAGGCCTATCAGCGTTTACTCGGCTTGCAGTATCAAAGACGCAATAAGTGTGTACAATAGCCTTGATTTGGGTTGGAATGGGGGTGTTAACCAATTGCTCATTTCTGACATAAGTTAATGAAACGTGCCAAGTGCCTCCCGATCTTGGAAGTTCTTGAACATAATCATTATCGACAGCGTCACTATATGTAATTGTAACACGAGGTTGCACTGGATGAGCAGCGTTAGGATTAACAATTGTTGACTGCTTTAATGTGCCATCTGCTTGAGCTGTAAGGTTTCCTTTAACAGTGTCGATAATTTCTTGTTCACTGTTTTGATGCCAACTCACTGGTGTGACCATAATGGCAGGATAGTGTAATTTTGGGCAAGCGGGAACATAAATTGTTTCAGTTGTCCCAGCTGTGCCTGGTGACGAGATTGTTTTGATTTCTTTTAACGAATAGGTTGGGAGTAAATCGCTTAATCTTGCGCCACCCCGTGATTCAAGTCTAATGTCATTCATAACAGAAGTGTATCTTGGATCGAGAGAGTAGGTGATATCTCCAATTGTTGGATTTTCGAATAATCTGATATCCTCTTTTGTAGCAGGAGCAAGGACGTTAGAATCAATGCGTCCATTTTTGATGGTTAATTTTTCATTATCACCAGTTCCAGTCAGTCTGTCCGCTGTATTAAGAACAGTACTCCCAACGACAGAAATGGAGCCTGTTGCATCAATTGAAATAATTTCCTTTCCAGTAACATCAAAAACTTTAATGCTTCTTGCTTGGTTTCTTTCTTCAGGTGTTGAATCCACTTTATCATGTCCACTGGATAAAATAATGGAAGAAGTATTATTTGGAGAACTTCTTAAATGTAATTTTTGTTTAACAACGGCATCCCCTGAAATGGTCCCATCCGTACTGCTACCAACCCAAAAAAGAGGAGAACAATCGTTTTGCCCAGCTTCAAAAATCACGTCAGGATTCCCTGTTGTTCCAGTTGCAGGATTATGGTGATTGAGTGTAAAACAACTGCCAATACCATTTTGGATTTGTCCAACTGAAAAATAGTTCCATGCATGTAATCTGCCAAGGGCTAAATCATTAGGAAGATTAATATTACTTGGATCAAAATCTTCGAAATTAACAGTTGGGACAAATGTATCCATACCTGTTGTAGCGACAAATGTATGTTCATCTGCTGGTAAGTTAGCTGCGAGTTCTGCAGATTCTAATTGCCAAGCACCACCTGTTCCATGGATGAATTGATCGCCATTAATATAAATTCCACCATCAGCTCCAATAAGGTTTGAAATTCGAGCAACACGGCGAATGTTCATTTCAGGCAATCCAAGTGCTTCTAAATCTGGGACGATATATCCTTGCAACCGATCACCTCCAGCTTTGTTTTCATCAAGCAAGACGCTCATCCTATAACCGGTGGCGATATCTTCATAGCCTGTTGGTAAAAAGTCGCTAAGTTGACCAACACCAACATCTGTACTGAGTGTTTCTCTATTTTGACGAGCAGTCGCTGCAATTTCAGCATGGTGAGAAAGGATATAAGAAGATAAAGCTTCTTTGATAATGCGAACTTCTGTTGCAATATTAATATTTTCAACTTCTTCATTACGATTAGAAATTTGTCTAAAAAGCAAAGGGCCCATAACACCTAAAAGCGCAATGACGGCAATAATCTCGATGATAATGGCGCCTTGTTCTTGTTTTTTTGTTTGTCTCTTCATTTTTGCCTCCTTGCTTTAAAAGTTAAAGCGTTTCCTATCTGTTTTAAGGTTGTGTTGTATTTCTTTTTCAGTCAATGCTCTGTTATACACTTTGATATTATAAATGTCAGCTTGTAATCTTGTTGGTCCAAAAGATGCGTCAGCGCCGATAACTAAACTGGACGTTTTTAAAGAGGTAAACCAATCATCTCTTTGATAACGTTCTGTTTTGATGAGTTGGCCATTGATGTACAGTTGATGAGTTGAAGGGGTAACAACATAGGTGATGGATGTGGTCGCTGTTTGAGGGATTCTTGTTTCAATTTCCCCTAATTTAAACCATTCATCTTTCATCAATGTGACTTGAAATTTGCCATTTTCATAAGAGCTAAGCATTCTAGGATAAACAGTGTTTTGTGTTGATCCAAACACAGGCATTTTTTCTGTAATAGTGCCTTCATCAGGTCTAATAAAATTAATCACAAAAGAAAGGGTGAAAGAAGTCCCCAAAGAGCTGGTATCATTTATTGCATCCCAAACATCAAGGGACATCTGATGGTTTCCTCTAAGACCTAAAGGAATAGCTTCTTGTGGATGCCACATAGCGTTGGCTTCACCTTCTATTCCAACGTCCAAGGTTGTAACAATATTTGTCCAACCAGACATTTCTTCTCTATGATCAATGGTTGTCCCGGAATTAATTGAATTAACAATGGCGTCAAAGTGGTAGAGTAACCCACTTGTGATATAGGGAGTGTTAATAGGGGTAATGCAAAAAAGAATACCGTTCGTGAGGTTGTATTCTTGAACATATGGTTTATAAAATTCAAATATTCTTTCAGGGATTTTGCGCCCTTGAGCGTTCAAACTCATCACGTGAGCTTTTCCATCAGATGTCATACCACCTTCCTCAATAAAACCACAGTCATAGGTGTTTTTTGTGCGTTTGACAAGGGCTTTTTCCCATAAAAGACGTTTGTTCCTAAAAATAACACGAGACTCTTCTGCGTTAGGATAGAGTGTTCCATAGGTTAAAACATATTTAAAAGTGGTGTCATTTGTTCTGCAAGAAACAATATCTCCATAAGTTGAAGTTGTTCCCCAAATACTATTGCCTTCTTCATCAATGCTATTTTCTTTGTCGTCAACTCTATTTAGACACACAAGGGCTGAGGTGTATCCTCCGTCAGGGCCAGGGAGTAAATTAAAGGAAGGGGCCATATGCCCTTCAGTGGGGGCTATAGTTGGGATAAAGTTGTCATTAAAATCATCTTTAAACACATGGATAAGCCGCTCAGTTGCAGCGTTTGTTCCATCATCTGCAGCAGCTGCTACATCATTTCCCAAGGAGGTTAAAAGATAGGGCATAGCAAGAGAAATAGAATTAGCATAGTCAATAGCTGATTGGTGCTGTGTTACAAAAGAGGCAATATATGATTCAGCAATGGGCACATTTTCAACCATATGCTTATCGCTTCTAGGATAAATAAGTGCTAGAAGTACGCTGACGATAAAGCTAAGCATGGTTGCCCAAAATACCATTTATGACCCCCTTAAAAAACAATCCCTATAATTTATTATAACAGGAATTTTCAAACACGTAAATATTTTTTTAGGAAAAAAAAGAAATTAATACGATTTTTTTTGAAAAAAGGAAAAAAGTATAGATTGTTTTTATTCAAATAAATGCTATTTGAATAAAAGGAGTGTTACATGACAAGTGAAAAAAAAGAAACCAAAAAGAGATATATTTTATTAACATTTAAGCCTTTTTTGCAAATCGCAGAAAGTAAATTAAAACGATTGACGCTAAAAAAAGAATTCCCAAAAGAAGAGGAAATAGAGTGGAGTCTTGATTGTTCTGGTCAAGGGGAGTGTCAGCCAAATGTTTCTCCGTCAGATGGGGATGAAAAAATGGATTTCCTAAATGAAGCCTTGGACCAACAAAAAAAAGATACCCTTGCAAAAAAAACAAGGGAATCTTCTTCATAAAAAATGAATTTAAAAGTTTTTGACTCTTAATCTAAAACTGGCAAACTTTTTAATTCTTTCAACGCTGTTATAAAAGGAATGTCAGCTGGGCAAAAGTCAAAATTGTTTAACTCTGTTAGAGAGACCCATTTTGCAGCATTGTGTTCATGAAGAGCAGGGAGGGCATCAGTTTGGCAGGTTGCCCAAAAGGCATTCAACCGAAAATCGCCCTTGTTTTCATAGGTGTGAACATGAGACATGAAAAGATTTTTCACGGTGATTTCTTTTTCTAGTTCTTCTTTAAATTCTCGAGCGACACATTCTTCTAATGTTTCTCCTTGTTCAAGTTTACCTCCTGGAAATTCCCACATAAGTTCTGGAAATTTACCCTTTTTACGTTGAGCAATAAGTATTTTATCATCATGAACAACAACAGCCATTGAAATTTCGATCATTTTTTCTCCTTTGATATTCATATTGGATTCGTTGATACAAAATAATTAAAATCATTTTATATCTAAATGGTTATTTTTTCAATAAAAAAATTTTTTACACTTGAAGGCCTTTTATAAAAGTTTTAAAGGCAAAATATAAGGGATGATTTTGATAAGTTGGTTGAATGATTGATTTAATTTTTGTGTAAAACGGCTTTTGCCTGCGATAAAAATTATAAAAATATTTTTAAAATCATAGAGTTAAGTTTTGTTTTTTGAAAATTTTGAAAAGGGGTAAATAAGCTAAATTGAAACGTGGAGCTTAAATTTGAGGTGTATGTATTTATTTTGATAAGAAGATAGAGTTTTTTGAAAAGAAATTTTTCCTTTAAAAATAAAATTGAATATTGGGCAAGGGGGAGAAGGGGACTTTTAATTATTTTAAGCGCAGAAAAATATTTATGTAAAACTTTAAATATGTCAAATTACATTTTATTGTTATTGTAATTTTGATGTTTATCAATAAATTTAGATGTGTTAATTTTATCAATTAGGAATTTTAAGTTTTTTTAGAAAAATAAATTATTATTTTTTTTAAGAGGAAAGGAGGAGTGATGTATTTTAATAAAAATAGATTTTAGCTTATGATATATAATTATTTTAATCTTAATGTTATGCATTAATTGTGGATTTTAAGTTGTTGAATTTTTAATTTTATAAAAAAAGATTCAAATCATTCTGGATAAGACTTGATTCATTTATCAATAAAAGGTAAATGAAAGAAGGTGAAAAATATTTTAAAATTTGTTTTGATATAAAAAAGTGTATTTTTTGATACTCAAAAGTCTTGTAAAAATCTTTATTTTTATTTGACCGATTTTAATTTTTTTGTTGTTTAAAATATATGTTTAGGTCTAAAAAAATAACTTTAAGCATTACATAAATTTCTCTTTATTATTATTTAATAAATAACCAAAAAAATAAATAAAATATCAGTTGTATTTTATTTAAATTTTATTTTTTTTGGTTTCTTCTAAAAAGATTTTTTTATCGATAAAATGGATCAATCGTTTTTGTGCAAATAGGCATATTTTTCTCTTTATTAAAAAAATGAGAACTATAAAATAATTTTTAATTTTTTAAGTGTTGAAATTTTTGATATGAGATTTTTATGAATATAAAAAAATCCCCCACCAAAGGGCAGGGGATTAAAAGAATTAAGTTAATCTTATTTCTTTTCGTTACGAACGGCTGCTTGAGCAGCTGCCAAACGTGCGATTGGCACACGGTATGGTGAGCAAGACACATATGTCAAGCCAACTCTGTGACAGAAATCAATTGTTTCTGGATCACCACCATGTTCACCACAGATACCAAGTTTGATGTTTGGACGAGTTGCTTTACCTTTTGTAACAGCAATGTCAACCAAAGCGCCAACACCTTCTTGGTCAAGTGATGCAAATGGATCACGAGCGTAGATGCCTTTTTGTACGTATTCTGGTAAGAATGAACCAGCGTCATCACGGCTCATACCCAATGTTGTTTGAGTTAAGTCGTTTGTACCAAAGCTGAAGAATTCTGCAGATTCTGCAATTTTGTCAGCTGTGATAGCTGCACGAGGCAATTCAATCATTGTACCAACATGGTATTCAAATTTAACGCCTTTTTCAGCCATAACTGCATCAGCAACAGCAACAACAACTGCTTTAGCAAGATCTAATTCTTTTTTCGTACCGACAAGAGGAATCATGATTTCAGGAACGATTGTGCGACCTGTTTTGTTCATAACTTCAACTGCAGCTTCGAAAACAGCACGTGCTTGCATTTCGTTGATTTCAGGGTATGTAACACCTAAACGGCAACCACGGTGACCAAGCATTGGGTTAGCTTCGTGTAATTTAGCTGTACGTGCTGCGATTTCTTCAACGCTGACACCTAATTCACGAGCAATTTCAGCTTGTTCTTCTTTTTTGTTTGGTAAGAACTCATGCAATGGTGGGTCTAAGAAACGAATTGTTACTGGAAGACCTTCCATAATTGTGAAAAGATCTGTGAAGTCTTGACGTTGGTAAGGCAAGAGTTTTGCAAGAGCTGCTCTTCTTGCATCAACTGTGTCAGACAAGATCATTTGACGCATGTGGTTAATACGAGCTGGGTCAAAGAACATGTGTTCTGTACGGCAAAGACCAATACCTTCTGCACCAAAATCACGAGCTGTTTTAGCATCTAATGGTGTTTCAGCATTTGTACGAACGCCAAGTGTACGGATTTCATCAACCCAAGACATAAATTCACCAAAGTTACCAGTCATTTCTGGGAGAACGAGTTTCAATGCACCAGCCATAACTTCACCTGTTGTACCGTCAATTGAAAGCATTTCACCTTCTTTAATAACAGTGTTACCAACAGTGAGAGTTTTTGCATCATAATCAATGCGAAGAGCTGAAACACCAGAAACACAAGGTTTACCCATACCACGAGCAACCACAGCAGCGTGACTTGTCATACCACCACGAGCTGTTAAAATACCTTGAGAAACGTGCATACCTGCAATATCTTCAGGAGATGTTTCAATACGAACTAAAATAACTTTGCGACCTTCTGCAGCAGCTTTTTCAGCATCTTCAGCTGAGAAAACAGCTTCACCAACAGCAGCACCAGGAGATGCAGGTAAACCACTTGTTAAAACAGTGCGTTTTTCTGATTTATCAAACATTGGGTGCAAAAGTTGGTCTAATTGAGCAGCTTCAACACGCATAACAGCTGTTTTCTTGTCAATTAAGCCTTCGTTAACCATTTCAACAGCGATACGAAGAGCAGCTGTACCTGTTCTTTTACCATTACGTGTTTGAAGCATCCAAAGTTTACCATCTTGGATTGTAAATTCCATATCTTGCATATCTTTGTAGTGAGCTTCTAATTTTGCACGAATGTCAGATAATTCTTTGTAAACAACAGGGAATTCTTCTTCCATACATGGTAAATCAGTGCCAGAACGTTCTTTAACAAGTTTTGTCATTGGTTGTGGTGTACGAATACCAGCAACAACGTCTTCACCTTGAGCATTTTTAAGATATTCACCATAGAAATAGTTTTCACCAGTTGCTGGGTCACGTGAGAAGCAAACACCTGTAGCTGATGTATCACCATAGTTACCGAAAACCATTGTTTGAACGTTAACAGCTGTACCCCAATCACCTGGGATGTTGTTCAGTTTACGGTAGTAGATAGCACGGTCAACCATCCAAGAAGAGAACACAGCGCCGATACCACCCCAAAGTTGTTCAAATGGATCTTGTGGAAGAGGGTGACCATCATTGACACAGATTTCTTTGTATTCTTTAATAACTTCTTTTAATTGTTCAACTGTCATTTGGTTGTCAAATTGATAGCCGTTTTCTTCACGAACACGGTCTAAAACAGCTTCAAATTTTGAGCTGTGAACACCCATAACAACGTCAGCGTACATTTGAATGAAACGGCGATAGCTGTCATAAGCAAATTTTGCATTGCCTGAACGTTCAGCTAAACCAACAACTGTTTCATCATTTAAACCAAGGTTTAAAACTGTATCCATCATACCAGGCATAGAAACACGAGCACCTGAACGAACGGAGAATAAAAGTGGGTTTTTAGGATCACCAAATTTGCTGCCCATTTTTGATTCAATGCCAGCAAGTGCTGCTAAAACTTGATCTTTTAATTCTGTTGGATAAGAATGATTGTTTGCGTAATAATATGTACAAACTTCTGTTGTGATTGTAAAACCTGGAGGAACAGGAACACCAACACGGCTCATTTCAGCCAAGTTAGCACCTTTACCACCCAACAAGTTTTTCATTGAAGCATCGCCTTCTGCAACGCCATCACCAAAAGTATAAACCCATTTTGTCATTAGTTTTTCCTTTGCTTGTTAGTTAATTAAAAACCATATCTTAAATATTTAAGTTATGGAACCCATTCTGATTTTTATTCGCCAAATGTTTAACACTTTTTTTAAGGGAATGCAAGAGATTTTTTTATGTTTGAAAAAGTATATATTTGTGAATGACTTATTAAAAGAGTTATAATAAAATAAAAAAAACACATCTTTTTGCTTTTCTTTTTTGAAAAAACAATGTTATATAAAAGTAATTTATAACAAAAATAGGGGACTAAAATGAATTTTATGACATCAGATGAAATGAATGCGTTATGTTCTGGACATTTTCAAGGTGATCCTTTTTCCATTCTTGGTATGCACCTTTGTTCAAAAAACATTTTAACACCATTTTTATATGTTCGCACATTCCAACCACAAGCAAAGAAAGTGGAACTTGTTCGTGTTGAGACAAAAGAAGTTGTTGAGATGAAAAAAATTCATCAAAATGGTTTGTTTGAAATGGCATTTCCTGATGAAACATAATTTTTTGCTTATTATTTTAAAATTACACTTTATAGTGGTGAAACTTATGAAACGGAAGATGCCTATCGTTTCTGGCCTGTGTTAGGGGATATGGATTTATATTTGTTTAATGAAGGGAACCACAAGGATATTTATGAAAAATTAGGCTCTCAGCTTATAACACATCAAGGTGTTTCGGGTGTAAGTTTTGCAGTTTGGGCGCCAAATGCAAAACGGGTAAGTGTTGTCGGTAATTTTAATGATTGGGATGGTCGCAGACATATGATGCGTCCTCGTGGTTCTTCGGGTGTGTGGGAAATTTTCATTCCACACTTGCCAGAATGGACAATTTATAAATATGAAATTATTGGTGCTAATGGGGATTTATTGCCGTTGAAAATTGACCCTTATGGAAAAGCTTTTGAAATGCGTCCTAAAACAGGGACTCTTGTGTTTAATTCTAAAAAATATGAATGGAATGATAAAGAGTGGTGTGCTACAAAAAGATATAGCGCAAATGCCTTGGATGCACCTATTTCAATTTATGAGGTCCATTTAGGGTCTTGGCGACGTAATTCTATGGAAGAAAATCGCTGGTTAACATATCGTGAAATGGCAGAAGAATTGCCAGCTTATGTCAAAGAAATGGGCTTTACGCATGTGGAACTTTTGCCTCTTTCAGAATATCCATTTGATGGTTCTTGGGGATATCAAGTAACAGGTATGTATGCGCCAACGAGTAGGTATGGCTCTCCTGATGATTTTAAGTATATGATTGACAAGTTACATCAGGCTGGAATAGGGGTGATTATGGATTGGGTGCCTGCGCATTTTCCTAAAGATGCATTTGGATTGTGCGAATTTGATGGAACGGCGCTTTATGAACATGCTGACCCTCGTCAAGGAGAACATAAAGATTGGGGGACAAAGATCTATAATTATTCAAGAAATGAGGTCTCTAACTTTTTGCATGCGAACGCATTATTTTGGCTTAGGGAGTATCATATTGATGCCTTGAGAGTGGATGCTGTTGCCAGTATGCTCTATCTTGATTACTCAAGAAAAGAAGGGGAGTGGATTCCAAACCGTTATGGGGGAAGAGAAAATATTGATGCGATTAACTTCCTTCGAAAACTCAATGAGCTTGTTTATGGTGAAAATGCTGGGTATACAACATTTGCAGAAGAATCAACAGCGTGGCCAATGGTTTCAAAACCAACATATATCGGAGGGTTAGGGTTTGGTTATAAATGGAATATGGGTTGGATGCATGATACACTGAGATACATTGGGTATGATTCAATTTATAGACAATACCACCATAATGAATTAACATTCTCAATGCTTTATGCCTTTAATGAAAATTTCACGCTTCCTATTTCACATGATGAAGTTGTTCATGGAAAAGGTCCTATGTATGATAAAGTTCCTGGTGATCATTGGCAAAAAATGGCAAATTTAAGGCTTTATTATGCTTATATGTTCATGCATCCTGGGAAAAAGCTCTTATTCATGGGGAATGAGTTAGGTGTTCAAAGAGAGTGGAATTATGCTGATAGTTTGGACTGGGGTTTGACGATGAATGAAAGTCATAAAGCTTTGCAACGCTTTGTTAAGACATTGAATAATTTTTATATTTCTCATAAAGAATTATCTGATTATGATTTTGAGAGCGCAGGCTTTGAGTGGATTGATGGTTCAGATGCAAATAACTCTTGTTTTTCATTTATGAGAAAGGATAAAAAGGGAAATAGTTTAATTGTTGCTTGCAACTTCACTCCTGTCCCAAGGGAAAATTATAAAATTGGTGTGAATGAAGCTGGTGTTTATGAGGAAGTTTTAAATTCTGATTCTCGTGAATTTTTTGGGTCAGGAATTGAAAATAAAGGGGAAATTGAAACAGGTGAGGGATGGAACTTTAAACCTTATGCATTGAAAATTCATTTACCACCATTGGCTACAGTTGTCTATCAATTAAAAAAGAAAAAATAAATTGAAAGGATAAGTTATGAGCCGTATTGTCTTAAAAGGAGAACCTTATCCACTAGGGGCTACATATGATGGACGAGGGGTTAATTTTGCTTTGTTTTCATCAACAGCAACAAAAGTTGAATTATGTCTTTTCGATATAAATGGGAAAAATGAAGAAAGAATTGTTCTTCCAGAATATACGGATGAGGTTTTTCACGGATATGTTGAAAATTTAAAACCTGGACAATTATATGGCTATCGTGTTTATGGTCCTTATGAGCCGGAAAAAGGTCTTCGTTTTAATCCACATAAATTATTGATTGATCCTTATGCTAAGCTTTTAACTGGGACTATTTCAGCTCATAATGCGATGCTTGGGTATCAAGCTTTTTCAAAAAAGGAAGATTTATCATTTTCTCAAACAGATTCGGCTCCTTACGTTCCAAAAGCAATTATCACAGATGAGCATGCTTTTGATTGGAAAGGAGTTCAAAAACCCAAAGTTCCTTGGACAGAAGAAATTATTTATGAAACGCATGTGAAGAGTTTTACGGCTTTAAATCCTGAAGTTGACGCAAAATTACGAGGCACTTTTAAGGGTATGGCTAGCAAAAAAGTGGTGGAATATATAAAGTCTTTAGGTGTTCGTGCTGTTGAATTATTGCCAGTTGCTTCGTTTATGAACAGTGGGTTTTTGAAAGACCTTGGGTTAACCAATTATTGGGGCTATGATCCAATTGCCTTTATGGCTCCACAAGCTTCATATTTATCATCAAAAACAAATTTGGATGAATTAAAGCATATGGTTCGTGTGTTCCATGAAGCAGGTGTTGAGGTGATTTTAGATGTTGTTTATAATCACACAGGCGAAGGCAACCAAATGGGGCAAACGCTTTGTTATCGTGGGATAGATAATGGCGTTTATTATCGGTTGAATAAAGAAAATAAACGTTATTATGATGATACAACAGGGTGTGGAGCTTCATTTAATTTAGGGCACCCTCGTGTGTTGCAATTGGTGATGGATTCTTTAAGGTACTGGGCAAATCAAATTCAAATTGACGGATTTAGATTTGATTTAGCCACCACGTTGGCACGAGATGAAAATAATCAGTATGGTATTAAAAGTGCCTTTTTATCAACTGTTCAACAAGACCCCACATTACAACGTTTGAAGTTAATTGCTGAACCTTGGGATTTGGGTTATGGGGGCTATCAAGTGGGCTTTTTTAGACCTGGATGGGCTGAGTGGAATGATAAATTCAGAGATACAATGCGCCGTTTTTGGCGAGGGGATGAAGGTCAAGCAGGGGATTTTGCTTCCCGTTTAATGGCCTCTTCTGATGTTTATCAATACCGTGGCCGGCGTCCTTGGGAGTCTGTGAATTTTATTACGGCGCATGATGGATTTACACTCAATGATTTGGTTTCATATAATCACAAGCATAACGAAGCCAATGGTGAAAATAATAAGGATGGAACGGACCATAACCTCTCTTACAATGGAGGTGTGGAAGGGGAAACAACGGATGAAGCTATTTTAAAAAATCGAATGGATCGTGCTAAATCCTTAATGGCAACATTACTCCTTTCTTTTGGAACGCCAATGATCCGTTCCGGTGATGAGATTATGGCAACGCAAAAGGGTAATAACAATACGTATTCACAAGACAATGAGTATTCTTGGATAGATTGGGCGCATATTAAACCTCAAGGCAAAGAAATGCTCCAAATGGTCAAAGAATTAATGGCTTTTCGAGCTTCAAGGCCTATTATGGAACATAGTAATTTTTTCACAGAAGAGGTGTGTACTTGGTATAAACCTGATGGCAAACCTATGGCAAAAAATGATTGGCATTTTTATGTTAAAGCACTTTCTTGCTTAATTAAAAACACAAAAAATTCCAATAGGTTATTTTTTGTTTTTAATGCACATAATGAAGCGATAAAATGGACATTGCCTGCGCGAGATTTTGAATGGAGACTTGTTTTTTCAACAGTGAAGTCTTTGAAAAAACAAAAAATGAAAACGCTTAAAGTGCCACCATTTAGTGTTGTTGTTTTTGAAAGGGAAAGGGGTTAAAAATGACATATAATCCAGATAGGTTAGATGAACTTGCTCAAAAAATTGGGATTTTACCCTCATTTGTTGATAGAACAACAAACATTACTTATAAGGCAGATGATAAATCAAAGCAAGCGATTTTAAAAAGTTTGGGTTTTAATGCTGATAGGGATCAAGAGATTGAGGCTTCATTTTTAAAGTTGAAAAAAGAACAGTATGAAACGCTGATTGATAAAACAATTTTGATTAGACAAAGCGAACAAGCGCATTTGGAGATCGATGTTCGTTTGTTAAAAGAAGAGGCCGATACCTCTTTAATTTGGCAAATTAAAACCCAAGAGGGGGAAGAGTTTGAAGATGAGGTTTCCTTAAATTTGCTGGAAGTTATAACTGAAGAAGTTGTTGGAAATAAGGTTTATCAAGTCAGACAATTATGTTTAGCTCTTGAAATGGAAATGGGTTATCATGAGTTAAAAGTTTCTTTAAAAGGTAAAAATAGGGAAGAAACGGCTTCATTAATAATTGTACCAGATAAGTGCTATATGCCTGATGTTTTAGCAGGAGAAAAAAAGGTATTTGGGTATCCTATTCAACTTTATTCCTTGAAATCAACAACAAATTGGGGAATTGGAGATTATACAGATTTAAAAAAAATGGTTGATGTGGCTTCAAAAACAGGGGCTTCATTTATAGGTGTTAATCCGTTGACGGCGTTGTTTCAAGATAACCCAGATGATGCCAGTCCTTATTTTCCTTGTTCTAGATTATTCTTGAATCCTTTGTATGTGGATATGGAAGCTGTGAGCGAAGCAAAGGACAATGTTGAGTTTCAAGAACTTAAAGAATGTCCTATTTTTAAGGAGCATCTTTTTAAAGCAAGAGAAGGGGACTTGGTGGATTACAAGAAGGTTTCTGCAATTAAAAAACAAGCTTTTAAAATTTTGTTTAAAAAATTTAGAGAAATGCACTTTGATGATGAAGGTGTTGCCAAAACAAAAAGAGGGAGAGATTTTGAAGCTTTTATCAAAGAAAAAGGAAAAGCACTTGAAAATTTTGCTCTTTTCCAAACGCTCAGAAATGTTGCTTCAAAAACAAAAAAATCCATGATGTGGCGAGAATGGCAAAAATCTCATCAACACCCTAAGTCTCAAGAATTAAGAGAGTTTGTTAAAAACAATGAAATGTCAATTTTACGTATCTGTTATCAACAATTTGTTGCCTTTGAGCAATTTCAAAGTGTGTTGAAAAAAATTGAAAAACTACCTTTGGGTCTATATACGGATATGCCCGTTGGGGTGAGTGACAATAGTGCTGAAGTTTGGTCTAATCAAGAAGTCTTTATGCAAGGGGTAACAACTGGTGCGCCCCCAGATACGTTTAATTTAAATGGACAAGATTGGTCTTTGGCGCCTTTTAATCCAAGAGTTCTTAAAAAAACAGGGTTTAAAGCCTTCATTGATGTTATAAGAAGTGCAATGAAAGGGGCAGGGGCTGTTCGCATTGACCATGCTTTTGGATTGATGCGTCTTTATTTGAGAGTGCAAGGAGCCACAGGTGCTTATTTGAAATATCCCTTTAAAGAATTAACGGGGATTATGGCTTTAGAAAGTCATTTAAATAAAACGGTTGTGATTGATGAGGATTTAGGAACAGCACCAGATGGTTTTTCAGATGAGATGATTAAGTTGAATGCTTTTTCATTTAAGATTATGCATTATCAACAAGATTGGCAGGGATTGTTGGTGCCTCAGATGTATGCCCCTTGTTCATTGATTGCAACAGGAACACATGACTTACCTTCTTATACTGGTTTTTTTAAAGAATTAGATTTGGATTTAGGACTTGAAAAAAAGACCATTTCTTTAGAGCAGTATCAAGAGCATAAACAAAATCGAAAGAAAGAAAAACTTGCTTTTATTGAAGCATTTAAAAGGCAGGGATATAGTGTTTCTTTATCCAATGAGGCATATTTAAAATTAAAAGAAGTGCCTGTTTGGTTTATCCCATATATTTATAAATATTTGGCAAAAACAAAAAGCAAAATTTTATTGGTTCGTCCAGAAGATGTTTTTGAAATGGAGCAGCAATTTAATTTGCCTGGGACATATATGGAATATCCCAATTGGCGCTATAAATTACCTGTGAGTGTTGAAAATATGCTCAAAGATAAACGATTGCTTGAAATTAAGGATATTTTAAAAGAAGAAAGAATTGAAAGTTAAAGATGTATAAATTTGAAAATAAGTATCGTCTGCGCAGTGCTGAATGTGATAAATTTAATCAAATGCGATTGCGTTCATTATTTAATTTGTTTCAAGATATGGCTGATTTGCATGCTGAAAAATTTGGTTTTGGATATAGTTTTTGTCTTCAAAATCAAATGACATGGGTTGGAACAGGTTATCATTTAGTTATAAACAGATTACCTCAAAGAGATGAAGAGTTTGTTCTTGAAACATGGCATGCTGGTTCTCAACTGATGACAGCAAGACGTGATTTTGAACTTAAAGATTTAGAAGGGAATGTCTTGGTTGCTGCCTACAGCAATTGGGCTCTTATTGATTTGAATAAAAAACGCCCTGTTATTGTGCAAAAGTATTTGTCAGATGAAACATTGATTAAAAAAAAGGCGATTGATGCTGAATTTAAAAAAGTTGTTTTGCCTCAAGAGTTGGATAACGCTGTTTTGTTACAGGTTCGAAAAGATGATATTGATATCAATCAGCATGTAAATAATGCTGTTTATCCTGCTTGGATTTTAGATGGATTGGATGATGATTTTTTAAATACCCATCAGTTAAAAGAATTAAAAATTCAGTTTAAAACAGGGGCTCTTTTAGAAAATGAGGTTGCAATTTTTTCAAAAATAGAGGATACTTCGACCTATCATTTAATTTCAAGCCCAACAAAAGAGGTTGAATTTGCTCTTGTTGAGGCTTGTTGGAAAATTGTATAGGAGTAAGTTTTTTTGACAAATACCTTGGTTTTGTTGCCGTATTTAAAAAATGAAAGTGATATGAGAACGCCTTTGTCACGTTTGGAGGAGGTAACTTCTTTAACAAAGGCAATTGATTTGAATGTGATTAAAAGTGCATTGGTTCCTTTAAGTGCTATTAAAGCAAATGCTTTTATAGGAAAAGGCACGATTGAAAATTATGCCCCTTTAATTAAAGAAAATGATATTGAAGTTGTGATTATGGCGTGTCCGTTGTCGCCGTTACAACAGCGCAATTTAGAAAAAGCGTGGAATACAAAGGTTATTGATAAAACAGCTCTTATTTTAGAAATTTTTGGTAAAAGAGCTCGGACACGTGAAGGTGTTTTACAAGTTGAATTGGCGCATTTAACATATGCCAGATCAAGACTTGTGAGGTCGTGGACCCACTTGGAAAGACAAAGAGGGGGATCTGGCTTTTTAGGTGGTCCTGGTGAAACGCAGATTGAACTGGACAGGCGTTTGATTGATGAAGATATTATCAAAATTAAAAAAGAATTAGAGGATGTGAAAAAAACAAGACATCTTCACCGAGCAGCAAGAAAGAAAATTCCATTCCCAGTTGTAGCATTGGTTGGATACACAAACGCTGGTAAATCAACTCTTTTTAACAAATTAACACATGCTGATGTCATGGCAAAAGATATGTTGTTTGCCACTTTAGATCCAACTATGCGCCGAATTAAATTGCCTTCAGGGCAAGAAGTTATCTTGTCTGATACGGTGGGTTTTATTTCAGATTTACCAACAGAATTAGTTATGGCCTTTAGGGCGACACTTGAAGAAGTTTTAGACGCTGATGTTGTTGTTCATGTTAGAGATTACTATCATGAAGATTCAAGAGCCCAACGAATTGATGTGGAAAATGTTTTGTCTGATTTAGGACTCAAGGAAATGGTGGATGATGGGCTAATTGAAGCCTTGAATAAGATAGATTTATTTGAGGAAGATGATAGACGTATGATTTTGGAGCAAAAGACAAGGCGTGAAAAAGAATGTCCTATTTGTGCTTATACAGGTGAGGGGTTTGAAAAATTGTTAAACTGTATTGAAAAAGCGTTGAATAGGGATGCAAAAACAGTTCTTCTTCATATTCCTGTGACAGAAGGTAAGGCGTTGGCTCAAATTTATCAAAAAGCGCAAGTCTTGAATAGAAAAGATACGCAAAAAGTGATTAAGTTGGAAGTGAAGATTAAAGAAAGCGAACTTTTTTATTTCACTCCTTTTATAAAAAAAATTGAGCAAGAGAATTAAAATGTCAAAACTTTTTGAAAAGAAAATAGAAGACTTTACTTGTATTGTTTGTGGTCATTTAATTAAGGGGAATGGATACACAAATCATTGTCCGAAGTGTTTGTCGTCACTGCATGTAGATATTAATCCAGGGGATAGAGCATCAACTTGTAAGGGTGTGATGTTTGCCATTGGATATGAAATTAAAAATGGATCAGAATTTATTTTACATAAATGTCAAAAATGTGGATTTGAGAGGAAAAATAAAGTTTCTCCTAATGATTCACGAAAAGCCTTGATTGCCTTATCGGCAGGGGTATTTAATCCTTTTGAGTTGAAAAAATAAAATAAGAAATTTTAATCTAAGATTTTTATGAATTTTATATAAAATTCATGTACTTATTTGTATTTTGAAATGTGTAAAAAAACGATTATAATTTAGACCAACGTGTGAGAGATGATTTTTGTGCTATGCGTGGTATGACAACTCGTGAATTTTATGCGACAAAGGTAAATTTTTCTTTTTTTTTCTTTTTTTTATGGGTAAGAATAAAAGAACTTGATTTATTTTTATAACTTCTTTATTCTAAAAAAAGATTAAAAAAAATTGGGGAGAAAGATGGGACTAATAAGAGCTCTTTTTGGACGGTCAAAAGAGGATTCACCCGATGTATTGGGGCGTTATCCTGAATATATGCAGGTAAGAGCTTTACCTGAGAGAAGATATTTAAAAACGTCTAGACTTTTAGCTTTGTTTATCTTTTTGAATATGGCAGTTATGATTGCTGTTGCAGGTTTTTTTACATATAATGCTGATCGAATTGATATTTCAATTGCAAATAGGCGTGTGGTCAATTTATATTCCATTGATTCTTCAAGACAGGTTCTTATCCCAGCAGAATATTCAACAAGAAACGTCAATGCTCTGGAATTGTTTGCTGAATCATTGTTGAGAGATTATATTTATAACCGTCATACGGTTGTGTGGGAAAATAAAACAATGACACAACGCTGGGATGTTGGAGGCCCAGTGGCTGGATATTCACATTACAAAAGGGTGTATATGCCTTTTCGTATGAGTGCTGATAATTTATTTGAAGAATCTCGTAAAAAAGGCTTTGTTAGAGATGTGCATATTTATGAGTTAAATCTGATTAAGCAAAATTTGTGGGAAGCTGTTATTGAAACGTTTGATATGCCTATTCCTGATGCTTACAATCCTGTTTGTGATTGTTCGGATAATTCAAAAAAATGTATCACATGTAAGGTGGAAAATTCCTCAAGACAGCTAAGATATCGTGTTTTTATTCGTACTTCCTATAATGGGGTTAAAACAGTTTTGAATCCGTTGGGTTTTGTGGTTGAATCTTATAATATGCTTTATGTCCCAATAGATGATAAAGAACAGTTTTGGCGTATTCCTAACGATTTAAAACCTGATTTTTAACATAATGTTGATTAAAAATAAAAGCCCTTTTATATAAGGGCTTTTGAACTATTTTTTTTAAAACTTAAATGCGATTATAAATATCCTCTAACCGGATGATGTCATTTTCATCTAAAATTTCACCTGTTTGAACCTCAATAAAAACAAGAGGGGAAGTGGATTGGTTTTCAATGCGATGTACCTGTCCAACTGGGATGAAGATATGGTCATTTGTTATACATTTTTTTGTTGTTTGACCTAAGGTAACAATGCCTTCACCTGTTGTGATTATCCAGTGTTCTGAACGATAATTGTGTTTTTGAAGCGATAGTTTACCTTTTGGCAAAACAGTTATTTTTTTTACAACATAATTTTCAGTTACATCAATGGTTTCCCATTTACCCCAAGGGCGTGTATCTTTATCCCCAATTTTATAATTTGTAGCCATTTGTTTCTCCTTTTTTTTCGTATTTTATGTCTTATTTGAGTTATCGTCAAGGGAATAATATGAAAGTTTATGAAAAAACACTTGCACAATTTTTTTTTAGGAGTATTATGAGCAAGGATTTAATTTTTTTTTAAGGAGAATAAAATGCCTTCAGTTGTAAATGATTCATGTGTCTTATGTAGAACATGTGTTGATGTTTGTCCAGTTGGTGCTTTTCATGATGCAGGGACACAAGTAGTTGTTAATCCTGATGATTGTATCGATTGTGGTGTTTGTATTTCAGAATGTCCACAAGGCGCTATTAGTTCATCAGATGAAGCTGATGAAAAATGGATTAAGTTTAATGCAGAAAAATCTGCAGAATGTCCAAAGGCTTAATTGGAGATGAAAATAAAAACGACGCTTTTTTTTAAGGGCGTCGTTTTTTTTGTTTACATTTGATTTAAAATGGGTTAGGGTGTCCAAAAGAAGATATAAAATGATGAAAAAATTTAAAGTTTCAGTTGTGATACCAGCTTATAATGAAGCTGAAAATATAAATCCGTTGTTGGAGCGGCTTTTGCCTGTTCTGCAACCTTATAATGATTATGAAGTTATTTTTGTAGATGATGGAAGCCAAGATAATTCACTGGACGTGTTGGAAAGATGCCATCAAGAAAATGATAAAATTCACTATGTCTCATTTTCACGCAATTTTGGCCACCAATATGCTTTAAGGGCAGGGATTGAGTATGCCTCAGGTGATTGTGTGATTTCCATGGATGCTGATTTGCAGCATCCTCCTGAATTATTAACGGATATGATTAACCAATGGCAAGAAGGGTATGATGTTGTCTATACCATTCGTCAAGATACTCAAGATGCTGGGATACTTAAAAAAACAACCTCTTATTTGTTTTATAAAATATTTTCATTTTTTTCAGGTTTAAAATTACCACAAGGTACGGCTGATTTTCGTTTGTTGGATAGAAAGGCTGCTAATGTGCTTGCCTCTATGCAAGAGGGGAACCTCTTCTTAAGAGGAATGGTTTTTTGGATGGGCTTTAAACAAAAAGCTATTTTATACAAAGCTGAAAAACGGTTCAAAGGAACAAGTTCTTATACGTTGAGTAAAATGGTTGCACTTGCCATTTTAGGCGCAACTTCATTTAGTATTAAACCATTAAGAGTGGCTATTTATTTAGGCTTGCTGATTGCTCTTTTTGGGGGATTATTTACGGCCTATGTGTTGTATCAAAAACTCTTTGGTGGGTCTGTTATCACTGGATGGGCATCATTGATGAGTGTTGTGCTTGTTTTGGGCGGGGTACAATTGTTTATGATGGGCATTATTGGTGAATATATTGGGATGATTTTTATGGAAACGAAACGTCGTCCTAAATATATTGTTCAAAAAACAACTATATTGAAACAGTAGAGGGGTTTATGTTGAGAATAATAAAAAAGCTTTTTGCAAAGGATAATATCATCTGGCGCAACTGGGATATGTCGGTGACAATCGGATTGACTATTGCAGCCTATTTGTTAATGTTTGGATTGCTGTCACTAAATATTTATAACACTGATTTTGTTGTAAAAGGAGGGGACTTCACTGTTTCATATTTAGGGAGCGTTTTTTATCGCCTAGATGAGTGGCGTTGGCCTATTTTTACACATATGAATTTGGCCTATCCTTATGGTATTTCTGTTCATGGAACGGATGGATCACCATTATTAGCGCTTATCTTTAAATTTTTGCATAAAGTCTTTGGTTTGTCTCCTGAAGTGCAATTTGTGGGTGTTTGGATGTTCTTTTGCTACATTTTGCAAGCAATTGCTTCAGTCCTTATTTTCCGTCATGCATTTAAGAACAAATTTTTTATTGTTTTAGGCGCATTATTCTTCGTTTCAGCTCCAATTATGATGATGCGTGTTTTTGTACATATTAACTTAATGTGCCACTTTATTGTGTTATTCACGTTATTGTTATATTTGAATAATCGCTTAACAAAAAAAGAATGGATTTGGATGGGTGTTTTGTTCTCATTTGCGATTTTAACATGCCCATACTTTTTACCAATTATTGCTGGCTTCTTTGCGATTTTAATCTTCCAAAAGTATTGGATTGAAAAGCAAATTTCATTGCTAACAGTTATAAAAGGGTTACTCTTTTTGGCTGGTGTCTTTTTGTTTTGGTTCTATTTGCTTGGAATGGTTTCAACAGAGCAAAATTTAGCTAGTGGTGGGTGGAGAAGTTTGAGTTTAAATTTAACAGCTCTTTTCAACCCTATCTGGAGTCAATCTCGTGTCTTTTCAAGTATTACACCAAAAGCTGATTTTGATGCAGACAACTATTTTGGATTTGGTTTATTAATATTGCTTTGCATTTGCTTCCCCTCTGTGAAGCGTTTGTTCGCTGGGGAAAATTTAAAACGCCATTATCCACTTGCTATTTTATTGTTAGGTTTAACTTTATTTGCTTTATCCTCACAAGTAAAGTTAGGCACGGCTGTTATTCTTGATTATAAACCAGGGGAGGTTATTAATTGGTTAGGGAATGTGTTCCGTTATTCAGGTCGTTTTTTCTGGCCTGTTTGGTATTTGCTTGCTTTCTTTATTATCAAGACGTTTGTTCAAAAATATCCAAAAGGAGCATTGGTTTTCTTACCACTTTTGTTGTGTGTTCAAATTTGGGATTTGTATCCAACATATAAGTCAAAACATGATTTTATTTATATTTCTCCAAAAGAACCATTACCAATGGTTTCTAAAGAGTGGGAAAGATTGGATAAACAATATCCAAATGTGTTTATTTTTGCACATAATGAAAACTATCGTCACATGTGGCGTTGGGCAATTAAACATCGTAAAAATGTTAACTATGGCTTCTTAAATCGCCCTTCGAAGAAAACGCACAAGTTGATTGATAAAGTGAAAGAAGAGATTTTGTCCGGCTATGTAAGTGATAAAAGCTATTTCTATTTGATTGATCCTCCATTTATGAAAACAATTGAATCTTCAGCTAAAAATAATCCTGATGTCGCATTGTTAAAAGATCGGATTAAAAATTTAGATGGATATTTGATTTTAGAATATGATGAAGCATTGATGAAAGAGCGTGAAGAGTTCAAAGAGGTTAAAATTTCAGTTAAACATCGTTACTGGGAAGATGTGTTGACACAGGTTTCAAAATATCGTGTTTTCCGTGATGTTGAAGGTAAGTTCACTGATTACGCTTCCATTGTGAAGTTTGATGAGAGAGAACTGATTTTGAAATGGGATAAATATGGTATCGAAGAGTTTGAAAAAGAACCTCATGAAAAACAATATCGTCAACGCGATCGAAAAACAAAAGACGAAGATGAAAATAAGGAGAATAAAAAGAAAAATAAATAAGTTCTCGTGATGAAAAAAATCCACTTGCGAAAGGCTGGTGGATTTTTTTTATGGGAAATAAAAATTTGATTTCATTTTTTCTGCTTGGAGAAGGGCGAGTGAAAAAAGTTTTTGTTTTTTGTGGGGATTATAATTTCAATAAGGTTTGTTGGGATGTTGTTTTTTTTGAATGGCCCCATATTTTTATTGACGATTTTTGCTAGATCGTGTTATAATAATTTTGTTATCCATTTTATGGATACTAGGGCGTAGAAACCCTAAGTACAAGTAGTCGTTTAAGCATAGCGACTAAAATAAGTATGCCGACCTTCGTCTAAAGGACGGATGTCGGTGAATAAGGTTTTGGCCAAATAAGCCGAGCCGTCTACTTGTACACGGTTTTCTAACATCCGCCCGCCTTTTAAAGGTGGGTTTTGTTTAAACAAAACAAAGGAGAGTGTACAATGAAAAACGTATTTTTATTTTTAATAGCTATTTTTGTTTCAACTCTATTTATTTCAGCAACGGCTGATGCAGGTCCTGTTCGCGTGAGAGGGTATTATAAACAAAATGGAACCTATGTTGCCCCTCATACAAGAACGGCTCCTGATGGGGTTAAATGGAACAATAAATCAGCTTGGTAATTAAAATAAAAAAACAACGCTTCTTTTTCTAAGAAGCGTTGTTTAAGCTTTTTAAAGAATGTTTAATGCATCTTGAACAATTTGTTCAGGAGTTAGGTGATATTTCTTATATAATTCTTCCAAAGGAACTCTATCAGTGAATTCTTTAAATGCGCCAAAGCAAAGTGTTTTGATAGGGGTTGAGGCGTAAAATCTAGAGATTTTTTCACCAAAGCCACCGTCTAATTCGCCATCTTCTAATGTGAGAACAAGAGAATGGTTTTCTTTTAATTTTTCAAGTAAATCAACATCTAAACCAGTTAAATATCTGGGGTTAATAAGTGTTGGATGAATGCCTTTTTCTTCTAATAAAGAGGCAACTTCTTTCCCTAAAGAATAAAAGCTTCCAGCAGAAATAATGGCCACTTTTTGCCCACTTTGTTGAACATCATAGGTGTTTAATTTTTCATAATCAAAAGATTTGAAATTTGGGTTATGAATAACAGATTTTGGCATTCTAATTACAACAGGGTGTTCTTGTTGTTCTAAGCCCCAATTGAGCATATCCAAATATTCTTCCACTGTTTGAGGAGCTAAATAAACAAGATTTGGAATATTGCTAATAAGAGGGATATCAAATGTACAAAGATGAGTCATATCAGCTCCAGAAATACCACCCCATGCCACCAAAATCACAGCAGGATTTTTGTTTAATGCCAAATCTTGGGACAGTTGATCATAAGTGCGTTGAACAAAAGAACTCATCACCATAAAAACAGGCTTACAGCCACCTTTTGCAAGAGCAGAAGTAAAAGCAACGCCATGTTCTTCAGCAATTCCAACATCAACGTAGTTTTTTCCAAGGGCAGTGCGCCTCTCTTCAGTAAGACCAAAGACTCCTGGGGTGCCGGCATTTACAATTACAACAGATGGGTCTTTTTTGATTTTTTGATTTAAAAAATTGTAAGTAATGTCATTGAAATTTTCGCCTTCAAATGATATTTTAGGGGTCCCATCTTGAAGATTAAAAGGCACGCTCCAATGCCAGCGTTCTTTATTTTCTTCAGCAAATGGATAGCCTTTGCCTTTAAGTGTTCTGATATGCAAAAGAGTAGGGCTGGTGCAGTCTTTGACTTTTTTAAACACATTCAAAAGTGTGGCTAAATCGTTCCCTTCTTCTACATAATGATAGTTAAATCCCAGTGCTTTAAATAAGTTATCAGAAGCTGTGCCTTTAGTTGAGCGTAAGGTTCTTAAATTATGATAAAGCCCCCCATGATTTTCAGCAATAGACATTTCATTATCATTTAAAATAATAAGGATGTTTGAACCTAATACGGCAGCATTACTAAGGCCTTCAAGAGCTTCACCCCCTGAAAGAGAGCCATCTCCTAGAACAGCAATAATATTATGTGTTTCATTTTTCAAATCTCTTGCTTTTGCAAGACCTGTAGCTAAAGAAACAGCCGTTGACGTATGCCCAATTTTAAAGTGATCATGCTTACTTTCATCTGGGTTAGTATAACCTGAAATTTCTTGCATGCCAGCCTCAGTTAAAAAGCCTTCTTTTCTGCCGGTTAAAATCTTATGTGGATAGCATTGATGTGATACATCCCACACAATCTTGTCCGTTGGGGAATTGAAAACTTTGTGCAAAGCAATCGCCACTTCCACAATGCCAAGGTTGGGCCCCACATGGCCACCGATTAAACTATCTCTATTTAAAACAGCTTCTCTTATTTCAGATGCAAGAGAGGTAAGTTCTTCAATAGAAAGATTTTTAATATCCTCGGGGGATGAAATTTTTTCAATATATGTCATGGTTTTCTCCTTTTATCTTATAAAAAGAAGAGTATGAAAGGACAATTTAAAAGTCAAGTTCTTTGTTGCTTTTTTGCCTTTTTTGATGTATAGTGAAGTCAAAGTTATTTGTATCTTTAGGAGGGTTTAGATGCAAAAAATAAATATTATTTGCCCAACGTACCGAGAAGGCGCTGGGGCGAGAATGCGTCTTATTGCAACATATCAATTGATTCAAAATGTTTTAGGGCGTGAAAATTTAAGATTATGCATTATTGATTCATCAAAAGAGGCGCTTTCTGTTTTTGGGCAAGATAAAATTCAATATCAAAATATTCTTTATTTGCACGTGCCGACAAAGGAAAAAGCTGTTCAAAAATATGCCAGGCTTTTGCCAAAAATGATGGATTTTTTAATCACGCCAGAGCATAAAAATTTCCAAAAAACAAAAGAATTGGTTGAAAGTTGGTCTTATTTTATTCCATGGGATGATTGGTATCCTCGAAAAGCAACTTTATTAGACCATTTTTTGGATGAGCGACCTAGTATTGGGATGAAACGAAACATGGCTATCGCTGCATTAGAAGAAGTTTTTGGAGCAGGGGACGTACTTTGTTATGCAGATGATGATGATTTTAGAAAAGAAAATTATTTTGATGAAATGGCCTCGTTGTTGCAAGAAAATAGCTTTGTTCGAATTGCAAAATGGCTCACTTGTTGTTTTGAGGAGAAAAAGGAGCCCCTTCTAGGTATAAATGATATGGGCTTTTATCAAAAAGCAAATGGATTTTGGGTGCCTGATTTAACAAAAGCCCAAGAGCTTTATAATTCAAGGCAAATTGATGGGATAACAAACCTGATTAAAGATAGATATTCAAAATTAATCACAATGGCTTTACCTCCTATTTCATATGATGGAGCTATTCATGTTTTTAAAATGTCCACTTGGCGAGAGGGAGTTGAAGCATTTGGTGGGGTCTTACCGGTGAGTTTAGCTGAAGATATTATCTTTTTTATGTCTTTAGCACGCCATATGGGGCATCAATTTAGAGCTAAGGTTATTGAAAATGAAACATTTAATTTTATCAGAACAGCACATGCCAATACCTCGCTTGTGGAATGGACAAAGACAATTCATTATTTAGATATGCCTTCTTGGGCGCAAGAGGTCGTTTCTTTTTCCAATAGACTATTAGTGGATGAAAAATCCTTAAGTTCTTTTGAAAAAAGAATAAAAGATTTGATAAATGATTAGAGTTTTTTCTTTAATTGCTGGGTTATAAGTTGGCATAATGCCCCAAAAGAAAGGGATATTAAAATAACAGCGATATAAACACTATTCCCATAAGAAGTGAATGCTGGGTATTTAACAAGAATTTGTGCCATAAATGCGATACTAATAGCTGAAAAAATATAGCCTCCTAACAAAAAAGACGATCCATAACTAAATATTTTTTGGTTCAAAACTTTAAAAAGAGGGCTGTTTTCAAAAGAAAGGGAGAATAACAACAACCCAAATAAGGAAAGCCCATTAATGTAAATTTCTTTTGCTGTTAGTTGGGAAGCCATTAAAAGAGCTAAAATAATCAGTGTTGCTTCAAGCAATCCTAACACATAAAATAAAAAGGGACTTTTTTGAATAAAAGAGGGGGTAAATCGAACGAGATAGGTGATTAAAATGCCAATTGAAGAGGCAAATATTCCCCGAAACAAACCAAAAGAAATGGGTAAATTATCGTAAGGCGTTGGAGAGATAACATTCCCTTCAATCCAATAAGAAGAGAGAATAAAACCTGTTGAAATTAAAATTGGAATAATCAAAAAAGGAGCAAATTTTTTAAGAGATAGTAATAAAAGGAAAAAAACATTACACCAAAAAAGAGTGTATAAAAACCAGGTATAATTCAACTGATTATTGACCAACAAAACGCCAAAAATAGGGAGCCCTAAAACATCTGTAAATCCTCGTGTTAAGTTAGCTTGAACCCATCCAAGTTTTCCAATTAAAGCAAAGATGAGCCAAAACAATAAAAGAGTAGGCACAAAATCAAGCAACCGTTTGCTGATATATGTAGCAATGGATGGTTTGAAGATATAAAAACTTCTTGCCAATAAAAAACCACTGATAACAAAAAAACAATCAACTAAAAAAGGAATGTAATCATACACAGTATAGGCTAATTGGGAAAGAAAAGCAGGTTTTGTAAACAAAAAAAGTGAGTGATAAATCACAATGAGTAAAAAGAAAATCCATTTAAAAAAAGATAAATAATGTTTTTTTGTTGGTTGAAAAAAAGAAATCTTTGTCATTAAGCCTCTATAAATTATAATGTTTTTTTTAGCATAAATGCGTGTGTTAAAAATGTCAATATAAAAATAAGGGAGCGATTTGATAAAATATTAAATTAAGGGTGTATCCTTCTTTTTAAAAAATAGTTGACAAATAACTGAAAAATAGATATAATAAGTTTCAATTTTGAGTATTGGAGAGACAAATGAAATGATAGTTGGCACTCCATAGGAGTGTTTGAAATTAAAGACAAAATTGCCAGAAAATAAAAAAGAGAGATAAAAAATTATTAAAATATGAATAAATGGAGAGGTAATAAAATGTCAGATATATTTTTTGAATCAGATGTAAATAAGAATATATATCATAAAGAAACAAAAGAACTTGTTTTAAAAAATGGGGAATATCAAACAGCATTTGAGTTGAATGGTCACCTGGTTGTTCAGACGAAAGGCGCCAAAGCTTTAAATGCTATTTTTTCACCTAATGGGAAACTTATTTATAATACAGGTGATAAAAATCAAGAAGTTGTTTTAACATCAACAGGTTATGGTGTTAGAGATATGAAAGAAGGTGAGGGGTTTCGACCCATGCTTCAAGCCTTAGAAGCTGATTTTGATCGGTTTACTTATCATCCTTATCCATATCAAATATTCGGGAAAAATTATCTTGTTTATGATAAAGCCTCAAAATTGGTTTATTTGTGCAACAAAAAGAATAATCAAATTTTGGCAACGGGGAGTGAGTATCAACTTTTTAGGACCCCAAATGAAACTTATATTGCCTTAAAATCAAAAGAAAATAATCTTTGGACACTCTATGATAAGGCTGGGAAAAAAGAACCAGAGTTTGAAAATGTGACTCAGATTAGAATGGATGACAAAGGGTATTTTGTTGTTGGAAATGGGGGCAAATTGGCTCAAACTCGGTCAAATGTGATGGAAAAACGTCTTCAAATAGTTGAAAAAGGAGTCAATTTTGCTTTTGCCTCTTTAATAGGTCTTGCCGTTCTAGGGGTTGTTTTTTGTCGCGGTTGTCAAGAAAAAAAGGCTGTTGAGAAAGAGACTTCTTCTGCATTGAAAATAAAGGAAAATCGAATTAAGAGCTTGCCTTCTCAGGTGGAAAATCAAAGAACTCTTGCTGAATAAATGAGTTAAGATATCGGATGAATACTTTAAAACGAAGAGTGGAACTTTTAAAAAATATAAAATTAAACAATGTGTTAAACTTTTTTTGTTTAATGCATATACAAGCCTATCGTGCTCAAATTGATTTTCTTTCAAATGAAACAACTCTGCTTCATGAAGTCAGATCAGCAGAGATGCTTGCTTTTTTATTATGGTTTAAAATGGATATCAGAACTGTTAATTGCCAAAATAAAACAGCAATCCATTCTATGAAAAAAAGATTGAAAGCATTAAAAAAAGAAAAGAAATTTTTAAAGTCTCAAGCTGCTTCTTTTAAAAAGATATCAGTGGTAAACGAAAAAATTAAAAAACAGGCTGAAGCTGTTCAATTGTTATCTTTAGTTAATAAAAATATTTTTTTGAAAAAAGGATTGGTTGAAACATCTTCTTTGTTTGAAGATTCTCCTTATTTAAAAAATTTGAAACGAGAGGGGACTTTTGGAGAGCAAGTGAAAAAGAAGAGGGATTTTTTTGAACATTTAGCCGCTTATTTAACTCATTATAGTGTTGAAAAAATAAAACAAGTTGATAAAACAAATGAGCTTTTAATAGTTGGGGGATTAAAAAAAGAAAAAGTACATCTTTCTTATCGCCTTGTTCAAAATAATCCTCAGGCAAGAATGCTCTATCAACAAGATGAAAAAGGTGGGCCGTTACTTCTTTTTAGAGGAACGACAAATTCAAAGGATACATTTGCGCCACTTTCTCATTTTGGTACATTAAAAGCAGCAAAAGATAGATTGGATACTTTGGAAGAGGTAATGAATGTGCCGAACAGTTGGTTTCATTGTCATATGACAAAAGAAGGATGGAATCCAATTTTTCAGATAAAACCTGTGTATTTAAAAATGAAAAATCCGTTTCGCATTCCTGAACTTGGAAAGCATAGCTTGGATAGATATAAAAATGTGCTTACCCATTTTTTATTGAGGGAAAAATATGGGGCTATTTTTATTAATCGATTGTATTTATTCTCTTTAGAAAATTTTGTGCATCAGTTTAAAAAGACAATTTTACCCAAAGAATATGATTTTATTTTTATGCACCCTTATACATTGACCACAAATCAGGTGAAAAAGGAGCTTTTTTTAGGAGGGCTCTATCCTGTTTTAAGTGAAAAAATGGACCCATCAGCGCAAAGTAAAAATTTGGAGAATCTTATGTTTCAACGCCTTATTCGATTCTTTGAAAGAAGGGGTTATGATGGCTTTGTTTATAAAAATGGGTGGGAAGATGCTGGCAATGATAGTTTTATTACTTTTCGAAAAGAGCAAGTTGTTTTGGCGTCTCAAATGGATAAAAAACAGCTTATTTCACCCATCCAAATCCCTCATGAAAAAGAGCTTTTGAAGTTGGAAAATAGGTATTTGTCTTCTTGTAAAGAAAGAAGTTTAAAACACCAAATCGGTGACTGTGGATATAATCCATTGTTTTTAAAAGAATATGGGTTACATCTTGTGCCCAAAAAAATTCGAGAAGCTTTTACTGATGTGTGTGATTTAATTGAAGCAAAAATTTTTCATAAAAAATTCCATTCACGTTAAAATTATTAAACGATTTGAAAAATCATTCTTTTCATCTTTCTCTTTGATGTAAATATAAAAAAAGGGATGTTGTTAAAATTGATGAAAATATTGACAATTTTATAACAGTGTGATATAATGCACAAAAATCAAAAATAAATGGTGTTTTTTATGTCTGATAAAATAAAATTTTTAAAATTTGTTCGCAAAAATGATGTTGTGGCGTTTAATGATTTTAATCAAAATAAAATCAACCATTATGAAAAAATGGGCGATCTTAATTTTAAATTAGATGGGACTACATTGTTGCATGAGGCTGTTTCGGCTGAAATGATTTGCTTTTTGCTTCATCATAATGTGGATATTATGCTGAAAAATAAAGATAAAAAAAGCCCTGAACATGTTTTGAAAAAAAAGATAAAAGCTCTTGCTCAACAAAAATATATTCAAAAAAAGCAGGGAAGAGTTAAATTAGTTGCAAAGTTAGCTGTGCAATTGAAACAGCTCAGACTTGCCTTAAAAATGTTAAAAAGTATCAGAACTTTTGTTGCAAAAGGCTGGGATGAGAATTTAAAGGATATGGATGCGAATGTTATCCTTTTAAATGCGTTTAAAACAAATTCTTTTAAAAATAACATCACGTCTGAAGAGTTAAGCAAGGTTGCAAATTTTACAGCATATCATGCTATTGAAACAAAAAAATACATCGAAAAAACAAACAAGTATCTTGAAAATGCAGGTTTTGATAAAGAAAAGATAAAAAAAACAGCTGCTCTTATCCAAAGAACAAGGTCCGATATTTTTTTGATGGATGAAAGTAAAAAAACTTTGCCAAAAGTATTATATCGAGGAACCATAAATCCAAATGACAAGGCAAGACCTTTGGATCATTTTGGCTCTTTTGTTGCAGCTCGGGAAAGATTAAATTCTCTAGAAAGAGCAATTCATGAAAGAAGGGTCGAATGGGCTAATGAATTGGGTATTAATTTGAATAAAATTGTTTTTCAAATCAAACCCATTTTGTTGAAGGTTAAAAGGCCTTTTCGTATTCCTGAACTTGGAAATCATGAATTAAGAGATTATAAAAGATTAATGCTCCATGTGTTGTTGATGAAAGAAAAGGGGCGAAAATATGTTTCAAGTTTATATGAGGGAAATGATTTTCAAGAAGGATTTGCTTCAAGATTGGCTGGTCAAAAATTACCAAAAGAATTCACCTATATTTTTGAAGAACCCTTTCAAATGCCATTAAAAGAGGTTGAAAGAGAACTCTTTTTGGGTGGGTTATATCCTCTTGAAAAAACAAATCCACAGGCTATCAACAATGTTAATCGAAAAAATTTGTGCTATCAAAGGATTATTCGTTTTTTTGAAAGACAAGGGTATGATGGCTTTGTTTATAAAAATGGCTGGGAAGATGTGGGGAAGGATAGTTATATTTGTCTGCGTCCAAGTTCAGTTGTTGAGCCCTTAAAAACATCAGAAAAAGAGTTGTTTTTGCCTGCTATGAGAAATGAAAAAGCACTTAAATTATTAGATGAAGAATCAAAAATATCTTCTTGTAAAGAAATTAGTTTAACAAAAGATAATGCAAGAAAATTATATGACATAAGTATGGGTATTTATTATGGGAAAGAAATATCTGCATTTATGTATTGTGTCAAAAAAACAACAAAGTTTGTGCAAAGTTTTTTGAAAAAAAACTTTCAAAAATACAGATGAGGTGCATATATGAAATCAATGTATGATATTATCAAGCGTCAAAATGGAGAGGCTTTTGCCAAAGCGATTTTGCATTATGATGCCAGTTTGTTTGAGATGGAAGATTTGCCTCGCATTGTGAAATTTGCTGGACGCAATGCTTTACCGATTTTGGCTACCCTTAAAAGAATTAAGAATGGTGAACTTGGGGTAAAGTCTAAAAAAGAGGGTAAATCCCCCTATGAATTGTTGGCAGAAGCTGGGTATGATGCTTATTATGCAGATACTTTGGAAAAGCAAAATGCAATTCAAAAATATTTTGCCCCTGGTGAGGAGTTGTGTACTTTTAGAGATAGCAATCGGTTTAAAAGTTTTTATATCATCCATGCTGTCAAAAAGAATGTGGATGAAATTAAACGAGCAGATTTTGTGGGGCGTGAAGAAAGACAAGATGAATATGGCACTTCTGTGATTTCTATTCAAGTTTTAAAAGAGGGTGGATTTATCTCAATTAAAAATCGTTACAATCACAAAGTTGAAAATCCAGATAACACGTTTGATTCTAATCCTGATAAGATTATTGAAGGGCTTTCTGATGCAATTAAAAAAGAATTTGAGACGGATTTTGAGAATTTGCCAGGATTATATGTTTATTGTCAAGGGATGATTTTGAACTATAAAGGTGAGTGTGAAGGTGTTTATTCTGGTGAAGATTTTTTCTTGAGATACGGGCAGGTTTATGAAATTGATAAAGATAAAGAATTGCTTGTTCATCTGGTTCTTTTGCTTGATATGAAGGAAAAGAAATTTAAAAATTTAATTGTAAGTCCAGAATATTATAATTGGTATGATGAACGGGGCGCTTCGGCACCTATAATAGAATTGCAATATCTTTTAAATGAAGAAATTGAAGGGAAAAAGCTTCAAGTGACGCGTGATAAAAAAGAAAATCGCACGACACTTTTTGCTGATGGAGAAATGGTTTTGTCGCTTAATGACGGTATTATTGATATGCTACACCTAAAAAAAGCACATTGTTTGAATTATTTTCCAGATGACTATTTGACACGGAATTTAAAATATTATGATGGTGTTTCAACGTATAAAAAATTTGAATGTTATTCGAGAAGACATTTTCCTGCAGGGCCAATACCATATACCCATTTGCCAAAGCCACCAGTAATGAAACTTGCTGAACACATTAAAAAACAAGGCGTGCCAGTTGGCAAACAAGCAGGTCGCCAAAATGAGGGTGATTAAAATAGAGTGATTGATTAGGAGATTAAGATGCTTTCAAATTTATTAGATTTATGTGAAGAAATAAAAAATACGCCTAAATATGTGCTCGCCCACTGGCACAGTCTTGCTTTAATGCAGGTTTATTCACCAATTTTTTTAAAAGTAACGGGTAAGAAAATTCTAAAAGGCCAGTTAGATGAGATAGAGCTTTCTTTGTTGTCCTCTGAGATACGGGCGTTGGCAGTGGAGAGTGTCAAAATGGATAAGAACGATTTGCAATCTCAGATTAATAAATTTTGGGTGAAAAAGGCTGTTCAAGTTCTTTCTCAATATCAAAATTGTCCTATTCCTTTATCAGATAGCAATCAAGGTCTTTTAAATGGTAAGGGTGAAAATTTATTGTCAAAAAAAGGGGAAAAAATACTCGGTATCTTAAATCAGGC
This sequence comes from Alphaproteobacteria bacterium, assembly GCA_017466695.1. GTDB lineage: Bacteria > Pseudomonadota > Alphaproteobacteria > CAAHEQ01 > UBA3637 > RGIG4140. The sequence goes on along the minus strand of JAFTTR010000002.1, from coordinate 159,731 downwards.
TCTTCAAAAAGGAGAGGTGACAGGCAAGGTGGTGAAGCTGGCTTTAAAAGCAGCACATAAGTTTTATATTGATTTGGATTTGTATAAAGAATGGGATATCTCAGCTAAAAGTCTTTTGTACCCCTTAATTGATGTTGAAACAGAAAAACTGATGGGGCATAATTATCCAACAGTTCAGCTGACAAAAGGATGTTTAAATCAATGTTCCCATTGTTTAATGCGAGCTGTGCCACCTTTAACGCATATGCCATATCCCATGTTTTTAAGTTTGCATAACAGGTTATGGAAAACATATAAAAAATTTAAATCAGTCAGTGGTGATGAAATTGGCGTTAATGAAGATTTGCGTTTTGGTAAATTCTTTTTTGATTCAGACAGTTTAAGCTATCATGACGATATTATGGGTGTTGACACGGGGGATATCGTTTTACGCTCATTTTATAATAAGATACCAATCAGCGTTATGACTAGAGGTGTTAATACACTTGTGAGTAAAAGAGCGTTGTATAAGTTGATAAATAAAGTCGCTTTACCGATTTCATTTGTTGATACCCCATTGGAAAATAAAGAAAAAAGTTTAAAACAGCTTAATGATACATTGGATTTGTTAGAAAAATATGGTGTTAAAAAAGAGCTTATCAGAATCTTTCATTTACACCCAAATACAGGACCTGAAATGGATAAAAAGATTTTTAGGGATTATATTGTTGAAGATGTGAATATCTATAGAGCAGGGAGGGCTAAGAACCTTTCAGCCATAGACGAGCCAATTGCTGGAGATCAGTCATTTATACCACAAATAGTGATCGAACCGACTGGGGATATCCAGATGGTATATTTTAAAGACTTAGAGGCTGTTTATAAAAATATGGGGTCTTTGTTGCAAAAACGATATCTCAGTCGTGGTACCTTTTTCGATTGGTATAAAAAATTAAAACAAGAACGTCAAAAAGGATGAATAAAAACTAATCCTTTATGCGTTCTTGAAAACGGATGTGTTTTTGAGCGGGAAAGTTAGCACTTTTGATTGTTTGAGGCAAACTTAAGGTTTCTTCATTTATTTTAATTTCAGCTTTGGGGAATGGTTTTTCTGCTTTAGCAGATTGGTAACCAAGAGAGGCCATTCCAGCCAAAACAACCAATCCAGCCACTCCAATGGAGCAATTTGTTACTAAAGTCCAAACCTCCATCTCTTTTATTTGTTTTTCCATTTTGGCTTCATTTTGTATGTCAATACCCATAAGTTTGAAATTCGAAATATCCATCTCTCTTATTTTGTTTTCTATTTTGTTTTCTTCTTGCATGGGGGCTCCTTTTGAAAATTCCCCAATATCCTAGCTTAAATGACTGGATTTGTCAATGAAATTTAGTTTTTATAAAAAAAATGACAATTTTTTGATGTCTGTGGGTTCCCTTTTTTAGTAAAAGAGGCGAGAATATTTTTTTAATAATACTTTACATTTAAAGCTAAAAATGATATATTACCTCTATGACAAATGAAAAGACACTTTTTTTTAATATCCGTAGCAATCGCCGAATTTAGTCGGCGGTGTGAGTTTGTGTGTCTTTATTTTAAATCTAAATACTTGAACTTTCACTTGCCTCTGACAGAAATCTTTTCTGAGCAGTAAATTTTTTTTAATTTAGTTAACATTTAAATGAAAGTTCAAATTATGAAATATAAACATACAGTTGCCGATAAAACGGCTGAAATCACTATTCAAGAAACTCAAGAAAACCCAGTACTTTATGAGTTGAATCCTCATAAATACAGTTTTGAGGATAATATTGAATATAAAGCATTGAGACAAAAAGTCTGTTATATGCTTGAGTTGGCGAGAAAAAAACTGCCTAAAGGGTATCAGTTTCACATTTTTGAGACGTATAGAAGCTATGACAAGCAGGTGGAATTTTTTGAAGCAGAAATGAAAAAACTTGCTTTATTAGAGCCTCATCTTTCACAAGAGCAATTGAAAGAAAAAGCAAATATCGGTATTGCAGATCCATGTCTTATCGGCAGTGGGCACCAAACAGGTGGCGCTATTGATTTGACTATTTTAGATGCAAAGGGAAAGCCACTTCAAATGGGGACAGCTTATCGTGAAACTGAAAATCCTTTGTGTGCAACAGCTAGTCGAGATGTGGGTGCAACGGTCTTAAAAAACAGATATCTTCTTTGGCAAATTATGCATTCGGTTGGGTTTGTAAATTATCCGTTAGAGTGGTGGCATTATAGCTATGGGGAACAAGAATGGGCTGTTCTATGTCAAAAGAAAGCAACCCTTTATAAAGCCCTTAAAAATCCAAAAATAAACCATTGGAAGGAACGGGAAAGAGATTAAAAAAGACTTAATTTGGCAAGAAGTGATGAAACTCTTTCATTTTAAGAAAGGATTTTTATCACTCTTGCTGGATTGCCATAGGCGAGCGCATTTGATGGAATGTCTTTTGTGACAATGCTTCCGGCACCGATAACAGCATTGTCGCCAATTGTTATGCCTGATAAAATTGTGACATTGGCGCCAATCCAAACATTATTACCAATCGTGATGGGGGAGGCGCTTTGCCAACCTTCTTTTCTTAAATGAGGGTCAAGTGGATGCTCAGCTGTGTAAATTCCAACATAAGGGCCAATGATAACATTGTCGCCGATTTGAACTTTAGCGCCGTCACCAATGGATATATGATGATTGAAATAACAGTTAGAGCCGATAGATATATTCTTCCCATAATCGCAATTAAATGGTGTTTCAAACCAAGAATTTTCCCCTAATTTATTAAATAAGCTAGGGAAAAGGGATTTGTGTATTTCAATGCGTTTTTCAGGATGTGAATGATTGATTTGATAAAGAAGAGTAGCTGTTTGATGTTTTTGATACAAGAGGTCATCTAAATTTGCTTTATAAAGTTCATTTTCTTTTATATTAATCATGTTATACCTCTAATGTTTTGAACGAATTTAATAAATAAAAAAACGTTTCCTAAATTTTATAACAAGGAAACGTCTTTTTCAAGTTAAATCTAGAGCTTATCTATTCATTTGATACTGGGCAAGAAGCATTTGCATAGGCAGTTCTTGTGTTTTTGCTTTTGATTTCCTCCCAGAAGGGAAGTGTTCAGTAAACTCAGGATGAACCTCAGCTATTTTTGGGTAGGCTTCATTTTTTGCTACAGCTTGAACGCCTGAGGCAAAGTGTTCCGGAAATTTTAAATAAATTTCATTAAGAGATGTATGTTGGGTCATGGGAACCTCCTATCTTTATTTATGAATATAACTATTATACACTAAAATCATTTAAAAATCAACAAAAAGATAGACGATAAAAATAATTTGTTGAATTTTAATGTTTTTATTTGTTTATTTAGAATAATTAACAAATAATGTTTTTTGTGTTTCTATCTCTTTATGTTTTTTTGATATAAGGAGTTTTTTATGTCTGAGGGGTTTGATTGGGATAAGTGGAATAAAGAGGATGATTCTCAGCCAAGAAGCGTTCTGGTTTGTGGGAAACTGATGATGAATTACAAGCTGAGAAAAAGGCTATTAATCGTAGGCTAGCGTCTTTTAATTATAGGAAAGAAAAGGCGTTTCTTGAAGAGGAAGTTTACCCAACTAAATTAAGTTTATCTTTTTAATGAAGTTATAACCTCTTTGACAAAAAGATTATTTTATGATATTCAAAAAAAATATTGAACAGAATATATATTTTTTTTGAAATGTTGTAAAATAATGCGTATTTTTTTTATTAAAATTTGTTTGATTTTATGTTTGGTAGGTGGGGCTTGTTTCTCATACCATAAAGCCCATACGATTTCTATACCTAAAAAAATACACTATGTTTGGTTTGGTTCAAAACAAGAGCCTTTAATGGTTCAAAAATCAATTGAAAGTTGGAAAAAGGCCATGCCAGATTATGAAATTAAGCGCTGGGATGAAACAAATTGTAACCTTGAAGCGAATGCGTTTATCAAAAGGGTTTATAAAGAAAAAAGATGGGATTATGCTTCTGATTGGTGCAGGTTGGAAGCCTTGTATAATGAGGGTGGTGTTTATTTAGATACAGATGTAGTGCTTCAGCGTCATTTAGGGGATTTGCTGGTTAAAAATTTGGTTTTAACAGTGGAAGGGAAAAATATGATATCAGGGGGTATTTTGGCTGCAACACCTCGGCATCCTTATATTGAAAAAATTAAAGATTTTTATCAAAATTATAAGAAAACAGAACACATTTCTATCCCTTGGGTATTGCAAGATGTATTTGAAATTTATAAAAATTTCAATGATGATTTTGTGGTTTATCCAGCGAATATTTTAATGTTTGATTTTTGGGGAGGGGAAAATTATGCAAAGCATTTATATGGAACAGGAAGGCCGTTTTTTAGTGAATGTACAGCTACTTATTGGCAGTTTCAGCGATATTTCTTGTATGATTTTGCCTATTGTATCAAAAATTGTCAAAAGCCAACGATGGCTGAGTTTATTATCCCTCTTAAAAAGGGGCGTTTTTATTTGGTAAAACATCAAGAAAAGGGTTGTTTTTATGCCAAAAAGCCAAAAATTGAGGGGTATTATTCTTTTGATGGGGATGAAAAAGGAATTCTCTTTCTTCAATACGATAGTGGAAAAGAAGAAAAATACAGGTGTCAAAAAAATCAATGTGATGAAAATATCTTATTGAAATAAAAAAGAAACAAATAGGTTCAAATTTATTTTGCCTTAAGGTGGGCTACTTTTCATACAACAAGTTAAGGTATATTTGTATTTATATTGAAAATAAACTTGTTTTGTGATATTATCTAATTGTTTTTAATAATTTAGGCAAAGGCGATTTTATGTCAAAAACAATAACAATAGTAACTTCTAACAAGGGAAAGATTCATAGCTTAACACACGCATTGGAGGGTCTTGATTTTCAAGTTGAAAGTTTGAATTTAAATTTGCTGGAACCACAATATAATACGATTGAAGATGTGGCAAAATATAAAGCGAAAGAAGCGTTTAGACAGCTTAAAAAACCAGTTATTGTTCACGATGGTGGGTTGGTTGTACCTGCATTAAAGGGGTTCCCAGGGGTTTATACTAAGTATGTTTCTGAAACATTAACACCACAAGATTTTGTCAATTTAATGAAAGATAAGGAAGACAAAACCTGTTACTTAACACAATCAATGATTTATGTGGATGAAAATGGCAATTTACACCAATTTCAAGATAAGTTGATGGGGAAAATTGCTGACACGGTTTCAACGGTTGATAATGACAAAGGTTGGGGTATGTTATGGCAGGTTTTTGTCCCAAAGGGTGCTGATAAACCATTGGCAGAGATACCAGAAGATGTGTTTGATAACGAGATTCGGCCTATTGCCAAAACAAACTCTGTGTGGGAAGATTTTAAATCCTTTTTAATTAAAGCGTATAATATTCCAACACAAGAGGTAAAAACAGCTGTCACTCAAAAGGAAACTTTAAAAAAAGAAACAAAGAAAATACATCAAAAAGGTGCTGAAAAATCAATAGATAAAGGTATGATTGGTAAAAAGGTAACTTCAAAAATAACCTCCAATAAACACATAGTGCCACAAAAAATTGCCACACAAGCGCCTAAAAAGCGTGGCGCTGGTAAAAGGCGAAGTAATGGGGAATAAATTTTTTATTCCTAAATAAAAGGGATAAGGTCTGAAGAGGACTTTATCCTTTTTTTTATGCCTAAAAGTGCGTTGTGATAATGACGTCTTTTTTTGTGGTGCTAAAAGCGGAATGTAAATCGGCGTTGCACGATTTATCCCTCATAAATTCAGGACCACCTACGGTGTCCACTTCGCTTTCGCTTCGTGAGCAAACCGGCACTTGTCCCATGCCGACATCAATTCCATCTTTCTATACAAAAAAAACACATCCTTAGGGGTGCTTTTTTATGGTGCCAAAAGCGGAATGTAAATCGGCGTTGCACGATTTATCCCTCATAAATTCAGGACCACCTACGGTGTCCACTTCGCTTTCGCTTCGTGACCAAACCGGCACTTGTCCCGTGCCGACATCAATTCCATCTTTCCATACAAAAAAAACACCCCCTTAGGGGTGCTTTTTTTATGGTGCGGAAAGCCGGAATCGAACCGGCACGGGAGCAAAGTCCCAACAGATTTTAAGTCTGTTGCGTCTACCAGTTCCGCCATATCCGCATAAGAAATTTTGAAATCGGTAGCTTCGATAGGTGATAAAATAACCTAAAAAAAAATAACAGTCAAGTACTTTTTTTAAAAAAAGTGAAAAAAGTTTGTTTTTTTTATGAAACAATAAAGATAAAAATTTGAGTAAATGTGAAATATAAACTTTTTTAAGGCTTTTTAAATAGATGATTAAAATAATTGACAAAATATTGGAGCGTTGATATCATTCTGAAAATTTTTTATGAAAGGACAACTTCGCATGTATGAAACGAATATAAATATCGGCAATGAGTATTATTTTTTCAAAATAACACTTGCGAAATGATAAAAAAGTGTGCTACTTTTTTGATTAAATAAAAAATAAGGAGCGCATTATGGATGAATTTGACAAGATTAGAGAACTTTCAGAGGGGTTAAGTCAACGTAAAGAGCCTACATTTACAGGTTTTAATCAACCAAAAGAACCTTCTTTTCATGAAATTTCAACACTGAAAGAACCTGTTGTGGAAGAACCCTATCAACCCCAGGGCCAAACAGGTTCGTATAGGGGGTCTGCTCATGAGATGTATTCTTTAGCTTCTGATGAACCAAACAGGTTGACCGAGCCTTTTAATAGGACCCCTTTAAATCAAAAAGAAGAGGGGGCTTTTCAGTTCGCTGATGCGCCAGAAGAAGAAATTTCTTTTGAACCATTAACGTCAGAGGCAAGTGAAAAAGACTTGCCGAATATGCGCTTTCATCTTATTTTTGTTTCACTTTTATTGGTTGTGTTAATTTTATCTTTGGTTGGTTTTTTTATGTTCAGAATGGACGGGTTTGATTCAGATGAAATTGCCACTATAACAGCCTCACAAGAAGCTGTGAAAGAAATGCCAGAACAAGCAGGGGGGATGAATATTCCTGACCAAGACAAGTTGGTTTATAACCGTATTCGTTCAGACAGTATAACAACCAAGGTTGAAAGTTTGTTCCCTGAACCTGAAAAGCCTGTTTTACCACAGATTTTAGCTATTGAACAAAATGCTCCTGTTGAAGATTTTGTCAGCATGAATGAGGTTGAAGCTGTGGATCCGTTTAAACAGGCACCTGTTGCACCGATTTCTTCTGAAACAAAGGCTACTCATAATTCAACCTCAGCACCTTTGAATGAGACTCCTCAAGTGGAAAAGCCTATATTACCACCTGTTCAAAAGCAAGAGGAGGTTATCCCACAAAAGCCTAAAAAAGAGGTAATTACTTTGGCGCCAGTGACGGTGTCTGAAAATATTTTAAAGGTTGAAAAAGTGACACCTCCGGAAGGGATTTGGCGTGTACAGTTGTTTGCTTCTAACAATAAGGATGCTGTTGAAAAAGCGTGGAAACGTATTGAAGTGAAACATAATAAGTTGCTTTCCAATATGTCTTATTTGATTAAAAAAGTTGAAATTAAAGGAAAGGGTGATTTTTATCGCCTTCAAGTTGGACAATTCCCCAGCAGGGAAATGGCTGATGGCTTGTGTGCCAAACTAAAAGCGAAAAAACAAGATTGTATCCCAACAAAGTAAGGAGATTTTTGTGACAGCAAGTGAAATGATTTATACAGTAACAACATGGGCTATTCCTTTGCTTTTATCCATTATTATTCACGAAGTTGCGCATGGATACGCAGCACTTTGGTTGGGGGATACAACGGCAAAAGACGAAAAGAGGCTGACATTAAATCCTTTTGCCCATGTCGATTTGGTGGGAACGATTATTTTGCCTTTGATGTTATTTTTATCAAAAGCACCTTTCTTGATTGGATGGGCAAAGCCTGTTCCCGTAACGTATGGGAATTTGAATAGACCTAATCGAGATATGGCCTTGGTTGCCTTGGCTGGTCCTGTTTCAAATATTTTATTAGCTGTTGTTTTTGTTTTGATTGGAAAGTGGGCAGCTCTTTTTTTTGAATATGGTTCTCCTTCAGCCAATTGGGTGATGGAAAATGTGCACAACGGTGTTGTTTTTTCTTTGGTATTAGCTGCTTTTAATTTAATCCCAATTTTGCCATTAGACGGGGGACGAATTTTATTGGCATTGTTACCTATGAAATATGCGATTAAATACCAACGCTATGAACCTTATGGTATGTTTATTTTGTTGGGCTTGATTTTCCTTCCATCTTTGATTGGAATAAATGTAATTGGCTGGTTTTTAGGTACTTTGTTCCCTTATTTATATAAGATTGTGATGCTTCTAACATCTTAAAGATAAGGTATAAATAAACCCACCAGCTTTGATGGAACTGGTGGGTTTTTCTTTTAAATTAAAGATCAGTAAAGACAGGTCCTGTTGCACATAAGTTTGCGAAAATAGGACGTCTTAAGTGAAGTGTATCAATAATTTGAGATGGCTTTAAGTTCACTTCGATAGGTGTTAATTGAAAAACACCGTTTTTAACCGTTTTAACCATAGCGCTTGGGAGTTCTGCTTTGCCAATACAGCTAGAAAGATACACAAAGCATTCGTCATTATCCTTGAGGTATTCTTTAGCCAATTTTCTTGCATATAAATTCAAAGTTAAATCAGCTTTACTTGGGTCTTTTGTCCAAGGACTGCCTCCACCAATAGCGCAAGAGGTTGAATAAAAATCACAAGCTAATTTACGCCCTGTGATGCCACAATCAGCAATTGAGGAGTGATATGTGTAAGCCCCAGTTCCATTGATAATTAGGTTTTGAGGGGTTTGCCCTAATGTATGGATAATAAAATCGGTCAAATCTTCTTTTTTAATCATAGGGATGGCAACAATGGCTGTTAAAATAGTGCCGTCTTGATCCAAAGTGATTTGTGTTTTAATATCAAGGCCTAGATTGTCAGAGGTTCTTGCTTTTTGATAAAGAGCATTATTCAATTTGCGTGCCAAAACCAAATCTTGGGGTAAAAGATTTTCCCCTTGAGAGGCATAACCAACAAACACGCCTTGATCACCCCAGCCATCTTGTGAAACACCTTGTAAAATTTCACTCGATTGAATACCAATTAAATCAATGACTTTGATTTTGTTGATATCAATGGCCTTTTCTTTCCAAATCAAAGCATAGCGTTCATCATAGCCAATGGAACGCAAAGCCTCTTTCACTAGTAAGGAAATGTCATCAATTTTAATATATCCACTGACTTCGCCTCCTAAGACGACAGTGTTGTCTTTAATCATAACTTCAACAGCGTATTTTAACGAGCTGTCTTGTTCAATCAACCGATCTAACAAATAAGAACTGATGTAATCGGCGATTTTGTCTGGGTGTCCAATAGAGACATATTCTGCAGTTTTAAGCATAAAAAAATCCTTTTCATTTATTGTTAAAAACAATAGATTAAAAAGGAGCTAACTAAATGTTTCAATTGATAGATGATATCATCCATTTGTTTCTCCTTTTAGTCCATTTCACTTTACACCTCCAAATCAGGACAAGTAGAGATAAATCCGATAAGGAGTAAGTTTATTATATAAAGGATGTAAATAAATTGCAATCTTTTTTTTAAGAAAAATTTTTTTTCTTTTGATTGAATAAAAAAAGGAGTATACTATAGGTATAAGATAAAAATGATTTTTTTAGGAGGGGAGAGATGGGTTTGATTTTTAGTCACAATGGGTCACAACAAAGATTTGGTCGGCGAACAAGAAATGGTGGAGAATGGCATTTTGGCAGGGATTATGGAACTCAAGGGAAACGAGATGTCCCTTTAGGGGTGCCTAAATATTGTGATGGATGGACTTGTTATGTGATGCCAACGAACAAAACGGATGGTATTGGGAATCAAATTGTGCTTATCAGCCCAAATGGGCAGGAAATGGTCCGTTTTGGTCATGTGGCTTCAGGTACATTTGGACACTTAAAATCAGGACAAATTGTGAGAACAGGGGATTGGCTTGGCAACATTGGTGGTGTTGGCACAAGTGAGAACTCATTTAAACCTCACATCCATGTTGAACATGGGTTTAATCCTAAATTTGGCCCTGTGAAATTGCCACTTGGAAAAGATAAAAATGGGCAACAGCGCTATTATTTTTACGATCAATGGTATTGTGGAGATCATAAAATTGATGATTATCGTGACCCTAATTTGGGCGCTTTGCCTTATAGTGAATTAGAAGAATTGACGGATATGGCTGCTCGATCTCGTGAAGCGATTTTATCAGGGAGGGGAAGAAGTCCTCAAATGTCAAGTCAAAACCCTGCCGAATTGGCAAACCATGGGGCAAGAAGTGGTGGTTTTGTCTCTTGGTTTAAATCAACATGGTTGGGTCGGCTTTTCTATGGAGATGAAAATGACCAAGGGCATGCCAGAATTGTGAGAAATCCGTCTGTAACATCTGGGGGTGTCTCTCCAACACCTTCATCAAATACGACAACTCCTTCTTATTCAAACAGTGCTTCAGTTGCAACGTCAGGAGGCGTAGGTAAAACAACTGCTAAACAACGAGAAGAAATGAAAAGAGCAGGTTTTACGGATGCAGCTATTGATAAGTTTGACGCTTATTTTCAATCTCAAGTGCAAGAACAAGGAGGGTTAACAAGTGTTTTGGCAAAAAATGGCATTCGAGTTAATTTTGATGAGCTCTACAAAGGCGATAGAGAAATGGCAGCCATTGCCAAACGCTATTTTGCTGGGGGCAGGGGTTACGAGCAATCAGCTTGATGAAAGTAAAAAAGATATTTAGTGAAATCTGTTTAAAAAAATAGCGCTCTATCTTTTTGACTTTTAAGCAAAAATATGATATCATCTCTTAAATTTACATAGGATTTAAAGATGATAGATTTTCGTACATTTGATTTTGCCCCCCTTCAAACGGATCAGATTGTTCAATTGATTTTTTCTGATAATGTCCTTAAAAAAGGGGAGGTTAAGACGTTGCAATGGCGATTAGATAGAGATGAAAAACTCTATACTCGCTTGATTGACGATTTAAGATTTGCCAAGTTTGTAACAGGCAGGCTTGCCTCAGATGTGGGCGCTGGTGTTGTAGATGAAAGTCCTTTAGAATTACTTCATTATGCACAAAAGATTAATAAAACACAGCTTAAATTACCAGCATTAAAACAGTTGATACACTTATTTGACACTGTGCAAGTGCAAGCGCCATCTGGTGTTGTGTTTGGGTTGAACAAAAAACAGATGCTTAAATTATTGCTTGGTAAAGCTGCAAAAAAGTGGGAGTATGAGGTTGAACTTGCTGATTTTATTAAACAAAAAAGTTATTTCTATTTGGTGCCGGATGCTGGTCATTTAAATCGATATTACGGAGCTGACGGAGGAGCTATTTGTTTTGATGATAATTCTATTCGTGTGACGTGTAATCAGGTAGATAAACATTTTGATCTGTTTTGTCATGAATTAACACATGCTAAGTTTAATCATTGTAACGAGCGTTATTTTAATTATAATGAACCGGAGCCTTTGGCAGATATGATTACAGAAGCTGAGGCTTACGCAACCAGTTTTTTTGTTGAACAGGGGTGGAATGTGTTTCAAAAAATGAAACGCTTAATGTTGATGAAGACAAAAAAAGAGATGAAAAGTGTGTCTCAATTTCAAATTCAACAACAAGTTGCAAAGCGTTTAAAAAGGGAATATGTTCATTTTTTCCTTTCACCTCATACAGAAAAAGCCTTTGATGAAATGGTTAGAAATGCTGGGGTTAGAAAGGTCTCTTTGGATGAAAAAAAAGAAATTTGCGCTTATATTAAAAAAGTTAAAAAAATGACCCTTCAAACAGCTTATTATATAGATGATTTTTCGCTTCAAATACCTCATCCTAATTTTCTTGCTTGTGCAAATAGATATTTAAAATCCCAGTATGGAGCTGGTGTGTACTTAAGTCAAGAGGCTCTTAATCAATGGGTTTTAATTTTTAAAAGAAAGCAAAAACAGATCTTGTCCCAACGTATTGCAAGAGAAAAATAATCTTTTAAACGTTGACTTTTCTTTTTCTTAAAATAGCATTTTTCCAATAGCCTGAATAAAAATAAATTAAGCCAAAAGTCACTTGAGCATAAATAGTGAGAGGGGATGAAAATCCAACAGCTAAGACATCGGTTGCCATTAAAAGTGAAGGAATTCGAATGCAAAGGTTGGCAAAAGAGTTGTTCAGCATGGTAAATGTTGTAGCGCCACAGCCGTTTAAAAAGGAATTCACCATAAAAACAACTGTAATCATCAAAACGCTGGCGCTGTAGGAGTATAAATAAAGCGCCCCAGCTTGAATAATTGCTTGATTGTTGGAGGTTAAGCTCATCACTTCTTCAGGAAAAAATGCGACAAAAATATAATTTGGGATAGCAAAAATAAGAGCTAGTAAAATCCCTGTATACATAATTTTTCGAGCTCTTTTAATAAGACCAGCGCCCACATTTTGAGCCACCATAGCAGAAACAGCTGATCCAATTGCTAAAGAGGGTAGGAAGGTGAGTCCATCAATTTTTTCAGCAATACCGGAGGCTGCTGACACAATAAGCCCCAGTTTATTTAAGCTAATCATACCCACCATAAAAGAAAGCATTAAGAATGTGTCTTGAAGCGAAAGGGGAATGCCAACTTTAAAAAGGAGAAAGGCCTTTTCTTTTTTAAACAAGTGGTGTGAAAATGTGAGGGAAAAAGAAAATTTTTTAATCTTTAAATAAATCAGAGAGATGACAAAACTAAGCCCTTGTGAAAGTATTGTTGCAAGGGCTGCACCAAAGGCACCAAGGTGTAAATCTTTGATAAATATGATATCAAGTATTACATTAAGAATGCTTGCTATTAAAATGAAATATAAAGGATTTTTTGAATCTCCAAGACCCCTTAAAATAGCAGAGATACCATTATATCCAAAAGTAAATAAAATTCCAAGGGCGCTGACTAAAATATAGTCTTTGGTGGCGTTATAAGCCTCTTTTGGCACTTGTAAAATGAGTGTTAACGAATCAACAAAAAGAACTGAAAACACCATCAAAACAAGAGCCACATAAAAAAAGAGTACAAACATAGTGGAGATGGTTTCTTGCACATCTTGAAGCTGTTTGGCTCCAAAAAACTGTCCAATCAAAATGGTACCACCCATTGTGAGACCTGAAGCTAAAAAAATCAGTGTCCAGACAATTTGTGCGCCATTTGTAACCCCAGCCAAATCAGCTGGTGTCCCATAATAGGAAATAATAAGCATATCGATTAACCCATATCCGGCTTGTAATAGGCTGGAAAATAAAAATGGGATGGCAAAAAGTGTCAGTGTTTTTAAAATACTGCCTTTAGTTAAACATTTTGTGTCTTGATAAGTCATTTTTTCCTCTTGAATAGAGAAAAAATATAATAAATTTTTGCCTGAAAATCAAGATAAAAAACTTGATTTTTCGGTGGTTTTTTTGTATGCTTTTAAAAATGATAAAGTTAGAAGATGTTACAATTCAAATTGGGTTTCAAGAGCTTTTAAATAATGCACATCTTTTTGTGCCAGATGGGGCAAAGGTAGGGTTTGTTGGCGCCAATGGGTGTGGCAAATCAACACTGTTTAAAGTTTTAACGAATAAATTAGAAGCATCAGGTTCTGTTGAAATATCTTCTTTTGAAAGAATTGCTTTTGTTGAGCAAGAAATTGAAAATCCTCACCTAACAGTTAAAGAGTATGTTCTTCAAAAAGATAAATACTTATCAAAGGCTTATGAGCTATATGAAACGGCTTTAGATTCAAAAAAGGCAGAAGCTTATGAAGAAGTGAAGCGTTTAGGTGGAGAAACTGTGGATGCTAGAATATCAAGTGTTTTAAAAGGGCTTGGCTTTCAAGAAGAGGATTTTTTTCGTCCGGTGAGTGAGTTTTCCGGTGGATGGCAAATGCGGTTGAACTTGGCAGGGGCTTTGTTTCAACCGTCAACCCTTTTGCTTCTTGATGAGCCGACAAATCACTTAGATTTAGAAAGTGTTATCTGGCTTCAAAATTTTTTAAAAAAATATAAAGGAACGTTGCTTTTAATTAGTCATGATAAGCATATTTTAAATGAAATATGCGATAAAATAGTTGTGTTTGAAAATAAAAAATTGCTTACTTATTCTGGTAATTATGATACCTATTTAACCACTAAGGCAACTCAAAACAAAGTTTTGGAGCGACAAATTCAAAAAGATGCTGCAAAAAAAGAGCATTTAATGGCTTTTGTGAATAGGTTTAGATATAAAGCAAGCAAGGCAAAACAGGCGCAAAGTCGATTGAAATTATTAGAAAAAATGCAAGAATTGCCAGCTTTATGCTTGGATAAGGAGGAGCATTTTTCATTTTTAGAGACAACTAAAGCCGTCCCACCCTTAATAAAAGCAGAAGGGGTTCAGCTTGGATATGATGACAAGGTGGTGTTGAATAATGTTTCTTTTTCCTTAGCTGAGAATGAAAGGATTGCCTTACTGGGGCAAAATGGGAATGGGAAATCAACGTTGGCTAAATTTATAGCTGGGGTTTTAACAGCGCAAAAAGGGAGTGTGCATTTTTGGGATAATCTTAAAATTGGTTATTTTTCCCAACATCAGGAAGAAGAGTTGCCTTTAAGTGAAACGCCGATTTCTTATTTTGAAAGTTTGATGAATGGGGCGCATCAAACAGCTATTCGTTCTCATTTAGCCACCTTTGGTCTTACGGGGGAAAAGGCTTTGACACAGATTCAAAAGCTCTCTGGAGGTGAAAAAAGCCGTTTGCTTTTCGCAAAAATGGCACTTAAGAAACCACATCTTTTGATTTTGGATGAGCCAACAAACCACTTAGATATTAAAGGTCGTAGCGCACTTGCTATGGCGTTAAATGAATATAAAGGCAGTATTATACTGATTACCCATGATTTTCAACTGATACAAGAAGTGGCTGAAACGCTTTGGCTTGTTAAAGAGGGCAAATGTACGCCGTTTGACGGGGATTTAGAGGAATATAAACAGCTGTTATTAACACCTTTTGTTGATAAAAAGCAGGAGAAAGCCTTGCTCAAAGAAAAGCAAGAACGGCAAGCGCAAAAAGAGGCTAAAAAACTTTTAAATGCCAATAAACGTAAGATTAAGGCTGATATTTTGGCGCTTGAAAGAGCTCTTGCTCAGCTTAATAAAGAAAAAGAAGAGTTTGAGAAAAAATTTGAAAGTCCATTGACGCCAGATGAGATTTTAGAGATAACAAAAAAAATTACCTCTATTCAAAAAGAGATTGACGTTTTGGAAGAAAAATGGTTTTCTCTTAGTGAGATGTTAGAAGAATAAAAAAAATAGGGGGTTTATATGTGTTTGTTTAAATGGTTTGAAAAAGATCCAATCCCTTTTGATGAAGGATTTTGTGATGTGGGTGATGGGCACAGCATTCATTATATGCAGTTTGGGAATAAGAAGGGAATTCCTGTTTTGTGTTTTCATGGTGGCCCTGGGGGTGGTATTCGTAATAGAACGGCTGCCAGATTTGATTTGAAAAAATTTCGTGTTGTTCTTTTTTCACAACGGGGCTGTGGCAAGTCAAAATTTAAAAATTTGTTGGAAGAAAATACCACGCTGAACTCAGTTAAAGACGCTTACGTTTTGTTACGCCACTTAAAAATCAATTCAAGAGTTGTTTTGGCAGGAGGTTCGTATGGGTCAACCCTTGCCTTATTGTTTGCGCTTGAGTATCCTCAAAAAGTAAGAGCTATGGTTTTGAATTCTGTTTTCTTAGCAAGACAAGCTGATATTGATTTTCCTTATGTTGAGATGTTTAAATTTTACCCTGATGTGAAGGCTGAATTTCAAAAATTGGCAGGTACACGCAACATTCAATCTTTTTTCACTGAAAAGATTTTTTCAGATAAATATAAAGACATTCAAATGGCGCTTCAATATTATGGCGCCTATGAACATCAGTTAGGGGATATGATGCCCAAATTTACAGCGCCTGCCATAACTGATAGCAAGATTAATAATCTTAAAATCTTTTTAACATATATGAATAACAATATGTTTTTAAAAGAAAATTATATTTTAAAGAACATTGACAAGATTAAAGATATTCCTTGTTTGATTGTTCATAATAGGTTTGACTTTTGTTGCCCTCTTGAGAATGCTTGGGCGCTTCATAAAAAGATGCGCCGTTCCACACTTGTGATTAATGAAGATTACAATCATGGCAGTGAGAAGCTCAGGGCTCGTATTAAAAAAGAATGTAAGAAGTTTTTTGATAAATACCTTTAATGTTATTTTCTTTTAAAAAAGGGGGAGAAAAGGGTTTTTCCAACAATGCTTTGTAAAATAAGGAAAAACCCAACCCCTAAAGGAATGAGATAGAAGTTTTGATGCATGAAAAGGGCTAATAAAACGCCAATAAAAATAAGAACACCGGCTGAAAAATAAAAAACACGCTTGAAGTGCCAAGCCTCATGCATTTGTGTGGCAATACCATCTGTTTTTGATTTTAAAATACCCCCTTGAATGTTCACAACATTTTGAAACCCGGCTTTTAAAAAACGTTTTGCCACAATTTGAGAAGAAGCACCTGTTTGGCTGAGTAGGTAAAGATGTTGATGCTCTTTAATGGGGGTGGTTTTTAAAAAAGAGGGGATATCCAAATTAGCAGCAGGGATATGTATGTGGGGTTGTTTGAGGTGTAGGTTCAAATAATCTTGATTGCTTCTGATATCTAAAATAAGAGGCGTTCCCTCAATATCTTTGAGTGCTGTTTCCTTAATTTCTTGTTGCATATAAAAAAGCCTCCACCTCGTTTATATATGGGGTTAGGGGAGGCTTTGGTCAAGGTGTGAAATTTTATTCTTGAGGAGGGGTGGTCCTTACCCAATATCTTTTTTCAACTTCTCCATCAACAAGAGTATCCGTATCTGGATGACCACCCATTTCATTCATCAACCTGACAATCACTTTCTGAGAGGGGATGTTCTTTTCTCGGCAGGTGATAAGTGCTTCTTGAATACCAAAGTTTTCTTTGGCATAAGAAAGGAGCATTTTACCAATTTTGTTCATCAACCCTTTCCCTCGAAATGAAGGGATAATTTCATAAGCGATATGGCCCCCTTGAACGTTTCTTAAATAATCGTTTAAGAAGTGCCTAATATCAGCAATAGCAACAATTTTTTCTTCATCCATAATCCAAAGAAGTGAACTTGGAACACGCCCTTCATTTGTTATGCCGTTTCTGTTGTTTTCAACTTTTGTAAAATAAGATTCAAAATTATTCGTTTCATATGCTGTTACAATGTTGTTTCTATGCTTAATATCAAAGGGTGAGGGGGTATTTATAAATTCTACTGCAATTTTAGAAAGTTCTTTTTCGTATGTTGTGTTTGGTAAAACAATTTTTAAATTTGTCATTTGTTTCTCCTTTTTTCTCCAACTGAAAATATATCAAAAAAAAGAGAGGGCGTCAATAAAAATATGCCCTTGTTTGTTGACAAAATTAATAAATTGTGATAAAAACACAAGGTTATTTTTATGAAAGGTAGAACAAATGACTTTACAAAAGACAAGAGAACAAAATTACCCTGAGTGGTACCAAAATGTAATTACAGTTGCTGATATGGCTGAAAATTCATCTTCTCCTGGGTGTATGGTCATTAAACCGTGGGGATACGGTATTTGGGAAAGAATGCAACGTGTTTTAGATGATATGATTAAAGACACAGGGCATGACAATTGTTATTTCCCAATGTTTATCCCTCTTTCATTTTTTCAAAAAGAGGCTGAACATGTGGATGGCTTTGCAAAAGAAATGGCTGTTGTGACGCATTCTCGTCTTAAGTCTGTTGAGGGGAAATTAACGCCAGATTCCCCATTGGAAGAGCCTCTTATTATTCGCCCAACCAGTGAAACAATTATTGCAGATTCCTTTTCAAAATGGGTTAAATCTTATCGTGATTTACCATTGATGATTAATCAATGGGCAAACGTTGTCAGGTGGGAAATGCGTCCACGTCTTTTTTTAAGAACACGTGAATTTTTGTGGCAAGAAGGACATACAGCTCATTCCACCTATGAGGAAGCTGAAAAAGAAGCTCAAACAATGTTAGATGTGTATGCCAGATTTTCTCGTGAGGCGTTGGCAATGCCTGTTTTAACAGGGAAAAAGCCAGAATTTGACAAATTCCCTGGGGCTGTTGATACTTATTGTATTGAAGCTATGATGCAAGATGGAAAAGCCTTGCAAGCCGGAACCAGCCACTTCTTGGGTCAAAATTTTGCAAAATCTGCCAACATTAAGTTCCAATCTTCTCAAGGGACACAAGAATATGCTTACACAACCTCTTGGGGCGTGTCAACAAGGTTGATTGGTGGCTTGATTATGACCCATGGGGATGATGAGGGGATGGTCGTGCCTCCTGTTGTTGCCCCCCATCAAATTGTGATTGTTCCTTTATTGAAAGATAAGACAAAGAATGAAGAAGTTTTGGCTTATGCTCAAAAATTAAAATCAGCTTTAGCAACTGTTTCGTTCAAAGGAGAACGGGTGCGTGTTAAGTTAGATGACAGACAAAAAGAATCTGTTGATAAAATGTGGGAGTGGACAAGAAAGGGAACGCCCCTTGTCATTGAGGTTGGCCCTCGTGATGTTCAAAATAATGGCTTAATGGTGCGTGATAGAACAAAGATTAACCTTAAAGAGTGGAAAGAGATTGTCTCATTTGACTCCTTTGTTTCAAGTGCATCAGCAAGGTTGGAAAATATTCAAAACAGCCTTTTAAAACAAGCTGAAGATCGCTTAAACAAAAACATTAAGAGTGACATTCAAACACCTGAAGAATTTGAAAAATATTTCTCAAATCAAAATGTTTTTGTTGAAGGAGAAAAAGAAAAAGTTTCCTTTGTTCGAGGGAAGTGGTGTGGCGATAATGATATTGAAGAAAAACTCAAATCAATGAAAATTAATATTCGTTGCATTCCTTTTGAACAATCGGGCACTGAAGGCGTTTGTTTAATCACAGGCAAACCTGCAACATTGGATGTGATTTACGCAAGATCTTATTAAAAACGAGGCAAAAGGCGTCTCTGCAGTCCAAAAAACTCTTTCGTGTCTGTTTTAATTCTGACTAAATTCTTTTGATATCCAAGTTTGCACGTGAACCTCAAAAGAAAAGTTTTATTGTCTGTACAAGGAAAAACAATTTCACAAAGAGTTTTTTCTTGTCGGTGCATATGTCAATCGTTTTTTTCTAACAGACTGGCGCCTTCTGCCTCGATTTTACCTATCTAACAGGTAAGAGGTAAAAGCTCTTTAAAGGGAAAGGTAAAATACAATTGGATTTAGAAAATCTAATGTTATCAAAAATAATTGACAAATAATTATGTGTATAGTATAATACACCTCGATAAATTTTTGTGGCTATTTATTCGTTCTAAAATTTATGTCTGATATTACAAAAATAATTGGAAAGTATTTATTATGGCAAAATTAATGTATGACATCATCAAACGTCAAAATGGGGAGGCGTTTGCTCAAGCGATACGTCAGTTTGATAGTGGGATTTTTGATATTCCCAATTTGCCCCAACTTTTGAAGTTTGCAGGGCGGGACGCCACACCTGTTTTGAATTTTTTGGAAAGCTTAAAGCTGAGCCAATTGGGAGCTTCTGGTTTTGAAAATAAAGATGCGATTGAATTGCTTTCATTGGCAGGGTATAATGCTTTTTATGCCGATAGTCTAGAAAAGCAAAATGCTATTCAAAAATATTTTGCCCCTGGTGAGGAGTTGTGCACTTTTAGAGATAGCAATCGGTTTAAAAATTATTATATCATCCATGCTGTGAAAAAGAATGTGGATGAAATTAAACGAGCAGATTTTGTAGGGCGTGAAGATAGACATGATGAATACGGTACTTCAGTGATTTCTATTCAAATTGCCAAAGGCTCTCATTTTATCAAAATATGCAATCGTTATAATCATACAGTTGTTGCTCCAGATAATACCTTTTATTCCAACCCTGATAATATTATTGTCGGTTTAACACAAGCACTTGAAAAGATGTTTTGTGTGAATTTGAAGGTGCAACAACAAATGGATGTTCCTGATCATTTTATTTATCAAGATGGGCGTTTATATCGGATTAATTTTGAAAAAGATAATATCTATTTTGGCGATGGATTTTATTTTGAAAATGGCGTTTTAAAAGAACTGCAAAAAGATTATCAAATTTTGATTGAAACGAGTTTGTTGGATTTGAAAAAAAAGACAGTTCAGTCATTGACAGAGGACGGTTCTGTTTTTAGCAACTATTTAAGTTGTGAAATTAGGGGAAAAAGTTTTTCCATTCAAAAAGAAGGGGATGAAAAACACCTTTTTCTGAGTGGGAAACACTTTTTGACCATTCAAAAGGGACGTGTTAAATCTTTGACCTCTTATATGCTGAGGGGTTCAAATTCGTTTGAACTGAGGGGTACAGAGCGTATTAATATGATTGTACACTCTTTGCCAGCGTTAAGAAATCTCTCTTTAAAAGGTGTCAGGCAGGTGGATGGGTTCTTTTTGTCTGACTGTGGGAATCTTGAGATATTGGATATGCCGAATTTGTCCGTTGCAGGATACCGTTTTTTAAATAATTTAAGAAACCTAAAACGTATCACCTTACCCAATTTAAGACAAGTGGGGACTTATTCTTTTATCAACTTATCAAATTTAGAAGAGCTTTCGTTACCTTTTTTAGAAAAAGCAGGGGATGGTTGTTTTTGTAAGAATCAAAAGTTAAAAAGATTAAAACTTCATTTTTTGCATGTTTTAGGAGAAGATAGCATTACCCAAAATGATGAATTAAACACCCTTTGGTTAGGGTGTGAAAATATCTCAAAAGGTGTTTGTTCTGACAATGAACAGTTGGAAAAAATTTATTTAGGAACGATTAAAACGGCTGAAACGGGGCTTTGTTTTAAAAATTTGCCCCATCTGAAAGAGGTGGAAGCTCGGGAGGCATCCCGTGCTTTACGCCAGCTTTTTCAACCAAGAGTTGCTGTCCATATCCTCTCACTACAGGTGCCAAAAGATAAATATATTGAAACAAAGCAAGCAAATAATCCTTTTATTGTGCAAAAATCATATGTTTATAAAAAGTTAAAAGACAATGGATTGAAGGAGAATACAAAATATTATGCCTAAATCCATATATGAGCAAATTAAAAAACAAAATGGAGAAACTTTTGCTCGAACAATTCGGAATTTTGACGAGGGGATTTTTGAAATCCCAGATATTGTTGCACGTCTTAAATATGCAGGCAGGGATGCAGAACCGATTAAAGAGCTTCTCTCCTCATTAAGATTAAAACATCAAATGTCAAATAGCAATCAAACCCCTTATGAGTTGCTCAAAAAAGCAGGGTATAACGCTTTTTATGCCGATACATATAAAAAGCAAAACTCAATTGCTCCTTATTTTTTAGAGCGAGAAAAACTATGCACCTTTCGTGATAAAAACAGGTATAAAAATTATTATATCATTCATTGCATTAAAGAAGGGGCTGAAAAATTAAAGCGAGCAGATTTTATCCATCCAGAACGTGAGGATGCCTATGGTACCTCAGTCATCAGTATTCAAATTGCAAAAAGTGGTGGGTTTATTAAAATTCTCAATCGCTATAATCATTCGGTTTCTTTTCCTGATAACACCTTTAATTCAAACCCTGATAACATTATTGAGGGGTTGACCCATGCCCTTAAAAAAGAATTTAATGTGGATTTTTTGGTTCATCAAAAAATGCCGCCTCATTTTATTTTTTTGGATGAAAAGTTGATTAAATATAATTTTGAATTAGATGGCACCTATTTTGGTGATGGGTTTCATGTATCGGATGGACATATTCATGATTTTAACAAAGATAATTTTTTGTTAATTGACCATTTTCTTTTGGATTTTAAAACAAAAAAAGTCAGCGATTTAGTGATTGGACCTGTTGACATGGACTCTTTTTTTGATTCATATGAGTGTCAAGACGACTCTTTTGCTCAAGTGCTTCAAAAAGAGGTGGAAGGGAAAACCTTACAAGTTAAAAAAATCTCTAAACTCGAAAAAGCCCTTTTAGCTGATGGTGTTCAAATTTTAAGAACCAAAGAATCCCAATTAACACACCTTTATTTGCCAACAACAAGGGTTTTGCCCAATAGATTTTTAAATAGAAATGAAACGCTTGAAACATTCTTTGCACCACATTTAAGGGTTATGGGCAATCGCTCGTTTGAGCGAAATAGGGAAATTAAATACCTCTATTTACCACGCCTTCAAAATATTGGTGATTATTTTTTAATGTATAATAACAAATTGAAATATTTAAATATTCCAATGGTGAAGGAAATAGGGCATATGTCGATGAGAGAGGTTCAATTAGAGAGAATGATAGCGCCTTGTTTAACGTTTATTGCTGGGGATGTTTTTATCAGAGCGAGAAATATGGAGATTTTCTCTGCACCGAATTTAATAAAAATAAACCGAGGTGTTCTTGATTCAAATGATATGTTAAAACGCTTTTACGCCCCAAAATGGGATGTATCCTTTTCTTTTTTTCGTGATTGTGGTTTGGGAATTGAGAGAAGTGAGAATTGCTTTCTTTTAACACATCCCAAACGAAAAAAGTTAATTGATAATAGAGCGAATTTGAATCGGATGCTTAAAAAAATATCTTTTTTTGAGCGAGTAGTGGATTGGCTTCAAGGTAGATAAAAAAGGCACTTTGTTAGGTCTTATTTTGAAAAGAGGCTTATCAAGTGCCCTTGTTTTTAAACAAAATCTCTTTATTTGGCTTTAAAAGAAGTGTTTTTATGCCATGTTTGGTTGCGCCCTAAAAAGGCAATTTTCCCCCGAACGATTAGGTTATCTCCTTCACGCCAAAGTTCGCAAGAGTAGGTTTTACCTTTTTTAGGGTCAAGAATGGTACCGTTTTTGTATTTAGAGCCTTTTTTTACCATATTTTTGATGATTTCAAGACCTAAGATTTTAGGTGACCCAAGGATGGCAGCTTTAGCCTCTTTATCACCGAAAATTTCAACCACTTTGCCAAAGATTTTTCCCTCTTTTTCGTAAATTTCAACCACGCTTTTAGCTTCTTTTGTTTCATCATCAATGGTTGTCCAAAAGCCGGTAACCTCGTTTGCAAAAGCAGAGAGGGAAAGAAAAGTTATCATTAAAAAAAGACATAATTTTTTCATTTATCATCTCCTTATTTATATATGTTTTATAAAAAAGTATCATATATAAAAAAATAAAAACATGTGTGACAGTTTTTTTAAATTTTAGATATAAAATATTTTATAAATCATTTGACAAAAGAAAGTGCGTTTGGTATGATGAAGCACTTTTTAAATCATTCATAATTTTAGGCCCAAAGGATGCGACAACGGTCAGTTTATGATATCATTAAAAAACAAAATGGGGAACATTTTGCGCAAATGGTCCGTAAGTTTGACAGTTCCTTATTCGAGATTGAGAATTTGCCTCATATTTTAAAATATGCAGGGCGATCGGCTGAACCATTGCTTGATTTTTTGATTATGCTCAAAAATGTGACCATTCAAGAGGGAAAAACGTGTCAAAATCCGTTTGATTTGTTGAAAAAAGCTGGCTATAGGGCTTTTTTAGCTGATACACGAAAAAAACAAAATATGATTGCTCCTTTTTTTGCCAAGGGAGAAGAACTTTGCACTTTTGAAGAAAGTGATAGATATCAAAATTATTTTATTATTCATTGTATTAAAGAGGGAGCTGAAAAACTTAATCGTGCTGATTTTGAAAAGCCGGAAAGGGAGGATGAGTACGGTACTTCAGTGATTAGTATTCAAATTTTAAAACGAGGGGTATTTATCAAAATTACCAATCGATATAATCACACGGTCGAATTTGCAGATAATACGTTTAAATCAAATCCAGATCGAATTATTGA
Source organism: Alphaproteobacteria bacterium (assembly GCA_017466695.1). Classification (GTDB taxonomy): domain Bacteria; phylum Pseudomonadota; class Alphaproteobacteria; order CAAHEQ01; family UBA3637; genus RGIG4140. The sequence continues at coordinate 135,707 of JAFTTR010000002.1, read as the reverse complement.
AGGGCTTGCTTGGGCGCTCAAGATGTATTTTAAGGTGGATTTTTCTTCCAAACAAGTGCCTCTGCCGGATGGGTATCTTTATTTAGATGGGCAAATTGTTGAATATGAGGAAGAAAGGGATCATATTTATTTTGGTAAAAATTATTTTATTGAAAATGAACACATGCATTTTTTTAACAAAGATTATCAGTTTGTTATGGATAGATTTGTGTTGGATTTAAAAGAGAGGAAAATTTTAAATCCGTTGAATGAGAGGGACTCTTTTCCTAAAGTTTTAACGTGTGAGCTTCAAAATAAAAAGAATTTGCATGTTCAAAAAATGGGTAAAAATGAGTGGCAATTGTTGGGTGATCGGGTTCAATTGCTTCATGTTTCAAATGGAAAGATAAAAAAAATTTGTCTCCCAACGACAAAAAAAATACCTCCTTGTTTTTTGGCTTGTTTTTCGAATGTGGAGGAGCTTTGGGCCCCTCAAGCGCAGGAACTAGGTCGTAACAGTTTGACAAAAGTGCCTTATCTTCAAAAAGTGTTATTTCATAGTTTACGTCAAATGGGGGAAAAGTGTGTTTCTTCATCCAAGTTGAGTGTTTTATATATGCCTCAAATTCAAAAGATTGGTGATCAGTGTTTTTGTTTTTATTCTCCTTTGCGTAAAGGGGGAAAGATTGAAAAACTCAATCTGCCACTGCTTAAAGAAATGGGGTGGAATTGTTTTTCAGGGTATCAGATTGAGGAATTATATTTACCTTCGTGTGAAAAAATTGGTGCTGCTTTTGCAAGTTCCTATCATTCGATTCAAAAGGCTTATTTACCTCAGTTGCAGGCGTTTCCAGAAAATTCGAAGATGAATGAGGGGGACTTTATTTTTGCGCCCAAGATTGTATTAAACAAAAAAAATATGTTTTTGACTGATGAGGTCTTAATAGGAACAACAAAAGTTAGAACGATGGAATAAGAGAGGTTATATGAAAGAAGAAAAAAAGAATGGAACATTTCGAATTGCTGATGTGGATCGTCAAGATTTGAAAGGAAATACATTGCTCCATTGGGCAGCCGAAGCTGGAGATGTTGAGCTGGTGAAGGATTTGCTTAAAAATAATGCAAGAGCAGGGTTAACCAATTTTGCCGGGGATACGCCTTTTTCAAAAGCAGCTGAAGCAGGGAAGGTAGACGTGCTAAGAGCTTTTGATCAGACGCAGTATGAGTGGCGTGATGATATGAATTATTCAAGGCAAACGCCTTTATACCATGCTGCAAAAAATGGACACTTAAACGTTGTGATGTATTTGGCAAGGAGAGGTGCTCTTTCCGATATGCCACGGCCTATGCCAGAGCTACCCCTTCATGTGGCAATAAAAAACAATCATTTTGACGTGGCAGCTTACATTATTTGTGAGGGTGTTATGCTGGGGTATCGCAACAATGAGGATAAAACAGCTGGAGATTTGTTGCTTGAGAAGATACTTGATAAAACAAGCTCGCCCAAAGCCATTCTTTCAGCAGCCAGATGTTTGAGTGTGTTAAAAGAGCGAGGAGCAGGCCCTCGTTTGGAGTTAGCTCAAAAAGAGGCTTTAAGAAGTGTGTTGCTACAGGCTATTGAAAAAGTTGATAAACCAAGCTCTCATATGAAAAATTTTAAACTCATTCAAAAAGGGAGATTGATTAAACATATAAATGTTGGATTGGATTTTTTAAGATCAAACTTCCGGTGAATTAAGACTCATCAATTCATGCGAAGTGTTAAAACCTTGTTTGAATGCATTTTCAGTTGGTCTTAATCAAAACATATATCTTAACCAACCGACCCAAAGAATAAAACTCATAAAAAAGAGGAGCAACCCAAAAATTTTATATTGCAAAGGGTCGATATCTGCCATTTTTTGTGCCAGATATTTGATGTGATCTGCCAAGAAAAAATACATAAAACCCTTTACAATCATTAAAATAAGAACAGCCAGAAGAATATGTCTTAACATTTATTAAATCCTTTTTTGTTTTAAATGGGTTGCTCCTTGAAATTAAAGTTTTTGTTTAAGTCAAAATTGCCCTAAAAATTTTAGAATAAACTGCTTAAAAAAAACACTCAGGGTAGAGCTTAAGAAAAACTTATTTTAAACAGCCACAACTCCTTTAAGTGTTGGATGAGATTGATAGCCATGGAGTTCAAAATCTTCGTATTTGAAAGCGTCAATATCCTTTACATCAGGGTTAATTTTCATTTGAGGTAAGGCATAAGGCGTTCTTGTAAGTTGTTCGTTGACTTGTTCAAAGTGGTTATGATAAATGTGTGCATCGCCCAGTGTGTGAACAAATTCCCCAGGTTCAAAACCAGTCACTTGCGCCATCATCATGGTTAAAAGCGAGTAGGAAGCAATATTAAAAGGAACGCCTAAAAACAAATCGCAGCTGCGTTGATACAGCTGGCAAGATAGCTTCCCATTAGCAGTATAAAATTGAAAGAAAGCATGACAAGGGGGGAGGGCCATTTTATCAATTTGAGCTGGATTCCAAGCGCTCACAATCATGCGTCTATCATTTGGATTTGTTTTGAGCCGATTAACAACATCTTTAATTTGGTCAATACCTTCGCCATTAAAATTACGCCATTGTGCACCATAGACAGGTCCTAGATTACCATTTTCATCAGCCCATTCATTCCAAATACGCACATTGTTATCTTGCAAATATTTGATGTTTGTGTTCCCAGAAAGCAACCAAATAAGTTCATGAATAATAGATTTTAAATGAACTTTTTTTGTCGTTACAAGGGGAAAGCCTTTGGATAAGTCAAAACGCATTTGAGCGCCAAAGATTGATCGTGTATCAATCCCAGTACGATTTGGCTTATCAACGCCTGTTTTCATCACATGGTCTAATAAATCAAGATATTGTTTCATAATATTTTCCCTTTTATAATATATAGTGTTATTTAGTCTTAGAAGTTATAAATCGCATTCTTTAAATGTTCAAGAATTTTTTCATCAACGGGGTGCCCCTTTTTTGCCCAAATGGTGGTGTTGATGTTATCGAGGATAAAATCATCCGTGATTTTTTGATAATTTTGATGCATCAGTTCAATGCTTCTTGAGATGGTAACAGGTTCCCCTTTAAATGAGGGGTCAATTTGTCCCATATAAGCGCTATCTACAATAAAATCTGGCATGCTTTTATCCATCATGAGTTTATAAATAGAAGCTCCTCCTGAGATATAAAGTTCCTCTTGAATATCAGCGACACTTTCAAGTGGAATAAGCATGTGATTTTGAGGATCAGAAACCTTATAATCCTTGTCAAAAGAAAGGATATATATTTTACGGTTAGGGAGTGTTCGATTGGGGAAACTTTCATAAGTTGTTTGCCCCACGAGAAGGGCTTTATTTTGTGTGATACGTTTAAATCTTTTAAAATCACTTGAAATATGCCAAGGGATATTGGGCCCCATTCCAATAATGGAAGTTTCTTGATGACGACACCAGATAGCAATTTTAACCATTTGTTAACTCCTTTGTTTGTTTTTGATATGTTAGCTTGTTTATTTTTTGATGTAAAGGACTTTTTTTTAATTTAAAATAATATAATAATATGAATAGGTTATTTAAGTTGAATACGTATAAGGATTTTTTTTTGATTCAATAGATAAAAAAAATTAAAAAAAGCGCTTGCAATTTATTTTATCTTTTCATAATACTAAAAGTATAAAAGTATACTTTATGATAAATATGCATGTAGGAGGCTATTTATGGGGGATAATCGTTCTAACGTTTGTTTAGGATTGAGTGGGGTTGTTGTACGGTTTGCATTTGCCAGCCTTTTATTAAGTTCCGTGTGTTTTCCAAGTGAAGTTTTAGCCAATAATATTGGTATTAATGATGGTACCGATCTTCGAACAGCTCTTTTAGACGGGACTTGGATGCATGAGTTGGGTGCAGAAGGAGCTGAAAGTTCTACTTCTGGTTTTAGTATTCCTAACCCAGGACAGGAATTTATCAAAAAAGGTAAACATCATAAAACATGGCTTAAAACAAATAGTGTTGATTTGGATTTTATGGGTGAAGTGGCGTTTCAAAATGCACACTTTATTCAAAGGGGTACGACTGAGTTAGCAACAGATCCGTGGGTTATTGTAGATGAAAACGGTGAACTTATACTTTCGTTAGAAGGTTATGCTGGTGGAACTATTTGGGAGGCTCCTAAAGAAAATTATGTAACCGCATTTTATGGTGGTGCTTTGCATAATGGGGCGAATACTTCTTTTACAGGGACAAGTATTTCTTTTAAAAATAATAAAATTGATTCGGCAACTCATTGGAAAGAGGCAGAACACGCCCTTGATACTTTTTCTCAAGGTGCAGCAGTTTATAACTCTGGTGTATTGACGGTGTCATCAGATACAAGGGCTGCATTTGATTCTAATATTGTAATTGCAGGGACAACAAAAACGGGTGGTGAAACGAACCACTTCGCAAATGCTGCTGCGCAAGGTGGTGCTCTTTTTAATAAGGGCTTGGCTAATTTTGAAGGAGAAAGCTCTTTTTCAAATAATATTGTTACACAAAAATGGATACATACAGGGCGTTATTATGATTCTAAAAAAGGTGAAACAACGTATGATGCTTGGTCGTTAAGTGATGGTGGGGCAATTTATAATGAAAAAGATATCGTCTTTTCAAAATCAGTAACATTCGTTGGAAATAGAGCTGAAAATGGAACGTCAAGTCGTGGGGGCGCTATTTATAATGCTGGTGTTGATAATTACAATGTAACAGGACAGCTGGGATCAACAGAGCCAGTTATTCCAACTATTCATTTTAAAGGGAATGCTTCATTTGCTCAAAATATTGCCACAACAAAGGATTTTTATGCCTATGGTGGTGGTATTGCCAATATGAAAGGTCACATTGTTTTTGATGGAATAACAACATTTAGTGCCAATGAGGCTATTCTTGAAGATGAGGAGGAGGGATTGGTTGTAGCAGGTGCCGGTCTTTATAACTTGGGAAGAGAATCTTCAGCCACATTCAATGGTACGACTTATTTTTTGAACAACAAAGTTAAAAGTTATGATGCTCAGTCTTCTGGTAATGGTGCTGGGGTTTATCTTTCAGATGGGATAATTAACTTTAATGGTGGTGCTGTTTTTGCTGGGAATAGTATTGATGCTCAAGCGAATATAAAAGAAACTGATGGTACTCTTACGCCAGGCCTTTCTTATGGGGAAGGGGGTGCTATGCAAGTGCTGGGTACCACTGCTGTTGCAACATTTAAAAATGATGCTTCATTTGAGGGCAACTCTGTTGTGGCTTCCTCTTATGCTGTGGGTGGTGCTCTTGTAAACTATGGTACAACGAATTTTGAAGGGAATTCAACCATCCAATTTAAAGGTAACTCTGTTAAAAATATGATAGCAGAAAATGACTACTCAAATGAAGAATTGCTTCAAAATAATATTCACTTTATTCAAGGCCGTGGGGGTGCGCTTTATAACGCTGAAGGGAACACGACTTTTGGCACAGGTACAGACGTTACTTTTGAAGGCAACAAAGCATTGAGTGAAAAGGCTAAGGGTTATGGTGGGGCTGTTTATAATGAGGTTTTTGCCAATGACACAGGGCGTGTGAATTTTTATGGAACCACAACCTTTAAAAACAATGAAGCAACCACAGGGGGTGGTGCTATCTTTAACAAAGGTGTTATGGAATTAGGGGGCAAGACAACCCTTACTGGCAACAAAGCACAATTGGGTGGTGCCATTTATAATGACGCAGGTGCATTGATGACAATTTCGGGCTCTAATGTTGCTTTTAAAAATAACATAGCCGAGTTGGGAAGCAATATTTATAACCTTGGAACGGTGAACATTCAAGGGGTTGAAGATACCATGGCAATCGAATATGAACCATATACGAACACGCCATATCCTTCTAATGCGCATACGCTTTTGGACCAGTCAGGTGATATTTATAACGCTGGGACCCTCAATATTAACAGAAGTAATCTGCATTTAGTGGGGATTAATACCAAACAAACGACGGATAAAACAATTGGGACTATTTCAATCACAGATTCAATTGTTGATTTGGGGTTGAACACAATTTATACAGATATTTTCAACGTGAACAATAACTCAAAAGTGATTGCACACGTGGGTGAAAATGTGAATGGTCAAGTTGTTGCAGGAAGCAATATTAACATTTCGGGACAAGGTACTTCCTTGCAAGTGATTGTGGATATTGATGAACTTCAAAAAGGGGAATCAAAAGAATATCAACTCTTTAAAGTGGAACCAGATGCCAATACGCCATCAACTACAGGTGAAGGAACGACGACTTCATCAACAGGTATTAGTGGGGCTTTTTCAAATATTGCTGAAAACTATTTATATACCATCACTGAAAAAGAAGGTGAAAAGGGTGTTTATATTGTTGAAAGAGGGACGGGGTCTGGCTCTTCTTCAAACCAAAACGGCAGTGGGAGTACGAGCAACCCTGTTGTAAAACCAACAAATCCACATTGTCCTTCTGGCAATTGTGATAATTATAACAAAGAAGCCTCTGATGCTTGGATTGATGGTGGTGTGATTGAAGAAAATGAAGAGGCTCAATTTGTTCGTACACAGTTGCATGCTTTAGCTCAAGAAAAAGGTCTTGATTCTCAAGATTATCAAGACGCTATGAATCAGATTACACCTGACACCTCAACCTTAATCACAGCACATGCGAATGAGGTAACACGTCAAATATCGAATGCGATTAGCAAACGTTTTTATTCCTCTATTGAACGTTCACACTATGTTTATAATGGTAAAGTTCATTATAAAGCCCCTCGTCAAACATCTAATGTTTGGGTGGACGGCATTTATGGACAATCAGAATATTCTGGCAAAAACAAGTGGGATATGGACACCATGGGTGTGGCAGCTGGTATTGAAGCGAAATTAACAAAAACCTTGAAAGTTGGGGCAATGATTGCCTATACAACAGGTGATGGTAGTACTTCTAGCCGTGATACTGAAATTGAAACCACAGCTGGTGCCGTTTATGCTGAATACAGCCCCAGCCGTTTTTATGCCAATGCATTTGCGTTGTACGGTTCCTCAAAGGTTAAGGAAGAAAGATCAGTCTTTTCTAAGAAGGTTGAATCAGAATTTGACGTGAACATTATCGCAGCGCAAGCCATTGCCGGGTACAAGCTTGGTCCAGTTGTTTTTGGCAATTGGGTTAGTGGTGTGATTTCACCAGAAGCTGGGTTTAGATATGTCTATGCTAAACAAAAAGAATACACAGATACATTGGGTCAAACTGTTGAAGGAACAGATAGCCATACTTTAACGGGTGTTTTGGGAGCCAAATACACACTTGGGTACAGATTATCACCTTCTATGTGGATGTATCCAGAGCTCAGAGCTGCTTTAACATATGATTTCATCACGCCAACAATGGATACAAACGTTGTTCTGTTAAATGGTGCAAGCTATACCTATGAAACGGAAGAAATGGATCGTTTTGGTGTTGAAATTGGCGTTAAAATGGGTCTTGAAATTGACAAGCGTACCGAAATTGGATTGGAGTATGAAGGTCTTTTCAAAGGCGATTACACCAACCACACGGGTGTTGCTAACGTGAAATATCATTTCTAATCAATATAAGAAGGATAAAAAGAGCTGACAAATAAGTGTCGGCTCTTTTTTTTATTAAAAAATGACTTTTAAAAAGAGGGGTCATTCCATTAAAAAAAGACTTGTTTTTTTAATCAATTTCGTGTAAAACAGTTAAAAAAGAAATAAATTATCAAGAAAGGCGCTGATTATTATGTTTAAATTAGAACGGATTAAAAGTATTTTAAAACACTTTTCCTGCGATATGGCAATTGACCTTGGAACGGCTAATACCTTGGTTTATGTGCATGGGAAAGGGCTTGTTTTGAATGAGCCATCAGTGGTGGCAATTGCTGAGCATAGAGGTAAAAAACAAGTCATTGCTGTTGGTAATGAAGCCAAACAAATGTTAGGGCGTACCCCTGGGCAAATTCAAGCCATTCGTCCATTAAGAGATGGTGTGATTGCTGATTTTGATGTGGCTGATGAAATGATTAAGCGTTTTATTCAAAAAGCATTAGGACATAAGTCATTGGCGCGACCCATGATTGTGATTTGTGTGCCTTCTGGTTCCACAGCTGTGGAACGCAGAGCTATTCAAGACGCAGCTGACAATTCAAGAGCTAGAAAAGTCTTTTTAATTGAAGAACCAATGGCTGCAGCTATTGGGGCAGGGTTGCCTGTGAACGAGCCTTTTGGCTCAATGGTTGTTGATATTGGTGGGGGCACAACAGAGGTGGCTGTTATTTCTTTAGGGGGTATTGTTTATGCTCGTTCTATTCGTGTGGGTGGGGATAAAATGGATGAATCCATTATTTCTTACATTCGTAGGAATCACAGTTTGCTCATTGGTGAAGCCTCAGCTGAACGAATTAAAAAAGCAATCGCTGCTGCCTCTATTCCAACAGAAGGCGAGGGGATGACTATCCCTGTCAAAGGCCGTGATTTAAGAAATGGTGTTCCAAAAGAAATTGTTGTAACCGAACGTCAAATTGCCGAAGCATTGGCAGAACCTGTGGCTCAAATTGTTGAAGCTGTTAAAGTTGCTTTAGAACATATTGACCCAGAATTGGCAGCTGATATTGTGGATAGAGGGATTATGCTCACCGGAGGTGGTGCCTTGCTTAGACGCTTAGATTCTGTTTTAAGAGCAGCGACAGGGTTGCCTGTTTCAGTGGCTGAAAATGCCCTTCAATGTGTGGCCCTAGGTTCTGGTATTGCTGTTGAAAAAATTGGCAAGTTTGAAAATATTTTAACCAGTATGTATTAACAATTTGTGCCTTTGAGCGAACAAGTTTAAAGGCACTTTAATTTGAAGAAGAGACTTTTATGGCAAGCAATAAGTTTTTTCGACTGCAACGCATTAAACAGCAGCTCAAACGTTTTGTTGCCTTGCCAATGGCGTTTGTTTCATTGGTGTTGTTTGTCTATTTAAGTTATACATCTCATCCTTTGATTTATGAAGCAAGACGTGCGATTTATGATTCATTTATGCCTTTGATGCATATGGTTTCTTCCCCATTTGAAACGGCTATTCATCAAGTTTCCTTTATTAAAAATTATGTAAATGTGTATGATGAAAATGAGCGTCTCAGGGCTGAAAATGAGCGTTTAAAAGGTTGGCAACATACAGCTTATAAATTAGCGTTGGAACAAAAAGAATTGTTGGACATTTTAAATTATAAACCTGTGTTTGAGGCTCAGACGAAACTGGTGCGTATTTTAGGGGAATATAACTCTCCTTTTTCACATTCCATTGTGTTGGAAGGTGGCTCTCAAACAGGGATTTATAAAGGAGATGTCTTGATGCATCATAATGCTTTGTTTGGGCGTGTGATCGAGGTGAATTTAAAAACTTCTAGAGCGCTTAAATTGACCGACTATTATTCAAGAGTTCCAGTTTTTGTGGGTGAGAGGAAAACCCCAGCTATTTTGGTGGGTGATAACACGGCTATGCCTCTTTTAACAGCACTTCCGGAGGAGCATTTTATCAAAGAGGGGGATAAGGTGATAACTTCTGGTGTGGCTGGTGTCTACCCAGAAGGGTTGATGATTGGGAGTGTGAAGATTCAAGAGGGGGTTTTTCAAGTTTCTTTGATGGAAACATCCTCTAATAACAGCTTTGTTCAAGTGGTTCATTTTGATTTGGGGGGATTGATTGAAACACCCTTAAAACAGGTAAAAGAGGAACGCTGATGCAAAAGGTTTTGGCTCAAAAATATGTGGCTTTGCTGATGCCTTTTTTGGTGTTGATGCTGTTTTCTTTTTTGGAAAGTGCCTTTTTGTTTCAATTTGGATTGCCTTATCCTCTTGTTTCTCTTTTATTTTGTTTTGTTTTTTATTTCAGCATTTTTAATCCTCAAAAATTGAATTTGATTTTTGTGTTTTTGCTTGGGATTGCTTCTGATTTTTTTATGGCCTATCCTTTGGGTTTTCAATCATTTGCTTTGTTAATGGGTGCTTTTTTAGCTGGGTTTAACCGACGTGTGGTCATACAGTTATCTTTTCAAAAACAATGGGCTGTTTTTTTAGTAACATTGTTGGGTGTTTTAGTACTTAACTTATTATTATTACGTGTTTTTTTGGATAGGACAATTCCTTTTTCAAGTTTTTTGACAGGTTTTATATTCGTGGGAGTGATGTATCCTTTTTGCGCTGCTTTATCAGCTTTTATTAATCAAAAAACAGGGGTGGTGTAAATGAGTGCCCCTTGGAAATATGAAAAAGATCGTGTTTTTTCAAAGCGCATTTTGGTGTTGCTCGGCTTTTTTCTTTTATTGATTGCTGTTTTAATTTCAAGAGTTTTTTATTTGCAAATTTTGCAAGGAGAGAGATACAAGTTTTTAGCAGATAAAAATCGTACCTCTATTCGTTTAACCATGCCTAGCAGAGGTAATATTTTTGATAGGAATGGGGTCAAATTAGCTGAAAACAAGAAGACATTTCAAGCAATCTTAATTAAGGATGAAGCGCAAAATGTTGATTTAGTGATTGAAAATTTTTCAAAAATTATTCCTTTGGAAGAAGATGAAATCACACGTATTCAAAAGGATTTGAAAAAAAAGAGAGCTTATATGCCGGTGTTGATTAAAGATGGGCTTTCCTTTTCTGATATTGCTAAATTGCATTTGAATGCGCCGGATTTAATAGGGCTTCAAATCGAGGAGGAGTTGACAAGATTTTATCCCTTTAAAGATCAAAATGCCCATTTAATCGGCTATGTTTCCTTATTAAACGAAAGGGATTTAGAAAATAATCCAGATAGTCCTTTGGCTGATTTGCCGGGGTACAGAATTGGAAGGACAGGAGTTGAACATTCCTTTGAATCTGTTTTAAAAGGCTCACCTGGGATGCGTAAACGTGAGGTCAATGCTTATGGTCATTTGGTCAGGGTGTTGGAAGAAAAAGATGCTGAAAAAGGTGAAAACTTAAATCTAACCATTGATTCAAGGTTGCAAAAAGTGGCATTAGAAGCATTGAATGGGGAGTCAGCGAGTGCTGTTGTAATGGATGTAAACACAGGGGCTATTTTGGCATTGGTTTCTTCTCCTTCGTTTGACAGCAACATTTTCACAATGCCAGTTTCCACAAAGGTTTGGAAGAGCTTGATTAACAATGAACGGCGCCCTTTGCAAAATAAAGCATTGACAGGGACTTATTCTCCAGGGTCAATTTTTAAATTGGTGGTAAGTTTGGCTGCTTTGGAAGAAAAGGCCACTTATCAGCAAAAGAAAATTTATTGTAATGGCAAGCATACAGTCGGTAATCATGATTTTCACTGTTGGAAACGAGGTGGGCATGGTTTTGTGAATTTAGAAGAAGCCTTGATGCATTCTTGTGATGTGTATTTTTATCAAATTGCTGAGCAAATTGGTGCTGAAAAAATCCTTGCTATGGCAAGGCGCTTCGGGTTAGGCTCAGCGCTTGATATTGGCATTAAAGGCGAAAAAGAGGGGCTTGTTCCTTCTAGTGCGTGGAAAAAGAGCCGTTTTAAAGATGAGTGGCGTACAGGTGATACGATTAACTTAAGCATTGGGCAAGGGTTTATCACAACAACGCCATTACAGCTTGTTTATTTAATCAGCCAAATTGCTAATGGAGGTTACAAGGTTAAACCACATATTATTCAAGGGCAAGAACTTTTAAATCCTCCTTCTTTAAATCTCAATGCATGGCATTTAAGATTGGTTAAATCTGGGATGAATATGGTTGTGAACAATGAAAAAGGCACTGCTTATAGGTCAAGATTTGTACAAAAAGGGGAACGGATGGCTGGGAAAACGGCAAGTACACAAGTGCGCCGTATTAGCAAAAAAGAACGTGAAAAAGGTGTGATTTCGCAAGATAAACTGCCTTGGAAATATCGAGATCATGCTATTTTTGGCGCTTATGCTCCTTTGGATAAGCCTCGTTTAGCCGTTGTTGTAATGGTGGAACATGGAGGAGGGGGTGCCTCGGCTGCTGCCCCTGTTGCAAGTCAGATTTTAAAGGAAGCTTTAAGACTTTTCCCAGCTGAAAAAAAAGAGGAAAAAGAATCTAACATTCCTTTAAAAACAGAGCCACGGCAAAGTCAGCACCTTAAAAACGCCCAACCGACCTCTCTTGCGCCTCAGCCAATGCCCCTTTTGCTTAAAAGTGAACAAAACACCCAAGAGAGCTTGGTAAAGAAGAAAAGCGAAAATCAAACCCCTAACAAGTTAGAAAGGATTTAAAATGCCCTTTTTTAAAGATAGGAACTGTTATCTTAAAAATTACAACTTATCTTTGACAGATAAGATAAAAGCATTTAATTACAAATTGTTAGCGCTTGTTTGTTTGACTGTTTTTATTGGGATTGGGACACTTTATTCTGCTGCTAATGGTAATTTAGATCCTTGGGCAGATAAACAATTTATGCGCTTTTTGTTGAGCTTATCAGTGCTTATTTGTGTGTCCATGGTGAATTTGCGCTTGTGGATGAAGTATGCTTATTGGATTTATGGAATTAGTTTTTTATTGCTTATTGGTGTGACCTTGTTTGGGCATGTGGGTATGGGAGCGCAACGCTGGCTGAATTTGGGTTTTATGCGTTTGCAACCATCTGAATTGATGAAAATTGCTTTGGTACTTGCTTTGGCACGGTATTTCCACAGCGTAACGCTCAATGATATTCGTTCCATTCGTTCGATTATTCCACCAGCCTTGATGATGATTTTACCTGTCTCTTTGATTTTAGAGCAACCAGATTTGGGTACAGCCTTGATGCTTGTGTTTGCCACAGCTGCTATTTTCTTTTTAGTTGGGGTTGAATGGTGGAAATTTGCGCTTGTTGGAACAGGTGTTTTAACAGCTATTCCCATTTTGTGGACCTGTTTGCATGAATATCAAAAAAAGAGGGTGATGACCTTTTTAAACCCTGAAAGTGATCCTTTGGGGAGTGGTTACCATATTATGCAATCAAAAATTGCTTTAGGCTCAGGGGGATTACTTGGAAAGGGCTTTATGGAAAGTACACAAAGCCGATTGAACTTTTTACCTGAAAAGCAAACGGATTTTATTTTTACACTCATTGCTGAGGAATTTGGATTTTTGGGCTCTACCGTGTTGATTTTATTGTTTTTAAGCATTATTATTTATTGCTTTTATATCGGTGTGATTTCAAACAATTACTTTGGGAAAGTGTTGGCTACAGGACTGGGAGTTAACTTTGCACTCTATGTGTTTATCAATATTGGAATGGTGTCGGGCTTGCTCCCTGTGGTTGGTGTGCCATTGCCATTGGTTTCCTATGGTGGAACGGCTATGATGACGCTCTTTTTTGGCTTTGGGTTGGTTGAAGCTGTTTATATTAATAAAGAGATGGTTATTGGACGTAATGGTTCCATTGATGATGACTAGGAGGGGAAATGTCAACGCTTGATGAGATGTTAGATCAGGCCTTTTGGGCTTACAATCAAAAAGACTATGATTCAGCTGAAGACTTGGCAAGACAGGTTTTGACCATTGCCCCAGCTCAAGGAGATGGGCTTTATTTATTGGGGTTGATTGCTTCAAAAATGGGGGCTTATGAGCCGGCTGAAAAACTTTTATATCAAGCTGTTCAACTCTATCCTGATAACAAGCAATATAAACTGAGTTTAGGTTTTATCCTTGAAAAACAAGGTCGTTTGGATGAAGCGCTTTCCTTTTATGAGGCTTATAAAGAGGATGCTTTTGTTTTGGCAGAAATTGGATTTATTTATCTTCAAAAAGGACAACCAGACTTTGCCAAAAGTGCTTTTGATAAAAGTCTCTTTTTAAACAGCGCTGTGCTCACAGCCTATATCGGAAAAGCTCTTATTTTAAGGCGTCAAGGAGCGCTTCAAGAATCTTTAGACTTATTGCAAGAGGGTCTCAATCAAGGCCAAAGTGCCGAGCTTTATTACCAATTAGCAATGGCCTATCGCTTGACAGGGAAATTAAAACCTGCCAAACAAGCGATTGAAAATGCACTAAAAATGGAGGAAGTTGCCTCATTTTATAATGAAAAGGGCTTGATTGAAGAAGCAGAAGGATTGATGCAAAGTGCGAAGATTTCTTATGAAACAGCTCTTTCAAAAAATGCTTATTTAGCAGATGCTTATTTTAACCTTGGGAACATTTATTTAAAAGAAAAAAACTTTAAAAAAGCTGAAGATTCTTATAAAAGAGCATTAGGAGTGGATAAAGACTTTTTAAACGCCCATCATAATTTGGCGCTTGTGCTTCATGAAGAAAATCGCTTGACCGAAGCTTTAGAGCATTTAAGAAGTGTGATTATTTTAGCGCCAAACCATACTTCTTCGCTTTATAATTTAGCTATTATTTTGGAAGAAACTGGGGATTATTCAGAAGCAGCTGGCCTTTATTTTAATTTGTTGAGTCAAAATAAAGAGATTCCAGATTTAAATTTTCGTATTCAAAATACATTAACTTTTTTGGCAAAAGGGGATAAAAAAGATAAAAAACAAGCCCTTTCTTTTGCTAAAGGGTGGGTTAAAAATTTCCCAGAGAGTGTCGTTGCTGTTTATACACATGCCTCACTTACAGGTGAAAAAGTAACGCCTGAACTTTCCAAAAAATATGCTGAAGTTTTGTATGATGCCTTTGCTTTATCGTATGATGCGAAAATGCAAAAACTGGAGGCCGGGGTTCTTAAAAAAATGGAAGAATTTTTGCACCAAAAGACTTTTGAAAACGTTTTAGACCTTGGCTGTGGGACTGGTAATTTGGTTTCTTATTTAGAAAAGGCGAACTCTTTAACAGGGGTGGATATTTCAAAAAACATGTTGCTTATAGCTGGGGAAAAAGAAGCTTATACACGTCTTGTTCATCAAGATATTCTCTCTTTTTTGGAAGCAGATGATGATTGTTATGATTTAATTGTTGCAAGTGATGTAACCGGTTATTTTTCAAATATGGAACTGTTTTTAAAAAGAGTGTATGAACACCTAACAAAAGAGGGAACTTTTTTGTTCACCATTGAACTTGGGGATAGTCAATTAGACGAAGCCTTGCTTGAAAATGCACGGTTTGTATATAAAGAACCTTTTGTTACTCATTTGCTGTTGAAAACAGGGTTTTCAATTCAAACAAAAGAAGAGATACAGCTTCGAAAAGAAGGGGATGGAATGGCCCAAGGAATTTTATATGCCACTTCAAAGGCATCATAACACAACAATTTGTTATTAAGCTGTTATATTATGATACCACGCATCAAAAGCCTTTTTTGCCCGTTCGGTGTATGCTTTTTTTCGATCATGACCTTTGAGCTTCTTTTTCCCTTCAGGGATTTCAACTTCAGGGAACAGCCCAAAATTGATATTCATGGGTTGAAAAGTTGATTTTTCAGCTTCTTTTGTGATATGACAGAGCATAGCGCCCAAAGCTGTTTCTTGTGGGGGGAGAGGGAGTTGATTATCACTTGTTAAAAGACCTGCCAATAAACCCATAGCAGCACTTTCAATATACCCTTCACAGCCAGAAAGTTGCCCAGCGAGCTTAATATTTTCTCTTCCTTTTAAGGATAGACGCTCATCCAAAACTTGTGGGCCACAAACAAAAGTGTTTCGATGAATACCACCAAACCTTGCAAAGACAGCATCTTTGAGGGCAGGGATTAAACGAAACACCTCATTTTGCGCCTTGTACGTTAACTTTGTTTGAAATCCAACCAAATTAAATAACGTGCCTTGTTTGTTTTCTTTTCTTAATTGAACAACAGCAAAAGGACGGCGCCCATTTTCATGTGGATTTGAAAGGCCGACTGGCTTCATTGGGCCAAAAAGAAGGGTCTGTCTGCCTCGTTCAGCCATCACTTCAACAGGAAGACACCCTTCAAAATAAGGTGTATCTTTTTCAAAATCCTTAAAAGCAACTTTTTCACCATTGAGGAGAGCATCAATAAAAGCATTGTATTCTTCTTTAGAAAGGGCGCAGTTCAAATAATCCGTCCCATCTCCTTTGTCATAACGAGATTGATACCACGCTTTTGTCATATCCACGCTATCACGATAAACAATAGGGGCAATAGCATCAAAAAAATGCAAAGATTCTTTTTGAGTGAATGCTTGAAGCCCTTGAGCCATTTTTGAACTTGTTAAAGGCCCTGTTGCCAAAATAACAGGCATATCAGTTGGAAGTTCTTCAAAAGACATTTCTTTTTCTTCAAGCTCAAAAAGAGGATGTGATTTTAATTTTTCAGTAATAAAGGTGGCAAATTCCTCTCGATTAACAGCCAAAGCTGCCCCAGCAGGCACTCTCGTTGCATCAGCTGCTTGCATAATCAAAGAGCCCATTTTGCGCATTTCATCATGCATCAAGCCTACAGCGTTAATTTCATGATCATCACTTCTAAGTGAATTGGAGCAAACAAGTTCACCAAAGAGTTTGGATTTGTGTGCTGGTGTTGTTTTTTTAGGGCGCATTTCAACCATTTTGACAGCAAAGCCTTTGTTTAATAACTGCCAAGCAGCTTCACTCCCAGCCAATCCAGCCCCAACGATTAAAACTTTTTTCATTCTTTTTTGTTTCCTTTTTCTAATTCTTCTGCTATAGTACAGTTGATAAATTAATTTTTATTCTATAAATACCATAAAAATGATGAAAAAGAAACTTTTTTATTTAATCTTAGCTTGTTTTTTTCTTATAAGTGGGGGAAAAACTCCTGTACAAGCAGGCTCATTGACAAAGGTGGAAGAGGCTGAAATTCAAGCCTTGCAAGCGCATAACAAAAAACAGTTGGAAAAAAGACGCTTTTTAAAAGATTATCAAGAACAGTACTCTGATCTTGTGGGGGTAAAAGATGAGGGGTATTGGGATATGGCATTTCATGCAAGATTGGCCGATTATGGCGATAGGGATAGCCAATACATCATTGCACAAGCTTATGAAAAAGGGGAATATACGTCTGTAAATCCACAAAAAGCTGTTGCTTTTTATAAAAAAGCAGCTGAAAAGGGGCATATTGAATCAGCTATGCGATTGGCAGAAATTTATGAGGAAAATAAGTGGATTCAAAAAGATGATGAAAAGGCAATGTATTATTATTTAAAAGCGGCGAAAAGCTCATATGCTCCTGCTCAGATGAAAGTTGCTTTTTTGTATGAGGCTAATGAAGAATATCAAAAAGCCTATGACTGGTTTTTAAAAGCAATGAAACAAATGTTCCCAAATGAAAAAAATTTACAAGAACGCTCACCAGATTTAAAGCGTTTGGCTGAAAAGGTTAAAGTTCAAAAGGCTGTCAAAATAACAAATGAAAGTTATGAAGGAGCCTAAATGAAAGATAAACTTCTCTTTTCAGCCCCTATGGCTGGCATTTCGGATAAACCATTTCGCTTGATTTTAAGAAAGTTCACTTCAAGACCCTTGTACACGGAGATGATTGGTATTTCAACGTTATTCCACAACCACCATGTGACACGCAAAATGCTTCATATTTCAGATGAAAAGAATATCATTGTGCAGTTGGTGGGGATTGAAGAAAAATATATGGTGCATGCTACGAAAGAGGCGCTTTTTTATGGGGCAAAGGGGATTGATATTAACATGGGTTGTCCTGTTAAAAAGCTTATTACCAATGGGTCAGGGGCTTCTTTGATGAAAGATGAAAAAGAGGCTTGTCATTTGGTTGAAGTGGTCAAAAAAAATGCTGGAGATGTACCTGTTTCGGTTAAAACACGTATCGGCTGGGATGAAGATAATATCAATGTTGTGTCTTTTGCCAAAGCGCTTGAAAGAGCTGGAGCTGATCGAGTGACCATTCATGGAAGGACAAAACACGCAGGATACAGTGGTCCTGTGAATAAAGATGCCATTAAAGCTGTGAAACAAGCTCTTTCAATCCCTGTGATTGCAAATGGAGATGTTGTGGATCAAAAAACGGCTGAAGAAATGCTAAAAATCACACAAGCTGATGGCATTATGATAGGTAGAGGGTTGCTAGGCAAACCTTGGATTATGGCTGAAATTGACGGGTTGAGTGTTCCTAAATTTCAGTTATCTGACTTGATTTTGGAGCACTTGGATTTGATGCTTTCGTACTATGGAATGCATGGGTTATTGGTTGCCAGAAAACACCTGGCTTGGTATGCGTCAGGTTTTGAAGAGCGAGCCTTGTTTTTAAATCAGATTTATCAAGAAAAGAGTGTTGACAAAGTTCAAAAAATGATAAAAGATTTTTTCTCTCAATTAAAATAAAAAAGGAGACAATATGCGAATTATTATTGCAGGGGCAGGACAAGTTGGTATTGGATTGGCAAAATATTTAAGAGCTGAAAAACATGATATTGTTTTAATTGATAATAATGTGAACCGTCTTGGCAATTTAAGTGAACAGTTAGACATTCAAACCATTGAAGGCTCTTCAGCACTTCCCTCTGTGCTTGAAAAAGCAGGAGCAGGACAAGCTGATATTCTTTTGGCTGTTACTGGTAATGATGAAACAAATATTGTAGCTTGTGGGGTGGCACATACACTTTTTAACATTCCTCAACGCATTGTACGTATTACTTCTCATGAATATTTGAGCACAAAATATAAGGAGTATTTAAAATCTCAAAATTTAGATGTGGTTTTGTCCCCAGAGGTGGAAACAGCTAGGCACTTGTTGGATAGTTTAACCATATCATCAGCTGTGGATTTGTTCAAATTAGCTGAAGATCAAGCCCGTGTGATAGGTCTGAGGTGTAAAAAATCTTCCCCCATGTTTTCAAAAACAGTAAAAGAAGTTACTCAGTTGTTAGAGGGGTTAAGGGCGAAGGTTATTGCTATTCGAAGACGGCATCGCCTTGTGCCTTTACAAAAAGCATTAATCAGATATTTGGATGATGTTTATTTTGTGGTGGCAAAAGATGACTTTCAACAATTATTAGATATCTTAGCGTATCAAAAAATTGATCCAAATGGTGTGATTGTTTTTGGTGGTGGAAAAGTTGGGTATCAATTAATGCGCCAAATGGAGCAATTGCCAAAATATAAAAACTTAACTGTTGTGGAAAAAGAAGAGGAAAGAGCCGTTTATTTGGCTGAAAAATTGGATAAATCCGTTGTTATTCATGGGGATGGGTTGGATGATGCTTTGATGGATGATTTAAATTTGAAAAATTATCAAATAGCTATTGCTACCACTCAAAGTGATGAAAGTAATATTTTACTTTCTTTGGTGTCTAAAAGAAACCAAATTGATAAAACAACAGCGCTTATTCACAATCAGCTTTATTCAGATTTAACCTTTGAAATGGGTATTGATGCAGCCATTGACCCTAATGCTGTTTTAATTTCAGCCATCTTGCAGCACATTCGCAAAGGTAGGGTTAAAAACGATTATTTCATCAGTTCTGTTGTGGGTGAAATTATTGAAGCTGAAGCGATGGAAACAGCTAAAATCACGAGTAAAGAGATTGGAAAATTAAAAATCCCAGAAGGTATTGTTTTAGCTGGTGTTATCAGAGAAGGGATTTTTGTTTTGCCAGATAAGCATTTTCAAATCAAAGCAGGTGATAGCGTCCTTCTTTTTGTTGAAAAAGGGCACGTCAAAGAGGCTGAAAATTTGTTCACCGTTGGGTTTTCATTTTTTTAATATGTTTGAGTGAAGGAAGAACAAGGAATGCTTGAAAAAAAAGCAAAATACTTATCAAACATCCAAGAGGGTTATCAAGCCTTTGTACTTAAAAAGTGCTTAAGACAAAACAAAAAGCATTGTCACGTGGTACCAACAGATGTGCATTTAGCCTTTCTAAAAGAAGTTCTTTCTCTTGTTGCACCAGATGTGAATGTTCTGACCTTGCCAGAGTGGGATACAGTCCCTTATGACAGGGTTTCTCCCAAATCTGATATTGAAGGAGAGCGTATTGAAGCACTTTGTTCCTTAGCTAATCAAGAAAATAAGGATGTACCTCTTCTTGTGCTGACAACACCTGCAGGACTTATTCAAAAAGTGCCCCAACAGGCGTTTTTCAAAGAACGATTGCTGGAACTTAAAGAAGGTCAAGAAATTGATTTTGATGTGTTGAAACTTTTTTTACAAAAAAACAGTTATAAATCTGTGAACACAGTGATTAACACAGGGGAATATGCCATTCGAGGGGGATTGGTGGATATTTTTCCTGCTGGATTTGATCATCCGGTGCGTATTGATTTTTTTGGCAATGAGGTGGATGAAATTAAGTTCTTTGATGAAATGACGCAAAGAACGCTTAAAAAAACAAACCTCATTCTTTTAAAACCGATGGCCGAATTTGCTTTGACAAAAGAAAGTATTGCCTTGTTTCGTACAAAGTATAGAACCTTGTTTGAAAATGTACAATCAGATTTTTTGTATGAAAGTGTCTCTAATGGTGTTTTTGTGGAAGGGTTGGAGCATTATTTACCCCTGTTTCATCAAGAATTGACATCGATTTTTGAATATTTAAGAGGGTTTGATTTTTCTTTTGATTTTCAAACACAAAAGGCTTTTCAAAGTAAGCTAGAACAAATTGACGAATACTATGAGGCCCGTCTTGAAGCGTTAAAAATGCCTCTTACTTTTCAAGAAAGAGCGTATAATCCCATTCCAAAGGAAGAGATGTTTTTAACCAAAGAAGAAGTTGAAGAGGCTCTTTTAAAATCAAGATTTTCACTTTTTTCTCCTTTTATGGTTCCAAATGCTGAGGATTTAAAATCAAAAAGAGGGAAAACGTTTGTTGATGTTCGGTTAAAAGACCCAGCTCATGTTTTTGATGAAGTGGCTGAATTTGTTAAAAAAGCGCAAAAAAATGTGATTTTTACAGCCTCTAGCTTTGGTTCTGCTCAGCGATTAAGTGGTTTGTTAAGGGACAAGGGGATTCATCTTTATGAAGCTGAAAATTTCAAAGATGCGCTTAAAAAAGCGCCCTCTATTTTGGTGGCTCCATTTGAAAATGGATTTGAAGCGAAGGATTTTTTACTCCTAACGGAAACAGATATTTTAGGGGAAAGGATTATCAGAAAACCCAAAAAACAAAAGCAGGCGAACTTTATCACCGATATTAGTGCGTTAAATGTGGGCGATTTAGTTGTTCACCAAAAACATGGGGTAGGCCGGTTTGAAGGGTTGAAGGCTTTGAACGTCAACAACGTTGTACACGATTGTTTAGAGCTTCTTTATGAAGGAGGGGACAAGCTGTTCATCCCTGTTGAGAATTTAGAAACACTTTCAAAATACGGCTCAGAAGGGGTGGCTTTGGATCATTTGGGATCGCAAAGTTTTATTACCCGTAAAAATAAGGTAAAAAAAGATTTACTTGTGATGGCTGAAAAACTTATTGCAACAGCCTCTCTAAGAGAACTGGATAGCCAAGAAAAGATTTTAGCCCCTCATGGTGCTTATCAAGAATTTTGTGCCAGATTTCCCTACGTTGAAACAGAAGATCAAACAAGAACTATTCAAGAAATTGAAGCCGATTTGGCAAGTGGTAAGCCTATGGATAGATTGGTGTGTGGGGATGTTGGCTTTGGTAAAACAGAAGTGGCTTTAAGAGCAGCCTTTTTGTGCGCTATGGCTGGCAAGCAAGTGGCACTGATTGTGCCAACAACATTGCTTGCATTGCAACATTTTAATACCTTTCAAGAACGGTTTAAAGGGTTCCCAATCAGGGTTGGAACTTTGTCTCGTTTGGTGACAGGACAAAAGGCAAAACAAGTTCATAAAGAGCTTGAAACAGGTGTTTTAGATATCGTTATTGGTACGCATGCTTTGTTGTCTAAAGGGCAAAAGTTCAAAAACTTGGGGCTTGTGATTGTGGATGAAGAACAGCACTTTGGCGTCACCCACAAGGAAAGGCTCAAGGAGCTTAAAAAAGGTGTTCATGTGTTAACACTGACAGCAACGCCTATTCCAAGAACGTTACAATTATCTTTATCAGGAGTTCGCTCCTTATCTGTGATTGCAACGCCACCGGTGGATAGACTGGCTGTTAAAACATTTGTTACCCCTTTTGATGGTGTTATTATTAAAGAGGCAATTTTAAGGGAATATTTTAGAGGTGGGCAGGTCTTTTATGTGTGCCCTAGAATTTCAGATATGCCTGAAATTTATCAAACTTTAAGCAAGTTACTCCCTGAAATTAAAATTGTTAAAGCCCATGGACAAATGCCAGCGAAAGAGCTGGAGAAGATTATGTCTGACTTCGCAGCGCATAAATATGATGTTCTCCTTGCAACCAGCATTGTCGAATCTGGGTTAGATATCAAGGCTGTCAATACGATTATTATTCATAAAGCAGATATGTTTGGTCTAGCAGCCTTGTACCAAATGCGAGGGCGTGTTGGTAGGGGAAAACTTAGAGCTTATGCTTACTTGGTTACTTCAGCTTTTAAAAAACTTTCTGCTATGGCTGAAAAACGTTTAACCGTTATGCAAAATTTAGATAGCTTGGGAGCAGGATTTACTTTAGCAAGCCATGATTTGGATATCAGAGGCGCTGGCAATTTGTTGGGGGATGAGCAATCAGGACACATCAAAGAAGTTGGTATTGCCCTTTATCAAAAAATGCTTTATGAAGCCATTCAAAACTTAAAAGAGAACAAAAAAGAAGTGATGGAAGAGGATTTTTCTCCTCAAATTTCAATGGGTTTCCCGGTTATTATCCCTCAAAATTATGTGGCAGAATTAGATTTAAGGATGGAACTTTATCACAGAGCTTCTTTAATTGAAGATTTGGATGAAATTGACTCTTTTTCAGCTGAAATAATGGATAGATTTGGAGCCTATCCAGTGGAGGTTGAAAATTTGTTTGCCACCTTAAAGCTTAAAGTATTGGCAAAAAAAGCAAACATTGAACGTCTGGACGTGGGACCTAAAGGTGCCGTTATCTCTTTTTATCAAAACATTTTTCCTAATCCTGCTGGTCTTATTCAATATATTCAATCGCAAATGGGTACCATTCAAATTAAGCCTGATCAAAAACTCGTTGTCATGCGTCCTTGGGGTGAGGCAAAGGCAAGATTAGAAGGTGTTCACAAAATGCTAGTGAAACTGGCTGAAATTGCAGGTCAAAAAGAAAGCTAGACTTTGCCCTAAAAAGTTATTCAAGGGGAAGTTGTGCCACATTACTGGGAAGAGATTGCATATCTAATTCATCCCTTAATGTTTCTTTAGTTGAAGATTCACTAACATGACGTAAGCGCCTTGCCATAGCTCTTGTTCTTGTATCTGCTTCATCAAGTGTTTTGGAAGTTAGTTCAATGTTGCGTTTGACTTTTTCAACCCAAGAGATGTATTTTTCAAACTCGGTTTTAACCTCGTTTAATGTTTGCCATACCTCGCCAGAGCGCTTTTGAATCAAAACGGAGCGAAAACCCATTTGAAGGGAGTTTAAAAACGCACCCAATGTGGATGGCCCTGCAATTGAAACACGGTGTTTCGCTTGAATTTCTCCAGCAAGACCGGCTTTTTTCATTACCTCAGCATAAAGTCCTTCCGTTGGCAAAAACATAATGGCAAAATCGGTCGTTTTTGGAGGACAAACATATTTGCTTGCAATACGTTTGGCTTCCAATCTGATTTGACGTTCCAGCTCTACTGATGCGCTGTCAATTAAGGACGTATCTGCTTTTTCAGCAGCATCAATCAAGCGTTCATAAGCCTCAATGGGAAATTTAGAATCAATTGGAATGAGAACCTCTCCCTCTGGCAGTTTAATCGCATATTCCACCACCTCTTGAGAGGCAGGGTCAATATGTGCATTTTTAATATATTGCTCAGGTGTTAGCATTTGTTCTAACAAGGCACCTAATTGCACTTCGCCCCAAGTTCCTCTTGTTTTAACATTGGATAGAACACGTTTTAAACCTCCTACATCTGAGGCTAAAAGTTGCATTTCTCCCAAGCCTTGATGAACTTTTTCAAGTCGTTCGGAAACTTGTGAAAAAGATTCTCCCAATCTTTTTTCAAGTGTAACATGGAGCTTTTCATCAACCGTTGTACGCATTTCATCCAACTTTTGTTTGTTGTCAAAATTCATTTTATCCAGCCGTTCTTCAACCGTTTTTCGAATGGAATCATTAAAGTTTAATAAAGATTTTGCAAGTTCCTCTCTAAGCGCTCTTGCATCTTCTTTTGTGATACGCTCAAGGCGCTCCAATTCTGAAGAAAGAAGAGGGGGTTGAGAGGGCTTATTTTGACCTAATACCTTGAAAATAAGACTGGTAATTACAATAATTAAAACAACGCTCACAGCGCCGGCAATAAGAAGAAAAAGCTCTGGTGACATAAAAAATCCTTTACAAGTTTAAGTTAATTTAGATATAGTGTAACAAAACAACTTAAAATTACAATCCTTTTTTTATGGTGGGGAAGATGAAAAAAATAAATCATTGTTTAAATTGGATAATTGATAAATTAAAATGGCCGATTGGTATTTTGATGGTGTTAATAGCCGTTCCAGCATTGTATGCAGATATTTACGTGATTGAAAAATTGACGAATATGGATGTGATTTTACAGTTCTTTTTGCCTTTTTTAGCAACCTGTGTGTTATTTTTGTTTATTCCGGCATTGGCAGGGTCCTTTTTTGCGATTATGGAACATGAATTAACGCATATGCTTTTTGCCGTTTTGACATTTCATAAACCAAGAGGGTTAGATGTAAATCAAGATGTAGGGGGGTCTTTTTCTTTTGAAGGGAAGGGGAATTGGATGATCGCTCTTGCGCCTTATTTTTTCCCAACATTTTGGTTTGTTTTGGTTCTTTTGACGCCCCTTTATGTTGCCTTTGCTGGGAAAGTGCCTGAATTTTACCTCTCTATGTTGGGGATTTTCTTAGGGTATAACTTCATTGTGAGTTGTTTGTCCATTCACCCTAAGCAAACAGATTTTAGGGTTGCAGGATATATTTTTACTATCTGTTTTTTACCAGGGATTCTCTTTTTAAAATATGGTATGGTGTTTTGTTATTCCATCAAAGGCTGGGCAGGGGTTGAAGCCTATTTCACCCTTTTAATGCATAAAACAATGCAGATTGCTGGGCCACTTTTTTCATAACAAAGCTATTTCGTTAAAAATATGTACTTAAAGAAGAATACTTCTTGCTTTTTTTTATAAAATTTTGTATTTTTATCAGGTTTATTGATATTTGATTTAAGGAGAAGAATATGCATCAATATAGAACACATACATGCGGCGCTTTGAGAGCTGAGCATGAAGCTCAAACAGTTAGATTGTCAGGTTGGGTCCATCGTAAACGGGATCACGGTAATTTATTGTTTGTGGATTTACGTGATAATTATGGGATTACACAATGTGTTCTTGATACATCTAGCGATTGTTTTAAAGTGTTGGAAAAGGTGCGCCCTGAATCTGTTGTCAAAATTGATGGGAAAGTGGTGTTACGTGCTAAGGAAACAGTCAACCCTAAAATGCCAACAGGGGAAATCGAAGTTCAAGTTCAAGCAGTTGAAGTTTTATCAGAAGCTGAAGTCCTTCCAATGCAGGTTGTGGCAGATACTTCTGATTTGTCAGAAGAACAACGTCTCACTTATCGCTTTTTAGATTTAAGACGTGAAAAACCACATGCAAATATTTTGCTTCGCAATGCTTTTGTGCGCTCTATTCGTGAAAGGATGTGGAAAGCTGGATTTAGTGAATTTCAAACACCTATTTTGACAGCGTCCTCCCCAGAAGGCGCTCGTGACTTTTTGGTTCCTTCTCGTTTGCATCATGGCAAGTTTTACGCTTTGCCTCAAGCACCACAACAATTCAAACAATTACTCATGGTGTCAGGTTTTGATAGATACTTCCAAGTAGCTCCTTGTTTTAGAGATGAAGATGCAAGAGCTGACAGATCCCCAGGGGAATTTTATCAATTAGATATTGAAATGTCTTTTGTTACACAAGATGAAATTTTTGCAACTGTTGAACCAATTATTCATGGCTTATTTGATGAATTTGCGCCAAATGCAAAAATCACACCAGCTCCTTTTGTGCATATTCCATATTTAGAATCTATGCTTACATATGGGACGGATAAGCCAGATTTACGCAACCCTCTTTTGATTAAAGATGTTTCAAAAGTATTTGATGGTTCAAGTTTTGGGTTATTTGCTGGGCAAGTTGCAAATGGTGGCTTTGTCAGAGCGATAAAAACACCTAATACAGCTATGCGCCCACGCTCTTGGTTTGATAAATTAAACGAATATGCAAGAGCTGAGGGCTTTGGTGGACTTGGTTATATTTCATTTGCTGAAGATGGGAATAAAGGCCCAATCGCCAAGAATTTAGATGATGATCGTATTCAAATGTTAAAAGACATCACAGGTGCAACTGTGGGAGATAGCGTCTTTTTTGTTTCTGGTAAAGGGGACAAGGTTGTCAAATTTACTGGTGCTGTTCGTACAAAATTGGGCACAGAGTTGGATTTGATTGAAAAAGATGCATTCAAATTCTGTTGGATTGTTGATTTCCCAATGTATGAGTTGAATGAAGAAACAGGCGCTCCTGAATTTTCACACAACCCATTCTCAATGCCTCAAGGGGAAATGGATTCTTTGACCAGCAAAGACCCACTTGAAATTATGGCTTATCAATTTGATATGGTTTGTAATGGGTATGAAATTTTGTCAGGTGCTATTCGTAACCACAGACCAGATGTGATGTACAAAGCATTTGAAATTGCAGGTTATGGTCCAGAAGTGGTGGAACAAAAGTTTTCCGGTCTTCTCAATGCCTTTAAATTTGGCGCTCCTCCACACGGTGGGTGTGCTTTTGGTATTGACCGTTTGGTTATGTTGTTGACAGATGAAGATTATATCAGAGAAGTGATTGCCTTCCCACTCACACAACAAGGGCTTGATTTGTTGATGAAAGCGCCTGCCGAGGTAACTGAAAAGCAATTAAGAGAATTACATATCAAAATTAGATAGTTCTTTTTTATATTATTTGAAAGGGAAAGAAGTTTTATTTTCTTTCCCTTTTTTGTTTTATTCTGTGTTTTTTTAAAAAAATTGACAATTATTTTGTTTTATGATATATTTTTTTACCATTTATAATGGAGGATATGTATGAAAAATGAATTAATGGCGTTATGTGCTTTTTCAGGGCTGATTCTATCTGGGTGTAAGGATGATATTATTCCCTCACATGCATCATTTGTAGAGGGTGATAACACGCTTGGGACGGTTATTGATATGCAGGTTGTTGAAAATAAATATCAAACAAAAGCTTTTTATTTAATTAGCACGGATGCAAACAAGCAAGATGCTGAATATGTTGGGTATGTTTCTGGGATGTCGAGTTCTTCTCAACTTGTGGGGCAAGCCTATAATGCTAAAAAACTTGGGATGCAAAAAACACTGTATGAGTGGCAAAAATGTTTAAGTGATTTTGAACGGATCCGTAAATAACAGAGCCTAAAAAGGTTTCACTTTTCTTAAAAACGATTGCTTTTAAATAACGCTAAAAAGCAATCAGTTTGTGAAAAGGTTAGAGCATATATAAAAAAGAGGGGGGTAACCTCTCTTTTTTTTGTAAGCATTTTTTTATTTACCCCTTTTTCTTTTTGACATTTTGCTTTAAAAGACAGTAGCCACTGCGTGGATTTTATGTTTTTGATATAGCTCAGACCTACACGCCAACTCACACACCATGCGCCAGCTCACCCCCACACGCCAGCTCACACACCATGCGCCAGCTCAGACCCTTGCGCCGGTTTATATCTGTGTGCAACGTTCTCACACTTGTTTTGCTTTTGCAATAAGAAAACCCATCTAAAAAGATGGGTTCTTTGTCTTTATGAATGTTAATGATTAAAAACTTATCCTTCTTCTAAGAAGCTGCGTAATTTTCTTGAACGACTTGGGTGTTTGAGTTTACGCAAGGCTTTTGCTTCAATTTGACGAATACGTTCACGGGTCACAGCAAATTGAAGACCAACTTCTTCCAATGTGTGATCAGAATTCATCCCAATACCAAAACGCATACGAAGGACACGTTCTTCACGAGGGGAGAGTGTTGATAACACAGCTGTGCAAGATTGACGCAAGTTCGTTTGAATTGCCGCTTCCAATGGTTGGATTGTGTTTTTATCTTCAATGAAATCGCCTAAATGTGAATCTTCTTCATCACCAACTGGTGTTTCAAGCGAAATAGGTTCTTTTGCAATTTTAAGAACTTTTTTAATCTTTTCAACGGATAAGTTAATGCGAGGTGCCAATTCTTCAGGTGTTGGTTCGTGACCAGTTTCAAGCATCATTTGACGACCCGTTTTGAGCATTTTATTGATGGTTTCAATCATATGGACAGGGATACGAATGGTTCTTGCTTGGTCGGCAATGGCCCGTGTAATGGATTGACGAATCCACCAAGTGGCATAGGTTGAAAATTTATAGCCTCGTTGATATTCAAATTTATCAACTGCCTTCATCAAACCAATGTTTCCTTCTTGAATTAAATCAAGGAATTGAAGTCCTCTATTAGTGTATTTTTTAGAAATTGAAATCACCAAACGAAGGTTTGCTTCGATCATTTCTTGTTTTGCTTTATTTGTTTCTTGACGGCCTTTTTTAACAGTTGAGACAATTCTACGATATTCAGAAATTGGCATACAGACTTCTTCAACAACGTCTTGAATAGCTGAACGAATATCAATAATTTCAGGTTTATATCTTTCGATAAACATTTGCCAGTTTTTGGATTGTTTACGTTCTGCCTTGTTCACCCATTTTGGATCAACTTCACTGTTTTGATAGGCGTCTAAAAATTCTTCACGTTCAATTTTTGAAGAAGTGGCTAAGCGTAACAAACGACCTTCTAACATTAATAAGCGTTGGTTGAAGTCATTGAGTTCGTTGATTAATTCTTCAATGCGCAAAGGATTTAAACAAATACTTTTTAATTTTGTTGTAATTTCACGTCTGAGCTCAATATAACGCTTTTCAACAGCACGAGGTAATGGTTTATTCGCAATGAAGGCGGCCATTTTTTCTTGTTTAACTTTTTCAAACTCAATGTTGAGTTCTTCAATTGCTGTTAAAGTTTCAATTGTTTGAGGTAATAAGGACTCTTCCATCTGTCCAATACTCATTGCGCCGTCAGCGTAGTCCTCATCATCTTCGTCTTCGTCTAAAGAAGAGGTGCGTTTTTCTTCTGGTTCATCAATAAGAGGTTCGTCTTCTGTTAAATCGTCTTTATCTTCTTCATAATCATCTTGAACAGGCTCATCATCAAAGTCCTCTTCTTCCTCGTCCTCTAATTTTTGAGGAACTGGTGCAACTTTAACAGAGGCAGCTTTTGCTTTTTCACTTTGCAAAAGAGCTTCTGTTTTTTCAATCTTTGATAATTCAAGGTGCAAATCTTCTTCTTTTTGGACGCCATCTTTTGTTGATTCAATGGAAGATTCCAAATCAATAATTTCACGCAAGAACATGGTGCCATCATTTAATTTTTGATGCCAAGTAGAAAGAGCTCGCATTGTTAAGGAACTTTCACTTAGACCGGTCATCATCACATCAATACCGGCTGCGATTCGCTTTGCAATAGCAATTTCCCCTTCACGAGAGAGGAGTTCAACAGCCCCCATTTCTCTTAAATAAAGGCGAACAGGGTCATTTACGCGATTGCCAGTATCCACCTCAGCAGGGGCATCCTCATCTGATTGAGAAGGAGTTAAAGATTTTTGTTCCGTTAAGCTTTCAGTTAAATCGGTTAAATCTTCAGTTCCATCGATAATGTTAATCCCCATATCGGTGAAAGAAGAAATAATCAATTCCATTGATTCTTCATTATGGGCATCAGCAGGGATACATTTTTTCAATTCATTGAGTGAGACAAAGCCACGTTCTTTCCCTTTTTCAATTAATTTTTTCATTGAAGCTTTGGACTCTTGAGTTGTGGCTGAACGGCTTTTGGATAATTGTTGATTATCTGAAAGAGAGGTCATAAGGCAACACCATAATAAAAAATATTGAAAATAATTTGGGGCTAATATACGATTTTTTTATGCCCCTGTCAACTATTTTTATCTTTAAAAGAAGATTTTTATTTTTTTTATTTTTTTCTTTGAAAAACAAAGAGATTTATTCAGGATTTAAAAGAAGAGAAAGTTCATTTTTAATCGACTGAATTTCAGCCCAAAGCGATTCGTTACCGGTTTCATTAAATTCCATAACTTTTCGTTGGCATTCTTCTTCCAAAGATCGTACTTGATAGATGTGTAACCAATGCTCAATATCTTTAATGACTTCATCAGGAGCTTTTGAGGCTTTTTGAAGCATTTCCATTTCGGATAATTTAATTCCTTCAAAGTCTTCAAAAACAAATGATTGTAATTCATTAGAGCTAATTTCTGGGTTTTCAAAGAGTTTTTCTAAAACCTTTTCTTTTATATTTTGAAGCATATTTTCATGCAAATTAATGGAGGCAATTTCTTCAATGAAATTTTGAGCAATTTTAGGATAACAAATCAAATAGGCAAGAAGCATTCGTCCTTCAATGGTGTTTTTCTGTGGTTTTAAAATGCTTTGTGCCTCGTTAAAAGAAAGGGGAGATTTTTTCTTTTCTCTTCCCAATTGCCAAAGCTGTTTTTTCACTTCTTTTGTATAGTAAACTTGAATGCGCTCATCTTGTATTTTTTCAATTAATTCAAGGGCTTCTTTTTCAAGTTTTGCCATACGCTCAGGGGTGTCAACCGACCTGTTTTCAAGTAACATATTCCAAAGAGCGTAAAAAAGACTTTTGGGGTGGTCCAACATATTTTTAAAAGCTTCAGGCGATTTTTTCCGAATCATATCGTCTGGATCAAAAGGGTCTGGAAGAAACACAAATTGAAGTGATTTGCCAGCTTTTAATAAGGGTAGGGCTCGAAGCAATGCTCTTGAAGAGGCTTTCCTACCAGCCTTATCTCCGTCAAAACAGATAATAGGCTCGTCACACTCTTTCCAAAGTAATTGAAGTTGGTTTTCGGTAAATGCTGTTCCCAAAGGCGCAACAGCGTTTGTAAAGCCGGCGCTATGAAGGGAAATAACATCCATATACCCTTCTACAATAATGGCATTGTTTGATTTTCTAATTGTTTCAAGTGCGTTTGGAAGGGCATAAAGTTGCTCTCCTTTATGAAAAAGAGCTGTATCTGGTGAGTTAAGATATTTTGGTTCGCCTTTTCGCATGAGACGCCCGCCAAAACCAATCACACGCTTACGTCTATCTAAAATAGGGAACATAACTCTGTCGTAAAAATAATCGTGATACCCCTCTCTGCCTTGGTTTTTAGCAATCAGCCCCAGTTCTTGCGCTAAGGCAAAAGAAACATTTGTCTCCTTTAATAAAGGGGTGAGCTGAGAGCCACTGGGTGCGTAGCCTAAACGAAACTGTTTTGCAATTTCTCCAGTTATACCTCTGTTTTTTAAGTACTCTCTGGCTTGTTCGCCGGCTGGAGAAAATAAGTTTTTTTGAAAAAAAAGACACGCCTTTTCCATAATTTCAATCAAGGTATTAAAGCGATTTTCTTGTGCTTGATTTTGAGGCTTTTGATCGGGCATTTTAAGTCCAGCTAAGTTGGCTAAATGCTCAACAGCTTCTAAAAAGGGCATCTTTTCACAATCGGTTAAAAAGTTAATCACATTCCCATGTGCCCCACAACCAAAACAATGATAAAAACCTTTTTCATCATTGATGGTGAAAGAGGGGGTTTTTTCATGATGAAAAGGGCACAAGCCTAAAAACTCACGTCCCTTTTTGGTGAGTTTTATTTTGCGTCCGATAATAGATGAAACACTTACACGCTCTTTTATTTCATCTAAAAACGCTGGTGGAAAGCTCATACCCTGTTACCTTTTTTTAAGCGCCAAGTTTTGATTTGATTAAAGCTGAGGCTGCTGCAAAATCCATTTTTCCAGCGTATTTTGCCTTTAAAGCGCCCATGACTTTGCCCATGTCTTTAATGCTTGTTGCACCTGTTTCTTGAATAAGAGTATCAATAGCAGCACTTACTTCTTCTGTAGACATTTGTTTTGGAAGAAAAAGACTGATGATGTCAATTTCAGCTTGTTCTTTTTGAGCCAAATCGCTGCGACCACCTTTTTGATACATGCTGATGCTTTCATTGCGTTGTTTGACCATACTCATGAGCAGGTTTAAAATAGCTGTGTCATCAATGCCGTCCAAGTTTCCTTTGGGGCGTGCTTCAATGTCTTTATCTTTGATAGCTGCGTTAATCAACCGAATGGTTGCAACTTTTGTTTCATCTTTTGCTTTTAAAGCTTCAACCAATGCTTTTTTTAAATCATCTCTAATCATTATTCTTCTCCTTATGTTAAGTTGTTTGTTTATTCTAATATGAAAAAAAGATTTTATCAATAAAAAATGATTGATTATTTTTTTATTTTGACGCATATTTTCTAAGAAAAAGAATTTATAAGGGGAGTTTTTTTATGTTTTTATCTGGGATGATTGGGTTTTTGATGGGGTGTTTTATCCCTGCTATTGCAAGCCGATTTGGGAAGATTTTACCAGCAGATCCTGGGCTTGTTTTGGTTCAAATGTGGCATAAACCTTGTGTGACAAAAAGTAAGGATGAAGCAAAGAATCAGCGTTTAAAAGCGCTTTGGAAAAAATTTTTTAAAGTTTCATTCTTTTTTGGTCTTTCAACTGCTTTTTTATATGTGATTTGTCATTATTTGTTGGGAGGGGCTTCATTTTATTTAGCCTGTGCTTTCATATATATGGTCTTATTGCTGATGAGTGTAGATCGGATGTACTACTTATTGCCAGACTTTTTTACTATTCCCTTATTGGTGCTGGGGTTTACGTATGTTTATTGCCTAAATACGCCTCTTTCAATGGTGGAAAGTTTAATTGGGGCTTGGTACGGATATTTTGTCTCAATTATATCCGTTGTAATGCTTAGTACGGTAAAAAAAGCAGAGTTTGGGGCAGGGGATGCTAAGATGCTCACAGCACTTGGAGCGTGGTTTGGTCTGATTGGTCTAAGTATAACGCTTGTGCTTTCTTTTGTATTCTTTTTGATTGAAGCTATTTTATATAAACGAAAGGTGGGGCCCTTTGGCCCAGCCCTTGGAAGTGCGGCCATTCTTGTTTTTATATGGCTCCATTTGAAATAGTAGTAGACATTTTTAAAAAAAACAGGTATAAATAACCATACTTATTTTATAAAGGAATTAAATGATGAAAGAAAATGAAGAGATTGAAACTTCTGAAATTGAAGAAGAAGTTTTCCCTGTTCAAACTGTTTTAGCGCTTGATTTGCCTTTGGGGGATGTGCTTAAGAACACAAGAGAAGAAAAGGGTTTGGAACTTTCAGAAATTGCGCAAACACTTTGTATTAGAGAAAGTTTTTTACAAGCCCTTGAAGAAGGGGATTATGCTTCTTTCCCAGCGCTTGTTTATGGGGCTGGATTTTTAAGAAGCTATGCCTCTTATTTGGGGTTAGATGCCAATTTAATGACAAAAAAATTCCATCATGAAACCTCTCATTTAAAAGAAAGTCAAGCTGAACCGTTGACCGTTTCGGATAAAAATGTTGTTCCGACAAAAAGGTTTTTATTGTCTTTGATTGTGGTTGTTTTTTTGTTTGGATTTGGAAGCTACTTTTGTTCAAATAAAGAAGTTGATGAAACTTTAAAATCAGCTGTGAGTGAACAAAAGGACAGTACGTTAACTTCTCAAACAACTCCAGAAGAAAAAACACAAAATGAAGTAGCGCAGGAAGAAACAAAAAGTCTTTCAACAAAAGAAGAAAAGGTTTTATCTGCTCCAGTGATGAGTGATAGCTTGGTTCAAGAAATAAAGCCTTCTCAGGTGGATACAAAAGCTCTTTCAAAAGAATTAAAAGCCTTAATTCCAACGGGAACACCTTCTCAAGAGGTAAAAGAAAAGCAAACTATAGCAGAAGAAAAGCCTGCTCCAACCGTTTATGGTTTAAAAGAGGGGGCTCGTCTTTCCATTAAAGCAACGAGCAAAGTTTGGGTTGAGGTGAAGCAATTAGATAAAGTGTTGCTAAGTAAAGTGTTGCAAGAAGGAGATAGTTATAACCCACCGTTAGATGCGCAAGATTATCGCTTACGTACAGGTAACGCAGGGGCTTTATCTGTTTATATTGATGGAGAGTTTAAAAAAGTTTTAGGTCGAAAAGGCCATATTTTAAAAGATGTTGAGTTAACAGTTGACGCTTATGAAAATTAGCAAAAGAACAAAAAAGCACTCTTTACTTTTAATAAAGTAGAGTGCTTTTTTATATGGA
Source organism: Alphaproteobacteria bacterium (assembly GCA_017466695.1). Lineage (GTDB taxonomy): Bacteria > Pseudomonadota > Alphaproteobacteria > CAAHEQ01 > UBA3637 > RGIG4140. Next base: position 101,405 of record JAFTTR010000002.1, on the reverse strand, counting down.
GAAAAAGATGAATTTTGAACAAAAATTAGATCCAATTATTTCAAGATATGAAGAAGTTACAGCCCTTTTATCACAAGAGCTTTCAAGTGACGAATTTGTGAAACTTTCGAAAGAATTAAGCTCTTTGGAAGAAGTGAACAAAGCAGGGCTTCAATATAAAAAGATGAAGCAAGACCTTCTTGATGCAGAAATGATGCTTCAAGATGAAAGTTTGGATGTAGAAATGAAGGAAATGGCAAATGAGGAATTTTATGCTTTAAAAGAAGGGATTAGTGAACTAGAAAAGCAAATTCAGATTCTCTTATTGCCAAAAGATGAAGCTGATGACAGGAACGTTATTTTAGAAGTTAGAGCTGGTACCGGTGGGGAAGAAGCAGCCCTTTTTGGGGCTGAATTGTTCCGTATGTATGAGCGCTATGCCTCTATGAAAGGGTGGCGTTTTGAGGTGCTTTCATTAAATGAAACAGGTCTTGGTGGTTATAAGGAAGCTGTTGCCCAAATTTCTGGTAACGCTGTGTTTGCCCGTCTTAAATTTGAATCAGGGGCACACCGTGTGCAACGTGTTCCTGAAACAGAATCAGGGGGGCGTGTGCATACTTCGGCTGCAACGGTTGCTGTATTGCCAGAAGCGCAAGAGGTTGATGTTGAAATTAATGAAGCTGATTTAGAAATTACCACTTGTCGTGCCTCTGGTGCTGGTGGACAACACGTTAATAAGACAGATAGTGCCATTCGTATTGTGCATAAACCAACAGGGATTGCTGTTGAATGTCAGGAAGAACGCTCTCAATTTAAGAATAAAGACAAAGCTATGATGCGTTTGAGAACAGCGCTTTATGATATGCAACGCCAGGCCTTGGATAAGGAACGCTCTCAAAACAGAAAAACCCAAGTAGGGTCTGGGGATCGGTCTGAACGTATCAGAACGTATAACTATCCACAAGGACGTGTTACAGATCACCGTATCAATAAGACGTCTTACCAATTAACTGAAGTTATCTCAGGTGCTGGATTGGATGAATTTATTGAAGCACTTGTTTTTGAAGATCAAATGGCAAGGTTGGCAGAAATTGAATAAACTTGTTAAAGAGATTGAAGCTCGTTTACAAGGGATATCAACAACCCCTTATCTTGATGCTTTATTTTTTGTTGAGGCCTATGAAAGGCAACAAAAAGAAATCACCTCTTGTGATGTGGACGATTTTGTTAAACGCATTCAAAAGAAGGAGCCTGTGTCAAAAATTGTAGGAGAACGAGGCTTTTGGGCTTTGGATTTTAAGGTTACAAAAGATGTTTTAGATCCACGATCTGATTCTGAAACGATTATTGAAAGTGTGCTTTCTTATTTTAAAGATAAAGAAGCGCCTCTTTCAATTTTGGATATTGGTACAGGGTCTGGGTGTTTATTGATTTCTTTGTTATACGAATACAAAAATGCCAAAGGGATTGGGGTTGATATTTCAGATAAAGCTCTTCAGATTGCTAAAGAAAATGGTTTAGATTATAATGCCTCTTTTTTTAAAAAGGACCTATTTTCAAAAGATTTTATCAATGATTTGCCTGTGTTTGATGTGATTGTATCCAATCCACCTTATATCCCAACAAAAGAGATTGAAAATTTAGAAGAAAATGTGCGTTATTATGACCCCTTGCTTGCTTTGGATGGTGGAATAGACGGATTAGATGCTTATAGAAGTTTAGCTCATAGCTTAAAACATTTATTAACACCAGGGGGGAAGATTTTTTTTGAAATTGGGAAAGGACAAGAAAAATCAGTTATCGCATTGATGAAAGATAAAGGCTATACTTTACTTGAAGAACGTAAGGATTTGGCTGGTATTATTCGGGTCTTGGTTTTTTCTTTTGAGGGGAAATGATTTTTTACTTGAAAAATAAACTTTTTTTTTGTAAAATAAACGAAATTCACATTTGGTGAATGAGATTTTTAACATAGTGAAAAGGAAAATGCATGAAAACACAAGCAAACAATATTAGACCCGGTTGGATTATTGAACATAATGGAAAACAATGGACAGTGATGAAAACACAAGTAACAAAGCCTGGTAAAGGTGGTGCTTTCATGCAAGTTGAAATGCGTGACTTAGCCAGTGGGAACAAAACAAATGAACGTTTCAGAACGGAAGACACCATTGAAAAATTAACATCCGAAAATATTGATTGCCAATACCTTTATCGTGAAGGAGATACCCTTTATTTTATGAATAAAGAAACATATGATCAAATTGAAATCCCAGCCGATTTGATGGGTGAGGGCGTTGCTTTCTTGCAAGATAATATGGAAGTTGTGGCTAACACAATTGAAGGTAAAGTTGTGGGTATTGAATTGCCTTTACACGTTGTTTGTGAAGTTGTTGAAACAGAACCTTATTTGAAAGGCCAAACAGTTACAACTTCTTATAAGCCAGCTATTTTAGATAATGGATTAAGAACAAGCATTCCACCTTTTGTTACAACAGGGGAAAAGATTGTTGTTGCAACAGCTGATTGTTCCTATGTTGAAAGGGCAAAATAATGGCAACCATTACTGAAAAAAGACGTATCACACCACGTAAGCAGGCAGAACGCAGAGAACGCCCCAAAACAAGGGAAGAAATTATGCTTGATTCTTTGTCACCTTTGATGACAATTATGGTACGTGCTGTCAGAAAAGCAGGGCGCAGAATGCTCCGTGACTTTGGTGAAGTTTCAAGTTTACAAGTTTCCCGTAAAGGTCCTGGGGATTTTGTTTCCAACGCTGATATGATGGCCGAAAAAACATTGATTGAGCAGTTAAGCACTGATAAGCCAGATTTTGGTTTTATTACGGAAGAAAGTGAACGGATTGAACCTAAAAATGGGTGTTCTTATTATTGGATTATTGATCCAATTGATGGGACAACAAACTTTTTACATGCGCTTCCTTGTTTTTCAATTTCAGTTGCAGTGATGGAAGGTGATGATGTTTTAGCAGGCGTTTCATTCAATCCAGTTACAAATGAATTGTATTATGCTGAAAAGGGTCGTGGTAGCTTTTTAATGACACCAACAGGCAATGTGCGTTTGCGTGTGTCTGGGCGTAACGATTTGAGTTGCTCATTGATTGGTAGTAATGGGTATAACTCGACAAGAAATCGTCAAGTTATTGACAAAGTGATTAAAGAAGTGGCTTCTGTGCGTTATAATGGAAGCACAACCATGGCTTTGGCAAGTGTTGCTGCTGGGCAATTTGATGCTGATATTGCAACACGGTTTAAATTGTGGGATATTGCCGTTGGTTCTTTGTTAATCAAAGAAGCTGGGGGGTATATTTCTAACTTCAAAGGTGAACGTGAATTAATGGATATTGTGAATGCGCAAGAAATGATTACTTGCAATATGCCATTAAAGCAAACCTTCTTAGATTTGATTAATTCTTAAAAAACTTGATTAAAAAGACACCCTTGCTTAATCAGCAAGGGTGTTTTTTTATAACTAGAAAACCAGTTAAAAGACCATTGAATCATTTTTTTATGTAAAAAAAATATCATCAAGAAAAAGGGCTTTTTTGCATTTTATTTCAATGGGGAAAAAATATCTTTTAAATGCGTATCTTTTATCTGCTATGGCTCTTCTTTTAGCCAGAAAATTGATTACACTTTATGCGCCTTTGAACGAAAAGGGAGATGTGATGGTTGTTTTTGCTGTTGTTTTATCTGTTTTATTTGGATATTTAGCAACACTTTTATTTGAAAAAATTAAAAATCTTTTAAAATCAAGAGAATAAATACAATCTAAGGATACAAAATATCCAATCTTCTTAACGTCAGTAAGTATAAAATAAATTTAAAAAGCCCCTCTCCAATGAAAGGGGCGATATTTTAGATTATTTTGAAACCAGATTTTGAGGTGAACCCTCAAAAAAGGCAACCATATTTTCACACGTTGTTTGGTTAATTCGATTAACAGCGTCAATAGAATTAAACGCAATGTGGGGTGTTGCAATCACATTTTTAAATTGTAAGAGCTTTAAATTTAAGGCTGAATCTAACAAAAAGTCCTTATCTTTAAATAGGTTACTCGTTTCAATATCATCATGAATGAGGAAATCTTCATTTTCAAGCACATCCAGTCCGGCACCTCCTACTTGATCTGTTTTTAAAGCTCCATAAAGAGCTTGTGTATCAATTAAGTCTCCTCTTGCTGTGTTGATAATGATAACGCCTTTTTTCATTTTCTTAAAGGCCTTTTCATCTAATAAATGATAATTTTCTTTTGTTGAAGGAACGTGCAAAGAGATGATATCACTTTTTTTATACAATTCATCCAAGGTTTTAACATAAAGGTCTTTTAATTCTTTTTTGGGGTATAAATCAAAAGCAACCACATTCATTTGAAACCCTTTTGCGATTTGTATCATATGCTGACCAATGGAGCCCGTTCCTACCACGCCTAATGTTTTGCCCATTAAATCAAAGCCCATATAACTTGGAATGTCCACATGGTTGTGTGCCATGCCATTTCTACCTTGAATAATGTGTCTTGTTAAGTTTAATAACATTCCAAAGGCAAATTCGGCAACGGTGGATTCGCCATATCTTGGGACATTGACAACGCTGATATTCCTTTTTTTGCAATATTTTAAATCAATGTGGTTAAATCCTGTTGATCTGGTTGCAATGATTTTTAAATTTTTAAAATAATCTAATCGTTCGGTACTTAAGGATTCAGAATGCACAAAGATTGAAAGAGCTTCAATATCTTTATATTCTTCTAATAACGATAGAGGAATATGGTTTAAAGATTCTTTAAAAACAACTGGTTCAAAATGAGGGGAGGGATGTGTATGTAGATAATCTAATAAAATATTATCCCCATTAAAAAATAGCACTTTTTTCATATAAACTCCTTTTTTTTGTGATAAGAGTAATATAAGTGTTCTTTTTTAATGGGTCAATATGATTTTTAATGTTTGTGCAACAAATTTAGGATATTTGAAATTGCATTTTTAAGCTCTTTTCTGTGCACGACTTGATCAATCATGCCATGCTCTAACAAGTAGCTGGCTTGTTGAAAGTTTGAAGGTAACTTTTCACGAACAATTTGCTCAATCACACGTTTGCCAGCAAAACCAATGGCTGCCCCTGGTTCAGCAAAGGCAACGTCCCCCAACATTGCAAAAGAGGCTGTTACCCCACCCATTGTTGGATCGGATAAAATGGTAATGTAAGGAAGACGTTTTGCCTTTAACTTTTTAACAGCGATTGTTGTTCTGGCCATTTGCATCAAAGAAAGCATTCCTTCTTGCATACGAGCACCACCAGAAGCAGGAACAAGAATGAGTGCTGCTTCTTGTAATAATGCAAGTTGGGATGCTGTAATAATAGCTTCCCCCACAGCAGTTCCCATCGAACCACCCATGAAAGAGAAGTCAAAAACACCAACAACACTAGCGTGCCCACCAATGTGCCCATGTGCAACAACGATAGCATCTTCATGCTTTGTTTTTTTTCTGGCTTTTTTTAGTCTATCTGTGTATTTTTCAAGATCTGCAAATTTAAGTGGGTCCTCTTTCACTTTGGGCAGTTGAATCAGCGTATATTCGCCTCTGTCAAAAAGCATTTCAAGACGTTTTAAGATTGGTAAACGAAAGTGATGATCGCAATAAGGACATACAAAATCAGCCTTTTCAATTTCAGCATGAAAGAGCATGGCCCCACAATCAGGACAACGATCCCAATAATTGTTTGGAATATCTTTTTGCGTAGCTGCTTTTTTAACAGTTGGACGTGTAAGACGACTGAGCCAGTTCATTTAAATCCTATTTCTTTTTATTAAGAGCTTCGTTAATTGATTTACCTGCTTTGAAGAAAGGAACTTTCTTTGAAGCAACATCAACTTTTTCACCTGTTTTTGGGTTGCGACCAACACGAGGTTTACGTTCTCTAACAGATAAAACACCAAAGCCACGCAATTCAACACGATTGCCTTTAACAAGAGCTTTTGTGATTTCTCTAAAAACAGTTGTGACGATGTTTTCAGCATCTGTTTTTGTTAAGTTTGTTTGTTCTGCTAATTTTGTAACGAGTTCAGATTTAATCATTTTTTTGTCCTTTCATTAAAAAAACTAACAAGATTTTAAATGAAAATATTTTGCCTGTCAAGAAAAAACTTCCCTTTTTTTTATGACAATTATGTTTCAAAGTCTATATGGTGTATATAGTTAACAAAAAAGAGAGGCAGTCTTTTATTTTATAAGAGACCATTTTTCATCATGAGGCTTATGTGTTTGATAGAATTTTTTGGGATTTGGGAAAAACCATTGTTCATTAATTTTTTTTGATCCTTTAATTCGATTGGATTTTGCTTTTCTTTCTCTGATTTCTTTTGCTCTTTTATAAGCTCTGTCGTTTTTTATTCCAATGAAAGCATTTTTCGATTGCGCAGCCCATGTGGTATCCAAAAGATGCCATTTTTTATTAACGAAAACAGCATTCCAAGCGTGGCCTTGCCCTTGTGAGATGCCTAAAATAATTTCAGACTTTAAGCCTGCTTTGGAGGCCATGTAATGAAAAAGATCTGCAAAGTGTCTGCAGACACCACTTCTGATTTTAAATGTATCTTGAGGTGTTTGACGCATACAAAGACCCTTTTTACATGTGATGTCTTTTTTATCCCTTGACCATTCATACTGTGTTTTAAATTCGTAATCATCATATTGGATGTGATAAACAATCCATGCAAAAAGAACTCTTGCTTTGAGTTCTTCGTTTTTTTCGAAGGGTTTAATCAAATAGACTACAAGTTCATCTAAATTATCATTGTATTGTGTTGGGACACGATAAGCACGGCTATCAGCTCTCCCATAAGATGCTTTTGAAAAAGCAGGGGTTGTTCCAAAGAAGATGATACAAATAAATAACAATATATAACGCATACTTTATTATATCACATAAGTCAAAAAAAAGTAAACTTTTTATTGAGAGTGTGCTGAAAATGTGATATATATCCTAAAGGAGGTCGGTGTGCCAAAACGAATACATAAAGTTGAATATTATCAACTTAAATTGCCTTTTTTATTCGATATGGTTTGTAAAGATAAGCGTGTCTATAATGTTAAAATGACATTTTTATACGCATATCCGGCCCGTGCTGAAGGAGCTTTAAGGCCCTCTGTTTTTGCGCAAAAACCTGAAGTTTTAAGGTTGCATTATTTTCTGACACGTACACTGACTGATTTTTTAAAAGAATACCGACATGTTGATTTTCCAATCGAATGGCAAGAATATTTTCCTCAAAAGCAAAAAAAAATCTTAAATCGACCTTATCCTTATGCGAGTGATGAGCAGATTAAAAAATATCTATCTGATACACAAAGTGACATGTTAAGGGGATATATTATAAGAGAAGGGGGGATGATGAAGGAACGTTTAGATTATTTGTTAGCAGATTTAAAGATTAATACATGGCGTTTTTTGATTGAAAGTTGTACTCCACAAAAGAGGGTGTCCCATGTTCCAGAAAATAAAGTGTTACGTTTGTATACAGATTTGAGAACACATTTAAGAGATTAATTTAAAACTTGATTTTTAAGAAAAAGTTTTGTACTTTCTAACTTAGTTTTTTTTAAAGGGGTTAAAATATGTTTTCAAAAACAGAAAGAATGTTATCTTTTCGCTACTTAAAGTCTAGAAAAAGAACCGGCTTTGTCTCTGTTATTGCAGGGTTTTCATTTTTAGGGATTATGTTAGGTGTTGCAACGCTTATTATTGTAATGAGTGTGATGAATGGGTTTAAAGAAGAGCTTTTAAGTCGTGTTCTTGGTATTAATGGGCAATTAGGAGTTTATCCCTCTTATGGTCCATATTTGTCTGATGGCGAAGAAAAGGCTAAAACAATGCAATCCATTAAAGATATTACCCATGTTGTACCTGTGGTGGATGGGCAGGTTATGCTTTCCTCTGATATGGCCTCAGCTGGGGTTATGGTTAGAGGGATGAGTCTTGAGGATTTTAAAAAAAGGCCTTTATTAGGTGGAAAATATAAAGGCATAGATATCAATGAGTTTTTAGATAGCCAAATTATTTTAGGTTATCGTTTGGCCAGAAGGTTAGGGGTAAGAGCTGGAGATCAAGTATCATTGGTTTCACCTAAAGGAAATATAACAGCATTTGGCACAATTCCTAAAATGAAGGCATATACGGTTTTAGGAACTTTTGATAGTGGTATGAGTGAATATGACGGCAATTTTCTTTTCATGCCCCTTGACGAGGCGAAAAAATTCTTCATGACAGGGGATAAAGTTTCTCATCTTGAAGTATTTACAAACAAAGGCGCCGATTATGAAAAAATTGCAGAAAATGCATTTTCAAAAATTGGAAGAGATGCTACAATCCATGATTGGAGATATACAAATCAAGCCTTTTTTAATGCCATTGAAGTTGAGCGAAATGTTATGTTTTTAATTTTAACGCTCATTATTATTGTGGCTGCTTTTAATATGATTTCAGGGCTGATTATGCTTGTGCAAGATAAGACAAAAGATATTGCAGTTTTACGTACAATGGGGATGAGCCGTGGTGCTATTCAACGGATTTTCTTAATGTCTGGATTAACCGTTGGTGTTGTTGGAACATTCGCAGGTTTTGCTCTTGGTTTGTTGTTTTGTGAAAATATTGATGCGATAAAAACGTTTTTAGAAGGATTATCAGGAAGAGAGCTTTTTTCGGCTGAAATTTATTTCCTTTCCCACCTACCAGCAAAAGTGGATATGACAGAAGTGACACTTGTTGTTGTGATGAGTTTAGCTTTATCCTTACTTGCAACACTTTATCCTTCTTATAAAGCAAGCAAAACTGACCCTGTGGAGGCATTAAGATATGAATAATCCTTGTTTAGAATTAAAACATGTGAGCCGTTTTTATGGCGATAAAGAAACGAAACTTGAGGTTTTAAAAGATATTAACTTTACACTTCAAAAAGGGGAAATTGTGGCTCTTGTTGGTCCTTCTGGTTCTGGAAAATCAACACTCCTTCATATTGCAGGGCTGTTGGATACGCCTACGGGTGGTGAAATTTTTGTAAATGGCGTTGATGTATCTCATGCCTTAGATAAAGAACGCACTCTTTTGAGACGAAAGGCCATTGGTTTTGTTTATCAATCCCATTTGTTATTGCCAGATTTTAATGCGCTTGAAAATGTGATGCTTCCCCAACTAATTGAAGGGAAAAAGCCAAAACTTGCTAGAAAAAGAGCTGAAGAATTGCTGGAGTTAGTGGGATTAAAACACCGATTAAAACATCGCTCAGGGCAACTTTCAGGGGGTGAGCAACAACGTGTTGCCATTGCAAGAGCATTGGCAAACAACCCAGCTATTTTATTAGCAGATGAGCCAACTGGAAATTTGGACCCTAGTACGGCAAGTGGTGTGTTTCAAACGCTTTTAAATTTAGTGAAAGAAACAAAATTATCGGCATTGATTGCAACACATAACCCTGATTTAGCATTGCAGATGGATAAGCAAATTCGTGTCGAAGAGGGGTTGATTAAAGAGGGGTTATATACGGCATAAAATAAGGTGGACAAAACGTTTTGTCTAAAAAAGTGTGGGGGTATTTTGTGTTAAAGCAAAACTTTAAGAAGTTGTTATTATTTGTTGTAATTTATATATTTTTTAACTCTATAAATGCGCAGGGAACAGAAGCATTTCCTGCATCAGCCTATTTACGTGTTAAGAATGAAATAAACACCATTGAGGCCTGTTTAAATTCAATTGACGGCGTTTTTGATAGGATTGTTATTATTCATTCAAATGAAAAAGATGATGGCTCTGTTGCTTTTATGAATGCGTGGTGTGAAAAAAGGCCCAGTTGTGAAATTCATGAATATCCTCATGCTGTTATTCCTTCTCATGATAAGAGATATAAAGGATCTGTTCCTTATGAGAATACATTAGCAGCGTATAATCAATTTGGATTGCAATTTTTTAAACCAAACGAATGGGTTGTGAAAATTGATGCTGATCAGGTTTATTTAACAAATAGGTTAAAAGAATTTGTCGAGATGATGAAAAAAGCGGAAAATGATAATAAGCATTTTTCTTTAAAGGGATACAACACATTTTCACATAATGGTGTTCTTGTGAAATATAAATTAGGACCATTTAACGGTGAGAATGGGGATAGTTACGCTATTCAAAGAAAAAATTTCTCTCATTTTCAACAAAAAAAATATTTTGAATATGTTGTTTTTAATAAAAAAATGAAAAATAATATCCATTCGCAGCCTGTTTGGTTTCATTTTATGAAAACATTAAAAGGCAATGGAGTGATTAAAAATAATGACGAGGCAAAGGAAAGTGAAATTTTGTTTTTATCTGTGGAAGAAAAAGTGCTATTCAACACGCATATTCGTCCTTTGCTTAAAAATTCTCCTTATTATCATTTAAAATTAGAAAGATAGTAAGAAAAATTCACTTTATCAACATGGAATTATGATTTTACCCTCTATCTCTATAGGTGTTCTCTTACATATAAAAAAAAGACCTCGTATTTCTACAAGGCCCTTTCTAACTGGTAGCACAAGAGGGGTTAGAATCCTTGGGCACTTGACTGCGTAAAGAAAAACAGTTTGGGGAACTGTTTTTCTGCGTAAAGCAATGAACCACTTTGAAACAAGGCGGTGAGCCGAAGTTGAAAAGATGGTGGAATTGAGATTCCACCGCTCTACCTCTATAGCTATTTTGTCCTTTGATACGGGATAAAAGCAAAAAAAAGACCTCGTATTTCTACGAGGCCCTTTCTAACTGGTAGCACAAGAGGGGTTAGAACCCTTGGGCACTTGGAATTATGATGCCACCCTCTACCTCTATGGTTATTCTCATATGCATAAAAAAAAGACCTTGCATTTCTACAAGGTCTTTTAACTGGTAGCGGAAGAGGGGATCGAACCCCCGACACATGGATTATGATTCCACCGCTCTACCATCTGAGCTATTCCGCCATCGTTGATAAAATACTTATAGCCTCAAAAAATATAAATGTCAATAAAAAATATTAAAAAAAATGAAAAAATATTGCTTTTTATTAAAATTTGTTATAATATATTCAAAAATAAACGAATATTAACACATCCAATTGGGGGTTTCTTATGGCAGAAGTATTTTTTAATGGTGCAGCAGGAAGATTAGAAGGTCGTTTTCATAAATCTGAAAATCCAAGAGCACCACTTGTTTTAGTTTTACACCCACACCCATCTCAAGGGGGAACAATGAACAATCGAGTGACATATGCGATGTTTCAAGCCTTTGTGAACATGGGTTTTTCCGTTCTTCGTTTTAATTATCGTGGTGTTGGAAATTCTCAAGGTGTCGTTGATGGAACAGGGGTTGGTGAACTTGCTGATGCAATTATTGCATTAGACTGGTTGCAAAATATTGATTCTGAATCAAATGTTTGTTGGATTGCAGGGTATTCTTTTGGGGCGTGGATTGCTGCGCAATTATTGATGCGCAGACCAGAAATTAAGGGTTTTGTTTTTGTTTCTCCTCCAACGAATGCCTATCAATTTGATTTCTTAACTCCATGTCCATCCTCAGGGTTGATTATTCAAGGGGCAAAGGATAGTTTGATTTCTGAACCATCTGTTGCCATGTTGGCTGAACAGCTTTCAAATCACAGATATTTACATGTCGAATATCGTGTTGTGCCTGAAGGGGATCACGTTTATTCCAAAAATTTAAAAGATGTTCATGATATTATCACAGATGCCGTGCCTGATATTATGGCTCGCCGTCCAAAACGGGCACTTAAAAAGGCCAAAAAAGCAATTGTTCCAAATGATGATTATTAAATAACAATTTGCTCATACTTTTAGCATTATCATAAAAAAGCAACATTGAAATTATGTTGCTTTTTTTTGTAATCAGAAACCAGCTGGTTAGCCATTATCTTTCTCTTTATAGTAAAAAAAAGAGAATAAAGAGTTTTTATTTGTTAATGAGCATCTTTCCAATTATCGGCTGTGTCAACTTCAACAATAAGTGGCACAGAAAGAGTAACAGCATTTTCCATTGTTTCTTTTAAAAGTTCAGCAACTTTTTGGGTATCACTCTCTTTGACTTCTAACACCAATTCATCATGAACTTGGAGTAATAAAGAAGCATCCACATCTTCTTTTGCCAATCGGTCAACTACTTTTTGCATGGCAATTTTGATGATATCTGCAGCACCACCTTGGATGGGAGCATTGATGGCTGCTCGTGAAGCAATCCCACGCATTTTAGGGTCCATAATCCCTCGGATGTAACATCTGCGTCCCATTGGTGTGAGGACGTACCCATTTGTGGTTGCAAATTGAGTGGTTTCTTCCATATACGTTTTAATTTCAGGATATTCTTTGAAATAAGCATTGATATAATTACTAGCCTCTTGTCTTGAAATACCTAATTGAGCCGAAAGGCCGAAGGCGCTCATTCCATAAATAATCCCAAAGTTAATCGCTTTAGCGTTACGTCTTAAATCTTTTGAGACTTCTTCTAGTGGTACATTGAAAATTTGAGAGGCTGTTCTTGCGTGAATATCTTCATTATTCATAAAAGAAGTTTTTAAATTTTTAATATTAGCAACGTCAGCCATTAATCTTAATTCAATTTGAGAATAGTCGGCGGCCATAATCTTATATCCCTTTTTGGCAACAAAGGCTTTTCTAATTTCTTTTCCTGCCTCTGTTTTAATGGGGATATTTTGCAAATTAGGGTCTGTTGAAGAAAGGCGTCCAGTGCTTGTTACAGTTTGCATATAAGAAGTGTGAACTCGATTTTCTTTATCTGTTAAAGTGAGTAAAGCATCTACATATGTGCTTTTAAGCTTAGCAAATGAGCGATATTCTAAAGCTGTTTTTGCAATCTCATGTCCTTCGCTAGCCAAAGCCTCTAACACTTTGACATCTGTACTAAATCCACCTTTTGTGCCTTTCTTTCCACCAGGAAGACCCATTTTTTCAAACAAGATTTGCCCCAGTTGCATAGGTGAATTGATGTTGAATTCTTCACCAGCAAGGTCATAAATTTTTTGAGTTAAGTTGGCAAGTTCTTGTGTGAAATAATGCTTCAAATTATTTAACTGCAAGGTGTCAATTTGAATGCCTTTTTCTTCCATCCTAAATAAGATTTTAACCAAAGGTAAGTCAATATGATAATAGATGTTTTTAAGACTTTCATCTGTGAGCTTTTCTTTGAAATGGTGATACAATTCCAAGGTAATATCTGCATCTTCAGCTGCATAGAGTAAAGCTTTTTCAAGTGGTACTTGATCAAAGGTTATTTTTTCTTTTCCCGAACCACAAACCTCTTCATATTTAATTGTTGTATGGTTTAAATAAAGCGTGGACAGCTCGTCCATTCCATGTCCATGGGTAACACCATTTAAAACATAACTCAAAACCATTGTGTCTTCATAAGAGATAATATCAAACGCTGGTCCAATTTCTTTTGCCAAAATGTGAAGGTCATATTTTAAATTATGCCCAATCTTTTTAATGTTTTTATCTTTTAACAAAGGGAGGAGTTCTTTTAAAACAACTTTTAAAGGAATTTGTTTTTCTCTTTCTTTTTTTTCAACTGAGGTAAAAGAGAATAAATCAACCGTATTTTCCTCTTCCTCCCCACCATGGCGCACAGGAATATAACAAGCTTTATCATCAACAGCAAGAGAAATACCCACCAGCTTTGCCTCCAAAATATTTAAAGAGGTGGTTTCCGTATCAATGGCGAACTCAGAGGCGGTTTTTAATTTTTCAATCCAACGCTCGAGATCTTTTACTTCTTGAATAAGCTCATATTTTCTGGGAGAAAATAGAATAGCTTTCTTTTCAATGGGCTGTACTGGAATAGATTCAACCTTATCTTTAACAAGGTTTTCGCTTGAAGAAATGGAAGGGCTTTCATTTAAAAGATGAATATTTTTAACTCTGTCATCTGACCAAGAAGAAACTTTTGCTAACAAACTTTTAAAGCGATTTTGAACCAAAAATTGCTTCATCTTTTCAATATCGGGTGCTTTAGCTCTATACAAAGATAAATCCTCGTTCACAGGTGCTGTGTCACACAAAGTGACAAGTTTTTGAGAAATGAGAATTTGCTCTTTATCTCTTTCTAAAATTGCGCGCCTTTTTTCATTTTTTACTTGGGATAAATTATTCAGTAATGTATCAAGTGAGCCGAATTCATTGATTAAACTGGCCGCTGTTTTGGGACCAATGCCAGTGGCTCCTGGAATATTATCGGTACTATCGCCCATTAATGATTGAACATCTGTTACTTTGTCTGGCAAAACACCAAATTTGTTAATGACATCTTCATTTGTGATGATCTTTTTTTTCATTGGATCATAAAGAGAAACATGATCATTCATTAATTGCATCAAGTCTTTATCGGCAGAAACAACTGTGGTATGCCATCCTTTTTCAGTTGCAATTTTTGCATAGGACGCAATTAAGTCATCAGCTTCAAACCCTTCCATTTCAATCCATGGAATGTTTAAAACGTCACTAGCTTCTCGAATAAGGGGAAACTGAGGTACAAGTTCTGGTGGGGTTTCTTTTCTATTTTCTTTATAAGCTTTATAAATATCATTTCGATAATTTTTACGCTTAGCATCAAAAACAACCAAAATATGAGAACACCCATTTTCGCTTACTAGGTTCATCAACATATTCATAAAACCGTAAACAGCATTTACTGGTGTACCGTCTTCTCGTGTCATAAGGGGTAGGGCATAGAATGCTCTAAAAATGTATCCAGAGCCATCAACAAGACAAATGCTTTTTGTCTTATCATTTTCTAAGTCAACTTCTCTTAGATGCGACACGTTAACTTGTTGCATTGTTTCACTCCCCATATTTTATTCTTAAAAGATGATTAAAAACTTTTTAGATTGCTGTTTCTTTTTTCTTCGAGCTAGCTCTTTTTTTTGGTGCTTCAGCTTCGTCAGCAGCAGCGAGCAACGCATCAGCTTGTTGTTCCCATAAAGATTGTTGTTCTTCTAATGAAAGTTTTTTCTTTGAAGTTGCTTTTGTTTTTTTAGATTCTTTTTCATCAGCTTCTTTTAAAAGAGCATCAGCTTGCTTTTCTAACAATTCTTGTTCTTCTTTTTCTTTTTTTGCTTTTGCATTTTGAAGAGTGAGTTCTTTTAATGAAGTATAGGCAACTTTGCAGTGTTCAGCGCAATAAGGTTTTCCCGTGACTGTATCGGCCCCACAAAAGTGAAAATCTTCATCCTTAGGGTCACCAATTGGCCATCTGCAAGAAGTGAGTTTTAAATCCATTAAA
The DNA here is from genome assembly GCA_017466695.1 of Alphaproteobacteria bacterium. GTDB lineage: Bacteria > Pseudomonadota > Alphaproteobacteria > CAAHEQ01 > UBA3637 > RGIG4140. The sequence goes on along the minus strand of JAFTTR010000002.1, from coordinate 86,100 downwards.
GTCATTTTTTTAGGTTTAATTTCTTTTTTAACAACCTTTTGTTTTGTAGCTGTAGTAGGTTTTTGTACCCGTTTAATTGGAGAAGGACGAGCGGCAAGTTCTAACCGGTGAACTTTTCCAACCACAGCATTTTTTGAAATGCCAAGTTCTTTTCCAATTTCAATTGTACTTTTACCTTTGAGCCATAATTTTTTAAGTTGTTTAATCTTTTCTGCAGTCCAAGCCATTTGTAAAACTCCTTCTAATTTCTTGAGAGTATAGCGTTTCTTTTCGATTTAGTCAATATAAAACATAATACCATATTGGATAAAGTTTGTTTTTAAAATTGGTTTAATTTGATCTTTATATTTTTTCACAAAATAAACATCTCCAGGTGTGGATGAATTCATTCTGGTATACATATCCATTACGTGAATATCTGGTGCCCCAAAGTCCTCTCTGGTAGGTTGTTTAATGGATTTGCCTTCTTTATGTTGGGTGATGTAAGAGGCAATTAACAAATGAAGCGTCAAGGCATTATAAGCCTTAACAATCTTATCAGCTTTTAAGGCAAAATCTTGCCCATCTTTGAACCCATGTTTTTGAACAAAGGCGTCAAAATTTTCTCTTTCATCTAATTTTTCAAGTGTAAAAAGATACATTAAGAAAGGATCACCGATATACCTAAAGGGTTGATTCTTTGAGTATTTGGAAACAAAAACAATCAGGTTATCTTTTTCAAAATGAACAGGGGTGAAAGATTCTAAGTCAGCAATAACAGATGAAAATTTTGCTAAATCATCACTTGTGAGACTGGTTTTAAAATAATCTTTTGCATCTTTTCCAGCGAGATTAAAGATTTCCCTAATTGTTGGATAGACATAATCTGGTCCTTTTTCTTTCAAAGCTGGGGCTCTTTCTTGTTGTACCATTTCAGGATTGCAAAGTTCTTCTTGAGGTGTTTTTTGCCAAAACTCAGGATCTAAATAATTGTAATAGTAAGGGGAAAGGTCGTTCAAATGTTTTTTTGCAAATTCTTGCAACCTAGGGGCAATAATGGTTGGTTGTTTATTTTTATAAAACAAAATTTCTGGATGGGATTTAATTTTATGTGAAATAAAAGGCGCTATATGTATCATTGGAAAAAGATATTGGCGTTTTTCTTTTGGCGTGGATAAATAAAAAGCCAGCATTTTATCATCATCAAAAGCCTCATTTAGCTGTTCTTGCAGAATGGCTGTAGGGCTTTTTTCAAGTGTTCCAGAAAGTGCACCAGATAACTCAATTGTTTTTTGAGCAATTTCTTTAATCGGTTGAATGGGTGAATATTCGCTTGCTAAATCCTGCAAAGTTGCTCTTGCTGTAAAAGAAGTTGTCGCTAATATTAAAAAAAGAAATAATGTTGTTTTCATGGTTAGTCCTTTTTTTTAAATAGAAGGTAATTGAATATCAGGATTTTGAGTGGTGATAATAGATGCTAACTTATCATCAATATTAAGTAAATAGGCTGTTTGTAAATATCTTAAATAAAAAGCTAAAATTGTGCTGTCTTTTAGTCCAAAACAAATATGAGGACTGAGTAATTTTTCTTTAAAAAGTTTCAAATCATTTTTAAGTTCAGGAATAAGAACTTTTTGATAAAAAAACTTCACAGCTATGATAGCAAAGAAAAGAGGTATTAAAAAGACAATATCTGATCCTCCGGCCTTTTGAATGAAAGGGAATGTGGTAACTCCTAAAATAACACTTACAACAAATAAATGTTTAAATAAGGCCACAAAAAGAGTTAAGAATTTAAGAACTCTTTTTGTGATAGATTGTGTTATTTTTGTTTTCATTAAAAAAGCAAGTGCTTTAAGAATAAAAGAAGATTTCTTTGTTATTTTTTTTATTTTGATTAATGTAGAAACAACATCTTTTTTGATTTTTTTCTTCTGTAATAACAATAATGTTGTAAATGAGAGGCGATTTACACGTTTTAAAACATTTTCATGTCTTTTTTCTATTTTTTTTATATAAAGTGTTGAAAGTCCAAGATATAAGAAAATAGCTAAACACGAGAATAAAGAAAAGAACAATTTTTTATATTTTTGAAAGAATAACTCGCTGAAATTTTGGGGTAAGTTTTTCCCATCAAAGGTTTCAAAAATTCTTACATCACCAAAAGCTGGTAAAATTTGTTTTAGGGTATAAATTGAATTTCCCTTAATATCTGTTACAATGTCAACTCCTTGTGTAAGATTGATGTTGTTTGTGCCTGCAAGCAAATTTTTTTGATAAGAGACTGGTATATATGGATAAAGAACAATAGCTTTAAATCTATTGACAGGATATGGCCAGTGTTTTCCTGTTAAGCTTAAAAAAAGTTGAGTCATGCCATTTTGTTCTTGAATAGCATTATGAGCAATATAGTTTAAATGAATCATATGAACGCCGGCAGGATATTCTTTTGTGCTGGTAATGACAAATTCATCATTGCTTTTTTGAATGTCATAACTGACTTTTTTACCATTTTTTTCAAAAGTATTCATTTCAATGTTTAAAGGGGCTAAGCCTTTTTGAAGTTGTAAGGGAATGTGTCTTGAAAGTTTCTTTTTCTGGTGGGAGATGAACTGAATATATTCTTGAACAGAAACCGTTTTATTGTCAATAATTTGAATTTGTACGTTAAAATCAGTCGTGTGTTCTAAATTGTCAGCTGTTGTATTTTGTCCAAAAGGAGTTTTAAGGGTATATGTTTGATTAATTTGAGGCGTTAAAGCCTTAAGTTCATCAATGCTTGAGGGTTTAAGTGTGGGGCGTTCAATGTCTTTTTCCCCTTCAACAATAGGAGCAGGTCCTTCAATTTTAATAATAGGGGTGTTTGTATATGTTTTTGAAACTGTCTCTTTATAATAGTTTGGGTCTTTCAAGTTAAACAACGTTTCAATATTTGTTGCAAAACTGTGATTTGAAAGAAGACTTATACTGATGAGTGTTAAAAAGATAGATAAACGCATTATATCTCCTTATTTTCAATTGCAGTGCAGACATCCTTTAAAGGGCATGTTGCGCATTTTGGTCGTTTTGCTGTGCAAACATATCTCCCATGAAAGACAAGCGCCAAAGCAACATCTGGTTGATAGCTTGCTGGAATGATTTTTTGTAATTTTTCTTGAACAGCGCTTGGATCTTTCCCCTTACAAATATTAAGCCGATGACACAGGCGAAAAACGTGGGTATCAACGCCAATAAAGGGAGCATGATAGGCAACATTTAAAAAAACACTAGCTGTTTTTTGCCCAACACCACTTAAAGTTTTGAGTGTTTCAAAATCAGTGGGGATTTGCCCATTGAAGTTCTCAATGAGTTGATGAGCTAATTTAATAATGGATTTTGCCTTATTATTAAAGTAGTTAATCGAACGGATATATTGTTTTAATCTTTCTTCCCCAAGCAAAAGCATCTCTTCAGGTGTTGAGGCGACAGGAAAAAGCTTTTCAGTTACCTTGTTAACCCCTTTATCCGTGCTTTGGGCCGATAAAATAATAGCAACAAGTAAAGTGAAGTGATTGATATAGTTTAATTCACAGCGTGGATTGGGATAGACTTCAAACAGTTTGTCTAAAAAAAGTTTCAGTTCATTCTTTTTCATCAATGCCATTTAATAGGTCCTTGTTAAAATGAAGTTGGCTAACTCTTTGAGTAAAGTACATTCCTTTAAAATAGGCGTATTTAACGCTTGTAAGGCTTTTTGATGCATCTCAAGAGCAAGTTCTCTTGTTTTTTGAATACCATAGAGATTTAAAAATGTTGATTTACCAGCTTTTTTGTCTTTTTTGAGCGTCTTACCAACTTCTTGTTCTGAGCCTATTTCATCTAATAAATCGTCTGTTATTTGAAACAAAAGACCAATAGCGTTGGCATAAGAGGTTAAAGCTTCAATCGTTTCTTGATTTTTTTGAGCTGCTATAGCAGGGGCAATGCAAGAAAATTTTAATAAAGCGCCGGTTTTCATAGATTGCATTTTGTAAATCTCATTTTCCATCAAGGGGATTTTTTCACCTTGAAGGTCCATGACTTGCCCTCCAATCATCCCTTCAACCCCAGCACTTTTGGCAAGATAAGCAATTAATTGGCAACGAACAAGGGCATTGGGATGTGTTTTTTCATCAGCTAAAACCTCAAATGCATGTGTTAAAAGAGCATCTCCAGCCAAAATGGCAGTGGATTCAGAAAATTGAATATGACAAGTTGGTTGCCCTCTTCGCAAGGTATCATTATCCATAGCTGGTAGATCATCATGAATAAGAGAGTAGGTGTGTACCATTTCAATGGCAAGTGCAATTTGCAACGCTGATTGTTTATCTAAATTTAAAATATCAGCAACTGTTAAAACCAAAAAAGGTCTTAATGCCTTTCCTTTTCCAATAAAGGAATAACTCATGGCTTTAAGAACTTCAGAGGGAAGCCCCATTTCATTTTGAAAATGGTTTTTAAAATAAGTATCTAGTTCGCTTCTAACATTTCTCAAACTATTTGTTAATGTTGTCATCAAAATCTTCCGTTGCAATAGGAGTGTTGTTATCACCAATTACCAATAAGTCAATTTTTGATTTAGCATTTTTTAATTTTTCTTCGCAAATATTTTTAAGTGCGACCCCTTTTTCATAAGCTGATACAGCATCTTCCAACTTCACTTTGCCTGTTTCAAGTTGGCGAACAACTTGTTCTAGTTCTTGCATGGCTTCTTCAAAAGAGAGATTTTCTAAACTATTTGTCATATAAGTTCTTCTCCTTTAATGTTTGTGGCAGCAACAGGAGCTATGACATTCTTCTTGGGCTTCATGAGAGGAATGATGGCAATCACATTTTTTGTCAGGACAACTTTTTTTTGAGGCACATTTTGATTGTTTTTTATGAGCTTTTTCTTTTGATTTTATTTCAAGCGCAGCAATTTCATCAATGATATCCCAAACCATTTCTCTTGTTTCAAAAAGCGATTGAAGTGCAGCAATGTTCTTTTCTGTTTCTTCAGCTTGCTGAATAAGGGCTAATATATCTTCTTGTAGTTGAAAAGATTTGTCAGCAACAATTTGCATTTCTTCCCATAAAATTTTTGGATTATTTGCCGTTTCTTTAAGTTTATTTAAAGCTTCCACTTTCTTTGTAATTTCACCAATCATATCATATCTCCTTTTCAAGAATAATAGTTTATAGGAACTTATTTTTAAATACAAGTGTTTTTATTAAAAATCAAAAAAATATTGACTTGATTTGGAAGGTGTACTACTATCGAGAGAGTTTTTTTGAACATTTAGGTGGGGATATTCGTTAACCTTCATGTGAGGAGTTAAAAATGCGCAAAATTTTCTTATTAGGTATGGGTATAATTTGTTTTTCAGGGGTGGCGCAGGCCATGGATCCCTTTCATGTTTTTGAACAAAAAGCACCAGAAAATTGTGTGGATAAAGATATTTTAAAAGGCCCTATGGGATTGCCTGAATTGTTAGAAATTGGGCTTTGTAATAATCCGACTTTAAATAGAGGGTATATGGAAGTGAAGGCAAAAGAGGCTTCTTTGGGTGCCTCTAAAGCAGAGTATTTGCCAAGTGTTACTTTAAAAGGTGCAATGGAAGATACATATAATAAGGTGGAAGATTTTAATTCGAATGCCGCTAATCCTTATCGTTTGAATGCGGCTCTTTCGTGGATGCTCTATGATTTTGGGGGCCGTTCTGCTCGTGTGAAGAGGGCTGAAAATTATATGTTATCTTCAGGGTTTGAATACAATGCTCAAATCAAAGATACTTTTTTAGAAATTAATAAGGCTTATTTTGATTTACTCAGTGCCCAAGAGGTTTTAAAAAGCGCCAAAACAAGTGAAGCAAGTTTTAAAAAATCGTATGAGGAATCTTCAAGACGTTATGAGTTAGGTCTTGTTTCTTTAAGTGATAAATTGCTTGCTAAAACAAGTTATGAAGAATCAAGATTAGATGTTGTTCAAGCTGAAAATCAGGTTAAAACAAATCAAGGTAAATTAGCTGTTTTATTAAATGTTTCCCCAACGACTGATTTTAACCTATTAAAACCTAAAAATGATAGGGATTTGACAAAACTTTCCATGCAAGGGATGAGTGTTGATAAAATGATTGAAACAGCGATAGGGCTCAGACCTGAAATTCAAAAAGCTGACAAAGATATTTTAGCAGCTACTGAAAATGTAAAAGCCTTGAAATCAATGCATATGCCAACCATTTCTTTAACAGCATCTTCCGGTTATGGGGATGATTTTAAAGAAAGGAATAATTTTGATTATTCCTCAAGTATTGGGTTGAATGTTTCTGTTCCTCTTTTTTCTGGCTTTTCAGTAACATATAATGTGAAAGAGGCTGAGGCGCAAAAGGAAAAAGCTCTTTTACAAAAAGAAGAAATGATTGAAATGGTTAAAAATGAGGTTTGGACTTCTTATCACAATTATAAAACGGCTGTTTCTTCTTATGAAATTAGCAAAAAAGCGCTGGAAAGTGCTGTTGAAAATGAACGAGTGGCTTTTGCTTCATATCAAGTTGGTAAAGGGGATATTTTGAATTTATTGACAGCCGGTTCACAGCTATCTAATGCGAGAAAGGAAGTTATTGTAGCTTATTATGCCGTGTTAACAAGTAAGGCAAGTTTGTATCGTGCCATAGGGAGGTTTTAATGAAAAAGTGGGTCGTTTTAATTATTGTGCTATTAATTGGGGGTGGGATATATGCTTTTTCAGGGGGAAAAGAAAAAGCCCTTACAAAGCAAGATTTTGAAATTATGAAAGTTGAAAAGGGTCGAATTGTTGAAGAGGTAACGGCATCAGGTAAAATTCAACCAGTTAATACGGTCAGTGTGGGAACGCAAGTTTCTGGAATTGTTGAAAGAGTATTGGTTGATTATAATGATGAAGTCAAAGAAGGGCAACTTTTAGCTGAGCTGGATACGGCTGTTTTAACGGAGAATAAAAATGATGCCAAAGCTAGATTAGATTTAGCTTATGCGAAAAAGAAGGTGGCTGATTTAAACTTTAAAAGATATGAAAAACTTTATAAAGATAAATTGATTGCCAAAGCCTCTTTGGAAGAAGCAGAGGTTAATTTAGCCATAGCTGAAGCTGATGTTTTAACAGCAACGGCTGATTTTAATAAGGCTGAACGTAATTTTGGCTATGCTAAAATTACTTCGCCTGTTTCAGGAACGGTGATTTCCAAAGAAGTGGAACAAGGTCAAACAGTAGCAGCCTCTCTTCAAACACCAACGTTATTTACCATTGCTGAGGATTTGTCCAAAATGCAAATTGAAGCGAGTATTGCTGAAGCAGATATTGGAGCAATTCAATCTGGGATGAAAGCTTCTTTCACGGTGGATGCTTACCCAAATGATGCTTTTTCCGGGGTTGTTAAACAAATTAGATTATCCCCAACCGAAGAGTCAAATGTTGTGATGTATACGGTTGTGATTGAGGTGGATAATTCTTCACGTAAGTTATTGCCAGGGATGACAGCTTTTGTTCAAATTGTTATTCATGATAAAGAAGGCGTTCTTCGTATTCCTACGGCTGCTTTGCAATATAAACCCAATGCATTGGTTAGAAAATATGTTCCCAAAGTGACACTTGATTTAGAGGCTAATCAAGGGGTTATCTACCAACTGATTGATGGCAAAGTGGTGCCTCTTGTCTTTACTCGTGGAATTATGGATGCCTCTTATGTTGAAGTTGTTGATGGACTTAAAGAAGGCGACCAATTCATTACAGAATACATTCAAAAAGGTGGGCGAAAATAATGGCAAAACAACAAAAAGAAACCGTTATTGAGGTGAAAGATTTATGTAAGACATATTTTATGGCTGGTGGAATGAGCCAGTCCGTTCTCAAGAATGTTTCTTTTAAAATTGAAAAAGGGGAGTTTGTAGCTATTATGGGTCATTCTGGCTCTGGTAAGTCAACTTTGATGAATATTTTGGGTTGTTTGGATCGACCCACAAAAGGGGCGTATTATTTAACAGGGAAGCTTGTTTCTCAAAAAACGGACAATGAGCTTGCTTTTATCAGAGGGCATGAAATAGGGTTTGTATTTCAAAACTTTAACCTTTTGATGAAACGAACAATAGCTGATAATGTTTCTTTACCCTTGATTTATCAGGGTGTTGGTGAAAAGGAAAGGTATAAAAGAGCTGTCGAAATGCTTAAAATTGTGGGGTTGAAAGGGTATGAAGATAGACTTCCAACTCAAATTTCAGGGGGTATGCAACAACGTGTTGCCATTGCAAGAGCTTTGGTGAACAATCCTGCTATTATTTTTGCAGATGAGCCAACTGGGAATTTAGATACCAAAACTTCTGATGAAATTATGGCGCTTTTTTCAAAACTCAATCAGGCAGGTATTACAATTGTTTTGGTAACACATGAGGATGATGTGGCAGATTATGCGCACCGTATGATTAAAATTCACGATGGGCGAAAAGAATATGATGGTCTTCGTTCAGCCTATTTGAATAAGGAGGGACAATGATTTACCAGATATTAAAAGAGTCTTGGATTTCAATTAGTGCCTACAAATTACGTACTTTTTTGACAATGCTGGGGATTTTAATTGGGGTGGCAGCTGTTGTGATGATGGTGGCAGCAGGTCAAACGGTGCAAAATGAAATTACAAAAACATTTGACTCTATGGGTACAAATTTAATTATTATTGGTCCTGGGGAAACAGTTAGTGGAGGCGTTCGAGGTGGTAGAGGTAGGCCCAGTGTAAGTTTTGATGATGTTGAGTCTTTAAAAAATTTAAAAGATGTGAAGACAGCTTCGTATCTGGTTAACTTTGCTGTACAAGCTGTTTATGGTTCCAACAACTATGGGGTGAGTGTGGCAGGTACTACCCCTGAATATCTTGAAATTGGTAATTGGGAAATTGATAAAGGTTCTATGTTTAGTGAAAAAGATTTAAAAACAGGGCGTCCTTATGTTGTTATTGGACAAACAATTGTTGAGGAATTGTTCGGTCTGCAAGATCCTATTGGTAAGGTTATTCGTTTAAAAAGTCGCCCTTTTACTGTTATTGGAACGCTTAAAGAAAAAGGGGATGGCCTTATGGGGGATGACCAAGATAATATTGTGATGATGCCTGCAACGACTTTTCGTCAACGGATTCACTCTGGGTTTCGGCCACAATATACGAATGTAGCGTTTGTTAAAACTGTGAGTGAAGATAAAATGGAGGCTGTTGCTAATCGAATTGAATATCAACTGAGAGCAAGACATCACTTAAAAGATGGGGTTGCTAATGACTTTTCAGTTAGGCTAATGACAGATATGGTTGAAAAAGTTAGGAGTGTTGGTTTTGCTTTGTCTGTTTTGTTAGCGTCGATTGCCTCAATTTCTTTGCTGGTGGGTAGTATTGGGATTATGAATATGATGCTTGTTTCTGTAACGGAGAGAACAAGAGAAATTGGCACAAGGAAGGCTTTGGGGGCTTCAAATAAATGGATTATGCTTCAATTTTTAACCGAATCTGTGATGATTTCATTTATGGGGAGTTTTGTTGGTATGGTGGTTGGTGTGCTGGGATCACAAGTAGCCGGAGTTGTTTTTGAAAAACAGGTTCCAATATCTCTTTGGTCTGTTGTTATTTCTGTAACAGTTGCTGTGGTTGTGGGTGTTGTATCTGGTTTAATGCCGGCAATAAAAGCTATGAAATTGGATCCAATTGATGCATTAAGATTTCAATAGGAATGTGTTCAGGCAAACTCCTGTCATATGAAGATGATAAATTTCAGAACGACACTTCTTTGTGCACATCTGGTTGTAATGCTTAAATAATTGGGTTTTATTTTTTTTATAGATGAAATCAAAACAGATTTGTTTTGTTTTTTGTGTTTTTTGACTTGACGTTTTTAAATAAGAGTATTTCTTTGATATTTAATATCAATTCATAAAAAGAGCAGGGCTCTTATTTTTTTATCAAAAAAACCCCGCGCGATCGCTACGGGGATTTTTTAACTCTATGGTAAATAATACCTATTAAGGATTAGTACCCTTCAACGCTGAAACGTTTTCTTTTCATCTTACGAGAACGACGAATGCATTCAGTTGCTTTACGAGCTTTTTTTTCAGATGGTTTTTCGTAGTAACGACGTAATTTCATTTCACGAAAACTACCTTCACGTTGCATTTTCTTTTTCAACACACGTAATGCTTGTTCAACGTTATTGTCATGGACAACGATTGTAACTATGGTACTCACCTCACTTTCATTTGTGCAATATGATAACGGTTTTTTTATAAAATTGCAAGTGTTTTTTTATCTTTTTTATAAAAAATATAAATAAAGAGGTGAAGATAAGAACTGTTTGATTTTTTTTATGATTTTAAATTATCTTTCGAAAAGACAAAAAACTTCACAATGATTGGTGTAAATAAATTGATCAACACCAATGGTTTTTGTTAATTTAAATCCCCCTTCAAGCAAAATGAGGCTGTCTCTTGCTGCTGTAATAGGGTTGCAAGAAATCATAATAACTTTTTGAACTTGGCTTTTTGCTAGTTCTTTTGATTGTTCTTTTGCGCCAGCTCTAGCAGGGTCCATAACGACACAATCAAATTCATTCAGTTCTTGTGTTGTGAGTGGATTGCGAAACAAATCACGAAAAACACCTTTGCTCCCAAGTAGTTTTACGCTTTCCTTTGCGAGGTCAAAACCCGTAGCATCAAAACCAGACTTGATTAAAGGCGTTGTGAATGTGCCGGCTCCACAAAAAAGGTCTGCAACTTTTTTTTCATCTTTTAAGTTGGATAAAACTAAATTTACAAGGGTTTGCTCTCCTTCAAAAGAAGGTTGTAAAAAAGCATCAATGGGAAGAGATAAAGGTATTTTTTGCAAGATAGGTTCAAAATTATAACTTAAACGTATAATTTTTTCATCACTTGCAAACGTGGCTAACTCCATTCTTAAATCAAGAGAAGGTTGCTCTTTGCCAGTTTTAATATGAATATCCACACCTTGAGGTGTTTCTAAAAGAGAAATATCCCCCTTCTTCCCAATCAAAAAAGTGAGTTCTTTTAATTTTGGTAGGAGTGAAGATAAATTTTCAGTTAGGCTAGGGCATTTATCCATAGAGATAATTTGATGACTTTTGTTTTCGTTGAAACCAACTATGCCTTTTTTAAAAGCAAATGTGGCTCTGCGTCTTTTCCCAAAAGGAATGATGATAAAATCAGCTAACTGAATTTGAATGCCTGCATGAGAAAACGAATTGATAATAAAATTCTTTTTCTTTTGTATGTATTCTTCAAACGGCATGTTTAAATATAAACAGCCACCACATTTTGAAGCATAAGGACAAGTTGGTGTATTCATTTGATAACACTTTGATAATTGATTGTTTTTCAATTTGTATCATTTTTCTTGCTTAAAGTCAATAAAATTCATTGACTTGTGCACAAAAAAAAGATAAATTATGCAAGGTTTGAAGATAAATTCAAAGAAAGAAGGATTCATATGACAGAAAGTCAAAATTTAGGACATGAACAACGTCAAGTACGTGTGGCGAAGTTAAAACGTTTAGAAGAGCAGGGGATTAATGCTTATCCTCAAATTTATAGACCAACTGAAAACTCAAAATCATTGGCTGAAAAATATGCTGAATTGCCAAATGACACTGTAACTGAAGATGTTGTTAAAGTGGCAGGTCGTATCAGAGCAATCAGAAACTCAGGAATGTTCATTGATATTTATGATTCAACAGGCAAGGTTCAAATTTATACCTCCAAGAATGAAAGTTCACAAGAACTCTTGGATATGTTGGATTTATTAGATATTGGTGATATTATCGGTGTTGAAGGAACGGTTAAACGGACCAAACGAGGGGAACTTTCTGTTAGTTCAATTAAAATTACAATGCTTGCAAAAGCCTTATTGCCTTTGCCTGAAAAATTCCATGGTTTGACAGATACGGATACAAAATATCGTCAACGTTATTTGGATATGATTACAAATCCTGAAACAACTGAGACATTGATTAAAAGATCTCAAATTATAACAGCGATTAGAACGTTATTATTAGATCAAGGGTTATTGGAAGTTGAAACACCATTGCTTCATGTAATTAAAGGGGGTGCAACTGCAAAACCATTTATTACCCATCACAATGCATTAGATATGGATTTGTTCTTGCGTGTGGCTCCAGAGCTTTATTTAAAGCGTCTGATTGTTGGTGGTATGGAAGGTGTGTTTGAAATTGGTCGTAACTTCAGAAATGAGGGAATTGATACGCGCCATAACCCAGAATTCACAATGATGGAAATTTATCGTCAATACAATGACTATACGGATATGATGACATTGGTTGAACAAATTTTTGAAACAGCTGCATTGAAAGTCAATGGGACAACTGATGTTGAAATTGATGGGAAAAAGATTAGTCTTAAGGGGCCTTTCCAACGTCGCACAATGGCCAGTTTGGTTGAAGAGCATACAGGAGTTGATTTCTTGGCTATTCAATCAGATGAAGAAGCAAGAGCTGCTTGTGATAAATTAGGTGTTTCTGTGGATGATAATGCAGATTGGGGGCATTGTATGGTTGCCGTATTTGAAGAAAAGTGTGAACAACATCTTATCCAACCAACACACGTGATTGATCATCCAAAATCAATCTCTCCATTGACAAAAGAACATCGTGATGATCCTCGCCTTGTTGAGAGATTTGAAACATTTGTGAACACATGGGAAATGTGCAATGCTTATTCAGAATTGACAAACCCAATTGACCAAAGAGAACGTTTTGAAGAGCAAGTCAAGGCCCGTGATGCTGGTGATGATGAAGCTGACATGATGGATGAAGATTTTGTTACAGCTTTGGAACATGGTATGCCACCAACTGGTGGGTTAGGGGTTGGCATTGACCGTTTAATTATGGTTTTAACATCTAATTTATCAATCAGAGATATTATTGCCTTCCCAACAATGCGAAAAAAATAAGAATTAAGTTTTAAAAAACTTGCTATTTTATTTTTTAATCAGTATTGTTGATGAGTGGGTATAAAATTTATACATAAAAAAGGAGATAAAAATGAATAAAGAAGAACTTAAAAAATATCTTGAATTAGGGGAACCAATTTTTACAGAAAAATATGCACCAAAATTGGCACCATATGCAAAGATTATTTATTTAATCGGTTTGGTCATTTTGGCAATTTCACTTTTAGGTGCAGTTGTAACATTGTTCTCAAACTTCGCAGCAGCTATTTTAACAGTTATTGCTGTTGTTGTTGAGTTTGTATTATTCCGTATGTTTTGTGAATTTTTACAATCACACGGAAAATAAGGGCTTGTTCTCGTAGCTCAGTAGGATAGAGCACAGGATTCCTAATCCTGGGGCCGTGGGTTCGAATCCCGCCGAGAACGCCATTGCTAAAGAGGAATTATGTCAGACCTTTATTATAACGCAACCAGTGTTTCAATAGATGGTATTGCTATTTTGATAGAGGGGAAACCAAAGAGTGGCAAATCCTCTTTAGCATTATCTTTGATAGAAGAAGGGGGACGTCTTATCAGTGAAGATATCACGTTTTTAACACTTCAAAATCAAAGGATATATGCAAAGCCGGCTGAAAAGTTATCAGGGGCACTTTTTATTAGGGAAATTGGGATGATATCCGTCCCTTATGAGAAGGATTTAACAGAGATAAAAGCAGTTATCCATATGGGTGAAAATGATGATATCTCTTTGAATCAAAAGACTATTTTAATATCAGGGATAGAGATTCCTTTTTTTGAGTTTATGAGCTATGATTTTGCCTTGACAAACAAAATAAAAGCCGTTATAAAGCTCCTTAAAAAAGAATGGAACTTTATTGAACTTTAGGAGATAAGAATGATTGGTATCGTACTCGTTGCACATTGCAATTTAGCTCAAGAAATGCTCCAAGTTGTAGAGCATGTTGTGGGCAAGCAAGAAGGGATTGAATGTGTCGGTATTCAAATTACAGATGATATGGAAAAAAAACGCCATGAGATTTTAGAAAAAACCTCTCTTGCTGATACAGGGGATGGCGTTGTTGTTGTGACGGATATGTTTGGGGGAACGCCTTCTAATCTTGCAATTTCCATTATGGAAGAGCGCAACATTGAAGTTATTTCAGGAATGAATATCCCATTATTGGTTAAATTAGTTCGAGAACGGAATGAAACAATTGCTGATGCTGTTGTGGATGCACAAGACGCAGGCCGAAAATACATTAATATTGCATCACATTTATTAAAACTTGATTCATAAGATGGAAAAAGAACTTAAAATAGCCATACAAAATTTAAAGGGATTACATGCGAGGGCAACAGCCACTTTTGTTAAGACATCTGAGCAGTTTAAATCTGATATTTTTGTAAAAAATAAAGATGGACTAGAAGTGTCTGGCAAGTCCATTATGGGTATTTTAATGTTAGGTGTCCCTTTAGGGGATGAGATTGTTATAAAAGCAGTTGGGGTGGATGCTGAAGAAGCTCTTGATGCGTTGAAAACACTTATTAACAATCGGTTTGGTGAAGATTAAAAAAAAGTTCTTGCATTTTTGCATAGAACAATGTATGAGTAAATATGTTTTGGGGTGTCGCCAAGTGGTAAGGCAGCGGATTCTGATTCCGCCATCCGTTGGTTCGAATCCAGCCACCCCAGCCAATAAAAAAGCGCTCCGAAAGGGGCGTTTTTTTAATGGCTGGGTGAGGGGATTTGACCAACGGATGAGTTGGTTCGGTGAGCCGAAGGCGAACGACGTCCGATAGGACGGTCCAAGCGAAAGCGCAGGATAAATTGCCTTGCAATTTACAATCCAGCCACCTCTAGCGTTTAAAAAAGCGCTCCGAAAGGGGCGTTTTTTTATTGGCTAGGTGAGGGGATTTGACCAACGGATGAGTTGGTTCGGTGAGTCGAAGGCGAACGACGTCCGATAGGACGGTCCTAAGCGAAAGCGCAGGATAAATTGCCTTGCAATTTACAATCCAGCCACCCCAGCCAAAACAGATAAGTCGCCAGAATAGTTTTAGTCTATACTTTAATAAAAAATTGATTAATTTTGAAATATATGATACAATGTACGATATCCTATAGTTCTTTATTAAATTACATAGTGGGGGGGAAAATGAATTTTGAAGAAATTATAAATTTGACTTCTATTCGAGAAATTAAAGAAGCAACTGAAAATAAAAATTCTATTTCATTTAGTGATTTACAAAACTCCTATTTTAAAGGAAAAAGTATAACACTCCCTTTAGATGAATTGACAGAAGACGAACAAAGAAAAAATATCGCAGTTTATGCAAAATTAATAACAGAACACGTTGGTTTTGAAGGTTTTGGAGAAAATAATATTGCAGGTTTTAAACATGCAATAGAAACATTGTATAATGGCGTTTCTGGAATAATATCTGAAGAAGAATTTGGAAAAAAATTAATGCAGTGTCAACGCTTTATTTTGGATAATCACTGCATTCTTGTAACACCGACACATTCTGCTGGGGATAATCAAAAAAAAGGATCTCAACACATTGAACCGAAACGT
The DNA here is from genome assembly GCA_017466695.1 of Alphaproteobacteria bacterium. Classification (GTDB taxonomy): domain Bacteria; phylum Pseudomonadota; class Alphaproteobacteria; order CAAHEQ01; family UBA3637; genus RGIG4140. The sequence goes on along the minus strand of JAFTTR010000002.1, from coordinate 70,562 downwards.
ATTTCTGATTTAGAGCACACAGTTCTTTACAAAGAAAGTAATGGTACTGAAGATGTTTGTGAAATTGGTGAAATCAACCAAAATGATGAACATATTCTTTTTGTGAAGTTTCACTCTTTTGGGGGACGAGATGGTTCTTATGAAGCTTGGGAAGACTTTATTAGAAAATTTGATGAGATTTATGGTGAAAATGGTAGTGATTGGGACCGAATTATTTTAGATGTTCGTGGGAATGGTGGTGGAGAAGATAAACCAATTAATCATATTGCGCAAAGAACTTATGGAAACCATGTTAATTCTTATAAACGGTGCGAAATTCGTGATACAGAGTTGTCTGATTTTATTTATAAAAGACACGGTATTTTTACACGCTTTCTACCAGAAGGTTTAGATGTTGTTTCAAGACAAAATTTTAGTAATAAAACAAAGCCGATGTTTGATGAAACATCAAAATTTTATACATTTAATGAAGAACAAGGATATCATGGATCTATTGATATTTTGACAGATAGAGGTGTGGGGTCTGCCGCTGAAAGTGCCTACACTTTGTTTTATCATCATCCCAAGGTTCGTTATATCGGAGAAAATACTCGAGGTATGCAACAATATCAACAAGGCTGGGTCAATTTGCCTTGTGGATATGGGATGCGTTTGGGAGTAACAAAATTGACTTATTGGGATAAAGAAGGGGAAAATATTGAATGTATTGGCCACAAACCGGATATTTTTTGTGAAAGTCAAGAGGCATTAAAAGTTGCTTTAACTCATTCGATGAAACCTTTTCAACATGAATTAAATGAGCCGATACCAGAACAAGCCAAAACTCCAGCGCCTAATGGGATTAACCCATATAATCCAAAAGACAAAGAAATTCGAAAAGCATATTTTGCTCAATATGTTGAGCCGGAATTAGAGCGAATTGAATTTGAAAACATTATTAATTCATTGTCGATCGACGATTTAATTAAAACTCCTATTCAAAAAAATCCAGCAGATAAATTGTCTTTGGAAGAGCAACGAAAAATGCTCGCTTTTATGGGGCGCTTTTTGTACCATGGTCATGGAGGTTTTGCTGAAGGAAATTCTGATATTGTTTTTCCACAAGCAGTTAGACGTGATTTTATAAAGTCTTTTATTAAATTGTATAATTCCTCGCAAGAAAAAACATTAGAAGATAATTTAAAAGATATTTATAAACTTCAGATGATGTTTATTCCAGATAATCATGTCTATGTCTATAATTCGGATGGTTCGCCTATTCAATTAAGTGCGGAGGATATGTGTGTATTTAAAAAAGAGCTTGCAAAACGTTTAGAAGACCCAAACATTGATTTGTGCCAAAGAGGGAAAATTGAACGATACTTATCTTATGCGCATCAAGTTGGTAAAAATTTAGTAGAAAAAACATCAGATGAATTAACTCAACAAAAAAAAGGTATTCAATGGAAAACTGGAACAGTTTCAACAGGGGGAAAAGAACTTTATGTTGTTGCGATTTCTAGCTTCGCAGCGATTGACCCAAAAACAGGTGCTTTTGATGAAAAATTAATTGATGATTTTATAAGTTTGGCAAAAGAGTTATCTGAAACAAAATACAAAGGAAAAGATGGTTTAGTTATTGATTTGAGAGGAAATCGAGGTGGATGGCCTTATATAGGAGATTATTTGGCTAGAACTCTTTATGGTAATACAGTAACATCAGGGGGAGCATCTTTGGATAGGGATACTCTGGAAAAAGAGATTCTTAAAGCCCATATGCGTGGAAATTTTGATCAGAAAAAAGAAGATATTGTCCAAAAGCAATTTTCTGGGAATACGATAGAGTATGGGAAAGAAAAATGGACGACTAGATTTCCTTTCAATCCTAAAAAAGGGATAACAATGCCTATTGTTGTTTTAATAGATCGGGGGACAGGCTCTAATGCTGAGGCAACTTGTGAAAAATTGGCAGCCCACCCTTATGTCAGATTTGTGGGAGAAAACACAAAAGGTTGTTTACAGTTTGGGAATGCTCCAACTAGCAAAACGGCTTTGCCTCTGCCTTATGGTGGACGAATGGGAATTCCTTTGGGGGCCTCTGCTTCATCTATTATTCAGGGTAGATATGAAGGAATGGGAATTACACCAAATTATAAACTTGAAACAGGAAAAGATGCATTTTCTTATCTGATTGAAAAATTTGATGAAATTCAAAATAGTGTTGAACATGAAATGCAGAATATATCTACCCAACCAATCAATGGTCATAGTATGTGTGAGCGAGAAGCATATGTAGACAATCTTACTGTAAAAAATGTTGAATTAATGCAACGACAAGGTAATCTCAAAGCTGCGGAAGCTGTTAAGCGATTATCTGAGGTTACAAAAAGAATTCCTGATACTTTATTAGCTAGCCATCTTGCAAGAAGGCTCTATGGACAAATAAGATAATAAAATTTTTCTAAGTTCAAAACGATAGAAAGTTGGGAGTTTAACACCCAATTATGATGAAGAAACAATATACAGAAAAGTTGCTTCTGATAATATAAGAACGGCTTTGGAAAAGATTAGATTCAGAATTAACAGCGATTCTGTAAAGCTAAAAAACAACTAATAAATTAGTTCATGTATTACCAGACTTCTCCAGCCAATAAAAAAAAGCACCTTTAAGGTGGTTTTTTTATTGGCTAGGTGAGGGGATTTGACCAACGGATGAGTTGGTTCGAACTGTAGAAAAAAGGCAGGCGAGAGAATGCCGGTTTTGCGAAGCAAAATTTTTCAATGCCAGCGAAGTAAAACAAGCAAATCCAGCCTCATTTAGTATTTAAAAGAACGTATTATAAGTTGAAATGAAAGATATTTAAAAACTCCCTTTTATATAATGATGTTTTTTATACATCATAAAGGGTTTTTCTCTATCATGCAGGTTAAAAAAAGACGCATTCATTGAATGCGTCTTTTTAGGGGGTCAAAATATCCACTATTTAAATTTTAAAGGGTATACCTTTTATATATTAACCTCTTTGATTATCCAATCCCTTTTGAAGCAGAGCAATTTTGGCTAATCCTTGATTTTTTGTTTGAACAGCGATATTGTACAGTTCAGGGTTAACGTCTTTTAATGCGTCAACCATTTTCATTCTTGTTTGAAAATATTCTTGGTGCCAAGCAAGAGGTTTATTTGGATTTGGTTTATCTCTTGATGTTTCAAAATTCATGATTTTTTCAGCAAGTAAAATTTCTTGTGCTTGATGAGATAATCCTTTAGCCCATTGAGCTTTTTCTTCCCATTGACCTAATTTTGTTTTATTTTTATCTTCTGGTTCGCTAGCCAATTCTTGAATAACAGATAATACTTGGTTTCCAGCAATTTTTTTAACTTCATCCATTGTTAAAGGTGCAACGCCTTCAGCAATACGCTTTTTTTCAAAACATTTATGGAGCAGGGCAGCTAAAACAGCAATTTCTTTTTCTTTCCCTTTTAAATTTGAGTGTTTTTTAACAAGATTTGTTGTGCCTTTAATTTGGTCCAACATAACCATTCCACCACCATAAACAACACCACCATGTAATTTTTCAGCGATATACAAACATTTGTTTTCTAATTGCTTCATAGTAACCTCCTTTATGATAAACAATAGAAAGAAGATTTGTATTATAGAACAAATAAATGATATTGTCAATATTTTTTAATATTTGTTGTTTAACAAAAAAAGAAGCCTCTAAATAGGCCTCTTTTTTGTTGAAAAAATGTTAAAAGATTTTATTTTAATTACAATTTAAATAATTCAACTTCCTTATTGGGTAAATCTTTAACGCCAAGGCCAAGAGAGGCAAGTTTATCTCTGATTTCATCAGATTTTGCCCAATTTTTAGTGGCTTTTGCTTCTTTTCTTTGTTCTAAAAGCTCTTTGATTTCATCTGTTATTTCGATTTCTTGTGCTTTTTTAGCTTCCACATTTTTAAGCTCAAGATTTAATACGCTGTCAACATGCATTAAATAGTTTAACCGAATAAGGTCTGATAGCTTATTGTCTTTTACAACACTCCACATATGCGACAAGGCAAGAGGTGTTTTGATGTCATCAAATAAATAGGCATTAAATTCAGCTTTCAGCTTTTCAACTTTTCCTGTTTCATCACTTAAAAGTGTTTTACCTTCAGTTGAGGCTTTAAATTCTGAAACAAAGGTACACAAATTTTCATAAGCTTTTTTGGCGCCATCCATTGCTTCTTCAGAAAAAACAGCTGCACTGCGATAATGAGATGTTAAAGTGAAATATTTGTAATGCATGGGGAGATAACCCAACTCTTTTAATGTGTCAATGGTTGTTTTACCCCCAGTTGATTTACTCATTTTCCCAGCTTTTGTATTTAAAAATTCCATATGAATCCAGAAATTGACCCATTCATGGCCCAAATGAGCTTCACTTTGAGCAATTTCATTTTCATGATGAACAGGAATGTGATCAATCCCACCGCAATGGATGTCGATGCGTTCGCCAAGGTACTTTGTTGACATAGCAGAACATTCAATATGCCAACCTGGATAACCTCGGCCCCAAGGACTATCCCATTGAAGAATTTGATTTTCAAATTTAGAAGATGTAAACCAAAGCACAAAGTCGGAAGCATTTTTTTTGTTTGCATCTTGCTCTGTTCTTGCGCCATGTTTTAAATCTTCACGATTTTGACCTGATAAGCAACCATACTTTTCAAACTTAGATGTATCAAAATAAACATTTCCATTTGAAAAATAAGCAAAACCTTTGTCTTCTAATGATTTGACAAATTTAATCATATCTTCAATGTGTTCGGTTGCACGGCAGACAATGGTAGGACGTTTTAGACCAAGTTCGCTGGTGTGTCTAAAAAATGTATCTTCATAATGACGGGCAATTTCCATCACACTCTTTTTTTCTCGTTCAGCGGCGATGAGCATTTTATCTTCACCATCATCGCTGTCATTTGTTAAATGTCCAACGTCAGTCACGTTCATAACATGTTTAATTTTATATCCAGCCAAACGTAAGGTGTTTGCAATTAGGTCTTCAAAAATATAAGTTCTTAAATTCCCAATGTGAGCATATGAATAGACGGTTGGACCACAGCAGTACATTGTTACCATTTTTTCATTCAATGGTTTAAATTCTTCTTTGCTTCTGGTCTTTGTATTATATAAATATACGCTCATTTTATGGTTCCTTTTTGTTATTTAATGTTAAAAAAAGCAGCTTTTAAGCTGCCTTTAAAGAAAAAATGTATAGCTGTAAACAGCTCTGGCAGCAAGGCTAGATCTTTTTACAACAGCAACACTTTTCAAATTTTGTATACATGATATAAATCCTTTTTTATAACCCGTAGTTTGCACTTAAATGATTTGTTTGTCAAGCAATTATTAATATTTTTTAATAATAAATACATTATTATTCTTTTTCTTTTACTTGATGAGCGAGGTATTTTTTTATAACAGGCAAATACGTTGACTTATATTCTGGATAAAATTTCATCAGCGTTTCGTAGGCGTTGAGGGGTTTGTCAGGCTTTGTCATTCTGGCACATTCCCAATCAATAACTGTATCTAACAAATCATCGGGCGTTTTTTTCAAAGTGTTTTTAACATGATGACGATTGTATTTTCTGTGAATTGATTGAATTTGATTAAGTTCAAGCCAAAAACAAAATAAATAAAGCAATGGCTTATCAATATCATGCAAATAACCACTCAAGGTGTTTTTCCCTCTGAGTTGTTTTTCAACTTTTAAAAATGCTTTTTTGTGTTTTAAAGTATAAAGTGTGTACTGTAATCGTTGTTTATATGTGAGCATGGTATCGTCAAATAAACACTCCCAAAACAAAAAACGTTTTGAGAGTGTCTTTTAATTTTATTGTGGGTTAGCTGTTTTTAAAGCTGATAAAATGGTTGTTGCCATTTGAGTTGTTTGTGTATCAATACCAAGATGTTCCATTGCCAAGGATTTAATACAGCTATTTGAAATTGTTTTAGCTGTTGCAGTAACACCATTGGTGTATAATGACCCATCTGTTAAGGTTTGCATCGCTTTTTCAGTTAAACAGGTTTTCATTTTCCCCATTGTTGTTAAGTTTGTGCCATCTGTTGAACCTGCACAGCCTGATAATAAAAGAGTTCCTGCTAATAATCCAAATATTGTTTTTTTCATTTTTACCTCACTTTCAGGTCTATGAAGCTAGTTTAAATCAACAAAAAGTCAATAAATTTTCTAATTAAAAATCTTTTTTGTTTTTTGATTTTCTCTTTTTAAAGGGTTAAATAGAATGAATTTGCAATGTATTATAAAATATTGACAAATAAATAAAATTATGTTAATATACGGGCCTTATTGGTCGGAGGAATTTGATGGAAACGAAAGAAAAAATTGAAAAAAGTGCCAAAAATTGGGGTAGAACGGTGAAAATTTCAACAGCTATTTGTGGTGTTTCTTTAGGGGCTACCATAATAACAGCTGTAAATGAGAGTGAAAAAGATGATTTTTTTGTTCCAATAGGTGCTCTTTCAACTGTTGCTTCAGCTGGATTGGTTGGGGTAGGTCTTGCTAAAAAGGATGAAAAAGAGGTCCAGCTTGGTAAACCCTCCACCTTATGGCCAAAAATTGCAAAAGGGTCAGCTCTTATTGGCTTGCTGAGTCTTGGTGCAGCGGTTATTGCAGGAATAACTGAGGATAAAGGGGATAATATTTTAGTGCCTTTGGGTGGGCTTGGAGCAGCGCTTTCGTTGGTTGCTTCTGGGTTTTCATGTGCTAAAAGTTTGGAACGAAGAAATATGAAACACATTATTCATAAAACAAAGCGTCAAACACTTAAAACTGCGCTTAAATTAAAACATATGATGAAAAAAGAAAAAATTATGTCAAAAAAAGTTGTTTCTTTAAAAGAAAGTCTGTTTTCAAGTGCACCTCTTTCGTGGGATACTTTTTCAAACAAATCTATAGATGAAAATTTATCAAAAACACTTGCTGATAAGGTTTTAACTCTTGCTCCTGAGCAAGTGATTAAAAGCTCGTTGCCGTTGGTACAAAATTTTGCAAGAACACATATTCGAGGATAAAGAAAGTTCGAATGCTTGATATTTAAAATTTTGTGTGGGTATAGTTATATATTAAAAAACATTGACAAATAAACGGCAGTGTGTTAGAATACAGCTCTATTTTGTATTTATCTAAAGGAGTTTTTTATGTGGAACCGTTCTGAGATTGCAAAAATGGTTGATAAGGACATCAAGGGCGAAAAAATTGATGTAAGAGGATGTGATATTTCTTGGGGTAGGCTTGAAATGAGGTTGCCTTATTGTTCACCAGAAAGGCTTGCGTTTCAGTTCGCTGACAGATGGGCTCGTTTGATGCAAGCGACGTTAAAATCTGCTAAAATGGACTATTTGACCCCTGAATTGATTGCAAATTCTATGCAAAGGGCGGCTGTTAATAATCACCATATGACAAACGATATTTATCAAAAAGCGACCAAGTTTTTAATCGAGCATTGGATTCATGGGGTAGAACTTGGTAACAAAATTGGTTTCGACCCAAATATTATATATGAGTGGCGTTTAGCTTGTCAAAATAATCAAAAAATGCCAGAAACAGGGAATAACTCCTCAGAGAAAAAAGAAACTTCTTCAGCTGATCACTTTGATGATACAAGGAAGAAAACAAGTCCAGATAGCAATTGTTTTTATTCAAAAGAAGGCGCATCTGACTTTTTTAAAGATAAAGTCACATCTAACTTTTTTAAATATAAAGCCGCATCTAACTTTTTTAAACAAAATTATGGAAGACAGCGTGGATAGGTAATACCTCTATGAATCAGATTTTGGATGTTTCATTGGATGAAAAGGATATTAATCCAGCTTTTTTTGAATATAAAAAAGCATCTCACCGATTGCTCGGTGATTTAAATGGTGAACCCTTAACGGTTTATCATGCCACTTCTCACCAATTTGAAATGTTTTATCCTTTATCCCATTTTGGCACAAAAATAGCAGCTCAAACACGGATTAAGAATTTTTCTGAAACAAAACATCTTGCCTTTAGTATGTTTGAAATGGGGACTGAAAAAGACCTTTCTCGTACGGTGAATATGCTTTTATCCTATGTAGAAAAAATAAAAGAGAAGAAATCTGTTTCTCAATATGAATGCACGCCCTATGTTATACCTGCTCATTTAGCTTTATCAAATCCGAAACGGATGATAGAAATGGGATTTTATTGTTCAGGATATAAAAATGACCTATTATATCGTTTTATCAAATCTGAGCTCATACAAAAACTTTATCATTATAGGCACAAAACAAAGCCTTCTCAAAAAAATAACGCCTTATATCAGGTGTTGGATAGAGTGACTGTCCCTGTTATGTATGATTTTATTTTTAAAGATCCATTTAATATATCAGCCCAGCAGGTGCGTTATGAATTAGGGCTTGAAACGATTTATCCTATCCTGGGGGCAAATGATTCAAATAACCCCTACAAAGGGTTGAAAGAGGAATATTCGAAACACAATCTTTTGAAGAATATGTATGTAAACAGGGTAAATCTTTCGATGCAACGGATGATTAGATATTGGGAAAATTTGGGATATGATGGTTTTATCTATGATGATACCGTTGATAATCGGTGTAGGGCATTTTCATATGTTATTTTTCGCCCACTTCAAGTGATTAGATTGGACCGAGAGGGAGGATATATGAAAGGAGCTCTTTATCCTGCTGTTTCAAATCAACAAAAACTTGATGAAATTAGGGATAAAACCCTTTCACAAATGACCCCAAGACGTTTAACAAAATCTGAAAAAAGCCAAATGGTTGCCTGGCATTTAGAATCTGCTTCCTTTTATGCAAGAGAACGAGATTAACCTCGTTGATGATTTTCATGTTGCATATAACTTAAAAGAACCTCTTTTGTTTTAAGTTTTTTGGTAATGGATTTATCTCAACGTTAAAATGATAACGAATATTTTTTGGTGCCCCATCTATGCTGGTTAATTGGGTGCATGAAACATCGCAACTTGCGCCAATTTTTAAGGGGCACCAATGAGAGATTTTAATTGATTATGTGAACAATCAAACTGGCCACCAATTTCTTTTTATTTGCAAAAAATAGTTGACAATAAAATGGATATTTTGTATTCATTGCCTTGGATTTAATTTTTTATGGAGGGTAAAATGTTAAATAATCCAAATATAACAAAAACACATAGAGGCATATATGGTATTATTCAAAAAGAAAACCAACTTCTTGTGATAAAAAAAGCAAGAGGGCCTTATAAAGGGTTATATGATTTGCCAGGGGGAAGTCCTGAAGCATTGGAAACGAGTGAGGAAACTCTTGTCCGTGAAATAAGTGAAGAAACTTCATTAAAAGTTAAAAAATACGCTTTATTAAAAGAAATGAGGGTTATATTTTCAGATTTTACCAAGGCAAGTTGTGAAAAAGGGACTTTAGCCCATACGGGGGTTTTATTTAACGTAACTGACTGGGAAGGAGATATTTTAACAACATCAGATGGTCTTGATTCCTTGGGAGCACAATGGGTCGATATGGATAGTCTCACTTCTCAAAATGCAACACCATTTGCTCTGATAGCTGCTGGAAAAGAATTGATTCATGTCGCAGACAAAACAGATACAATTATCTCAACCCATGTAAGGGGAAATCCTCTATCGGTTGGTCGCTATATAATGATAGCAGGGGTAATGGTGTATAATCATAAAGGAGAAGTTTTACTTCATAAAATTGCCTCTCACAAAAAATGGGGTGGAATGTGGACCTATTCAGCAGCAGGTCATGTGGATGCTGGTGAAAATTATAAAAAAGCAGCTCAACGGGAATTGAAAGAAGAACTTGGCCTTTCAGCCGCTGTTGGGGAAGAATTAACCTCTTTTGATGTGTATGAAAATGGAAAAAAAATAGCTTTTCATCATATTTTTAAAGCTGTTTCAGATGAACCGGTTTTATATGATACAAATGAGATTGAAGAGGTTCGTTTCTTTTCGATTGAAGAATTAAAACATCTATCTCAACAAGTGCCGGATCAATTTTTCAAAGGACTTTTAAAGTTGATAAAAGAAAATAAATTATAAGGAATTTTATTCTCGCTCATAGGATGTATTTAAAGAACTTGTTTTTAAATTTAGGGTGTTTTTATATTCTTGTACAAAAACGGCTATATTTTCCATCCGTGCAATGGGGGCTCTTAATTGAGAGTCTAAAATTTCAACGGCAACAGGTTTGAGAGGTTCTTTACCACAATATTTAATAGCAAATATTTGATTATGTGTGACTAATTTTTTCACAAGTTTTAAGTATTCTTTTTTGTAATTATTTGATTTTAAATATAAAAAGTCATGAAGTCTTTGAATAGTTCCTGAATATGAAACGCTATTTTTGTTTAAATTTGAAAAGGGAATATTGCCAGCATTTTCAATTTCGAGATAAAAGTTTTTGTTTAAAATCACAAGCCCTTTTATTTGTTTTTTTCTTTTTCTATCATTTGAAAATGAACAGTTTAAATAAAAATTAGCTTCTTTTTGAGTTATAAGTTCTTTTTTGTATAATTTATAATAATGTTTTAATATCAAAGGAATAAAGGGACTTCCATTTAGTCCAAAATCAGGTTGCCAAATTGGATAGGTAAAATTCTTTTTCGGAATTTGATATTCAATTACAAAAACTTGTTCTGGAACAGGAGTGTATTTAAATCCATTTTCAAGAGCTTGTTTTTCACAGTATAACAATTTACTTAGCCAGTTTACAGCTGCATTTGGGGTGTTCCATAAAAAAATCCCCCCTTTTTGCCCACCAATCCCATTATTCAATGGGAGAGAGCCATTTTGGCATAAAAAAACAGCATTTTGCCTATCAAGACAAAGGTGATAGCCTTTAATAACATGTTCATTTTTTCTTAACAGCTTGGATTTATAGACCATGTTTGAAGCTTTCATTTATTTTTTTTCAGTATATCATTTTTTTAATAGGTTATCAACTTTATTTTTAATATTTATAAATAAAAATAGACAATATAATTATGGCAGAAATTATGAAGTGTTTATTGACATATTTTTCAAGTGTGATACAATAAAAGAAGATTGTCTACATGTAGGGGAGAGGATATCATGCAAGAAGAGCAGATAGAGACGAATACTGAATCAAATTCAGAAAAAGAAGAAAAAAAAGGTTATATTTCTAGTGTTGTTGGAGGTATTGTGAATGCCTCGACCTATGTTGCTGGTGGTATTTTAAACGTAGGTAAAGGAGTTGTTCACACAACAGCTGGGATTTTAGGTATTGGTCCAGGGATAGGCGCAGGTGTTAGCAAGGTAAGTAATGGTGTTTCAACGGTTGTAGATGGTGTTGTAACAGGGACAATTGAATCCGTCACAGGGAAGGATATAGATAGATACTCAGATAACTCAAATGACATGCTTCGTAGATATTCGTCAAGTGAATTACGTAAGATGGCAAAGAATAACCCATCTTTATTTGTACATTGTGTTCTGGGCGATTTTGAAATGCATGATAAAGGTGAAGATGCTTTGCGATTATTAAGAGTGATTGCACCTGAAATTAAAAACTGGCCTAAAAAGGAACAAACAGTTTTGTTAAATAGTGTTATATCTACAAGAGCCTCTCATGCTGAAGAAAAAGAGGCTGTTGAAATTTTATTAGAGGCAGGGGTTAATCCAAATATTGGTGTTAAAGAGATACATCATCACACAAAAAATGAAATATCCCCTTTTTATAATTTGCTAGCATCGCCATCTTATAAGTCTAAAGCTGAATTAGTTGCATTATTTTTAGAACATGGAGCTGATCCTAATTTGATGATGGTGGATGAATTTGGGAAAAAAATCCCAATTCACACGTATGCTTATACAGATAGGGTTAAAGAAGTTATGAAAGATTATATCAAACCAGAATCTAAAGTGCCGGATGCATCTAGGATGTTAGAAACAAATTCAACACATCAAATTACAAACGAGCAATCTGGACAAAAACAAGGTGTTCCACCACATCCACAAATAGATGTAAGGGAGTAACTATTCTTTCCCATTTTGAATGTTATACGGGATACAAAGAGGATTAAATTTATTTTTAGTCTCCTTTTAGGCTAGTTGAATGCCATCTCTTTCGATAATCCCAAGCTGTGAAAATTGTTAAACATTAGTTATCCCCTTTAAAATGTTGAGAGGGTGTGATATGATTCACATTCTTTTGTGAGGTGACTTTTCTTTTTGAATTTGGGTTCAATAAGTTGTTTACATAAGTATAATGATACTCTCCATTTTGAATATCTAATTTTAAAATATCCATATTTGGTTTAATCACATAAGGTGTTGTGAAATAATCATCAGGGATATGAGCCAATTCTTGCGTTGGCAAATTTTTGGCTCGGCCACTTGCAAAAATAAGTTCTTCAACCTTATTAAACCCTAAAAAGATATCCTCAGGAACGCTTGGACCGCTTTTTAAATGATAATGAACAACGAGAATTTGCTCTTTTGCCCCCATTTTTTCAGCCACTTTTAAAGTTCGGTGTAAGCGTTTGATGTTTAACTGCTTGTTTTCTAATGGCGTGTCGACAAAGGATATAGAAGCATTTTTACCAGTATAAAGAACTTTTGAAAAGGCAACTTCACTTTCTTTTCCAAGTAAGCCTCTGCTTAAAAAGACCAGAGGTGCTTGTTGCAAGGTTAAATAAATGCTTACGTCTCCACAATCAGCATTTATAATTGGATCTTTATACACCATTAAATCTGAGTTGTCGAAAAAGACTTGGAATATTTCAGCATAGCTAAAATAGGGGCTATCAATATTTAAAAGGGGCTGCGTTTTATAGGTATCCCAAAGTTTTTTGTGAACTGATAAGAAAAGGGGATAAGGCATGTGAGAAAGTTTATTCTCAGGCCGAGCCAGACAATGGCTACAATTATTGGGACAGCCTTCTGATAATTGAAGGACGGGATAGATAGTTTTATCTCTATTTACCTCATGATAAGTGCGTGGTAATAAATTAGGGTCAATGTTAAATGATTTATAATGCGTTAAATTAATGAGAAATTTATTTGCTACGCTTTCACCCAGCTGAGCTGTTTTAGATGAGGACATTTGTTCTTTTATTGCATTTTCAAGGAGTAGCAACGCTCTTTCCCCTTTTTTAGATAGGATATTATGCCGTTTTTTAGTGTGTTTATTATTAAAAGGACCATTTTGTAAGGGCAGGGGACAATTTTGATAAGCTTTTAACACATCACGCCCCTTTATTGTCCAATAGGTGTCTAATGCTTTTTGAATTTCCCCAGTTGACATGAGGGGGATTTGTTCAATGATATGTTTGATTTTTAAAGGAGTTGCGTGTTTAATAAAGTCAGGAATGGTATCCCACTGATAAGATGCTTCAACCAATATTTCTGGTGAATAGGTTTCAGTTAATAGCAAAAGATTAAGTATCCCTTCTTGTTCTAGAATGGAAGGTTTGCTTTGAGCTTGTATGCGTATCTTTTGTAGGGAATTTCTCATTTGACTTTCCTTAATAAATGTTTAAGCATTGTATCATACAATGCTTTTTGTTGTCAATTTTTTTGTTGATTTTATATTGTTGACAAAGGATATATTTCTTTTATTAAATAAAAATAAAGGAGAATTGAACATGATAGAACTTGTGAAAAAAGAGGTTTTTAATTTAATGGAAACGGCATCTGGTCACTCATTTGATCATATCGAGCGTGTTTATAAAATGGCTCTTTTTTTAGCTGAGCAAGAAGGAGGAGATAAAGAGGTTATTGCGTTGGCATCTTTATTACATGACGCTGATGATTATAAATTCGTAGGGCAGGCTCAAGCATCTCTTCTTCTAAATGCTAAAAAAATTATGCAAAAAGCCTGTATTATTCCAGAAACACAGCAAAAAGTGTGTGATATTATTGGAACGATGGGCTATTCTAATCGCTTAAAAGGGATTTATCCACAATCGCTTGAGGGTCGAATTGTTTCAGATGCAGACATGCTTGATGCCATGGGGGCGATGGCGATTGTTAGAACGTTGGAATATGGGCTTTCAAGAGGAGGAGTTGTTTTTAATCCAAAAGTTTTCCCTGATGAAAATTTGAACGCAAATAAATACCAAAAAATGGCAAATGAACAAGAGCCTTGTATCAATCATTTTTTTGATAAGCTATTGAAATTAAGAGGATTGTTGTTTACAAAAACAGCTCGGGAAGAAGGGGCTTGTCGCCATCAACTAATGCTGGATTTTTTGGTCGCTTTTTTTAAGGAGAATCAAGCGCCTAACTGGCAAGCTTATTTAGAGACGTATTTAAAAAGACAAGAACATTTGTTCTCATAATCTGTTCTTTGGGAGAGTGTGAGAGGAGAACATTTGTTCTTTTTTTGTCTTTTAAGCCTTATTATCCCTCATTTTCTAAGGAGTGAGAGCTTTTCTTGATAGTGGGTATTTCTTGAGAGGTAAGGCTCCTTTTCCCAAGAAGGATATCGTTATCTCGTTCAAAAAGAGTTTTAAAGTATTTAAGAGCATTAGGATGTTCATGTAAGGTTAATAGAATAACTTTTTCTGACTTAACTTTTTGAATTAAAGGATAAGTTTTGCCCTCTGCCTCAAACGTTTGTTGTTCCTCATAGTACTTTTGAAAAGCGTTTTCAATCATATTATAGTCAATGCCAAAGCGATAATGTAAATTTTGGCAGGTGAGCATCTTGTCTTTTTTTTGGGGAAGGGTTTTTAAATTGATGATTTCTTTTTTCTCTTTGGCGTAAGCAACAAATCGCTTAATCGCTTGGTCCCCGTTTTGTAAGACAAGAACTGGTCTATAAGGATTTTTAACCATAATAATCAAGGGCTTTTGAATGCCATTTTCTTCAAAAAAAGCGTTATCTTGATATGCAGCTTCAATCAAATCACGATAAAGTTGATGCGTCCTTCCCCATTTGGAGCGCATATCATTAGCTGAAAGCATCCCTATTTGTTTCATCGGTAAGATAAAATAAGCACTTTTTTGAACGCATTTTTCATAAAAAGCACGTAAAGAAGAGGGGGTATTTTTTAATAAAAGAGCAAATTTTTCTCCTTTACGCATCAAACGGATAAGGGGTCTTTCTTCCCCTTGGTCCATATAAGTGATACGTTTTAAATAGTACTCCTCAAAATAAGGACGTATCAGTTTGGGATCACATTCAGCCATTTGTGCGATTTTTTTGGGGGAGAGGTATTTGAATTCTTTATTTTCTTCTTGCATTTTTTTATCCATTATTCTGTCTTTGATTATCTTGTTTTGTTGATATTTTTTGAGTTGTGATTTTTTGTGTTCTTGGCTCTAAAGTGATGCCCATTTTTTTAGCTTCTTGAAGAAATGCCTCTAAAGCTTTTGGATGTTCATGAACGGCAAGAGCAACTCGATTTTTACAATAAACTTGTTCAACTAATGGTAATTTTTCTTCATCAAGTAAAAAGGTAATTTTTTCATCAAACAATGATTTTAAAATAGCTGAAAAAATAGTGTTATCCTTTTTAAAAATACGTGATAAATCAAGGCTTGTTAACATACCGTTTCTTTTATTTTTAATCGTATAATCCACGCCTATTTTTTTTGCAGCAGCTATAAAATGAGATAGTGCTTGAGGGTGCTCATGAAGTGCTAGAGTATTTTGACCATGTGCACATACATATTCAATTAACGGATGTGTTGTGCCATCAATTTTAAAAGATATTTGCTGTTCATAGAGCTGTTGCATAACACGTTTTACAGTTGTTCGATCTCTTTTGAATTTTGTCGAAAGGTGTATATGTGTTAACATGCCATCTCTTTTTTTAGGTGTTTCAAAATCTATACCTTTTTGTATGCAAACTTTTTTGAATGCTTTTAAAGCTTCTTTTTCATCTGTAATAACCAAAAGTGGATAGTTTTTTTGACCTCTTACTTTTTCAATTAAAGGAATGTTGATGCCATTTTTTTCATAAGTGATATTTTCTTGAAAACAGTGTTCAAAAATAGATGCAATTGTTTCTCTTGATTTTTTAAATTTTAAAGCGATTTGACCACTTACAAGAGTATTTTCTTTTTTTAATGAGAGGTCAAGTAATTCTCTTCCAAAACACTTATGTGTAAAAATTTCAAGCGCTTGAGGATGTTCGTTGAGGGCAAGTGTAATACAACTATGTGCCTTGACTTTTTCAACGAGGGGATAATAAATACCATCAACTTCAAAAGTTTCTTTTTTATGAAAAGCTGATTTTAAATGTTTTTTGAAAAATTCATAACCAGTTTTTTGAAATATATCACATAATTCATGAGAAGTTAACATTCCTTTTCTTTTTTCTTGGAATATTGTATTTTCAAAAATGGTTTGAGCTTCGTTTTCTAATTTTAAAAGATCTTCTGTGTTTGAATAGATATCAAATGAAGTAAGATGAATTGTTTCAATAAGATAGTGTTTGTTTTTATTTGATGATATGGCAGGGTTTTTTATGTAAATAGGTGATAAAAGAGAACTTTTTCCAATAATATCCCGATACAATACCTGACCATTGGCATGAGAGGATAAAATGGGGTTGTCATACTCTGGATGGGAAAAGACAATATCTACAATCAGTGAAAATTTGGATTGATTTTGTGGATTTAAGCGCAGGACTCGTCCCCCACGTTGCGCTTCAACCACTCTGGAACACGTTGGATAGTTAATACACATATCAAGTTCAGGCATGTCAAAGCCTTCACTTAGTTTGCCAACTTGACAAAGAATGGGCAAATTACCATTGACAAATTTATTTAAAACAGATTTATCTTTACTATCACTCGTCCAGGTGCCAGCAACCATTTTCCCAAATACTTTATTAAGGGTATGAGCTTGCAACCTAGCTTCTGCTTGAGAACGGCAGTTAATCATACACTTTTTGTTTTGAACAGCACCAATTGTTTCGTCCACATAATTTTGATAAAAAAGAGCAATCTCGTGTGCAATTAAGTTATGTACATTTTTCCAATTAGTGGCATTTCCCTCATCTTGATAGGCTTTGAGCGCTTTTTGAAGAACTGTTTCGAACTCTTTTTCCTCATAATTGCCTTGTGTATCTTTTTTAATTTTTGACAAATCCACCTTAATTTTGGAGGAAAGGAGCACATTTTTGCAAGAAGTGAGCAGGCCATCTTTAATCGCTTGAGGCGTGTTCATTTCAGCAATCACAGAGCCGAGCAGGGCGCTTAAATCTTTGTCAGGTGAATAAGCTGGTGTTGCCGTTAATCCATACCAACAAGCATTTTTAAAAAGTCGAATAGTGTCAGATCTATTTTTTGAAACAGCGTGATGTGCCTCATCCAATAACAAAAGGCCAATATCTTCAGGGTTGATTTTTGTGGCCAAATTTTTAAGTGAGGAATAGGTCGTGACAATCACCTGATTTTTTGTTTGTTTGCTATGGGTATAAAAAGCTCCAATATCCAACGGTTCATGAGAATACATTTGATGATAATCAATAAAACGCTTCATCATCCCATTACCATTGCTGTCTTTAATCAAATCAACCGTTGGGACAACAACAATAATTTTGCCTTGAGGATTAGAGTACAAAAAAGCACTTGCCAAAACATTCATCATCCGTGTTTTGCCAAATCCTGTAGCAAGGTCAAAAATCCCTGTTGTTTGTAATTCTGGATTTTCTAAAAATTCTTTAAAAATATCAATCTGTGCTTTGCGCAAATCTTGATATTCCAAGATATTTTTAAGACCTTGAATAATGTGATTAAAATTTTGTTGCTTCATTTAAATTCCCACTTGTTTAAAATGAGAAAGAATTATAACAAAAAAACAAAATCTTGTCAAGTCTTTTGTATAAAACTCTTAATAAGTAACTTTTGTATTGTATTTGCATTATTTTAAGAAGCAGGATTAATGCTTGTAGGTTTATTATTATGTGTTAAATAAGAGAGCAATCTTTCTTTTCTTGCGAAGGGATTTGAAGTTTTATTAAATGATAGGCACTCATGATAACTGGAATGATAAACAAGCTGATAATCATAAAAGTTATGGTTACTGAAAAATGATCGAACAATGGTTTTAATAACAGCATGGCAATGCAAGAGGCAATTTTGTCTGTCATATTTTTAACAGATAACACAGTTGCTCTTTCATCCGATTGGATTTGGTGATTGATAAGTGTTGTTGAAACAATGCTTATCAAACTTCTTGAACCTGATGAAACAATCATGAGGAGCAAACAGATATAAACAGCAAAGATTGGCAAATTTGTGGCGAGGATGGCACTGATAAGGCTTATGATAATTAAAAAGCATAGAATGATGACGGATTTTTTTAAACCGGCTTTATCTAAAATCATACCTGCAAACATGGACCAAATCGTTCTTGTTAATGCATTAGCGCCTAAAACAATACTAAACATAAAAACAGGTATCTTGGTTGCGATCATAACGCTTTGTAACCCCCACATAAGTGTTAAGGTGAGGGAACCATAAATAGCTGGAAAAATCATTAACCATTTGATTTGCTTATTCTTAATTGTGGATTTAGAAATGTCTAAAATGTCTTTTAACTTACTTTTGCCTTTTTGAACTTTGCGTCTATTTTCTTTAACATCAGGAAGAAAGATCATTATAAGAATGCCAAGAAGGAGGCAAATAATAGAAAGGATGGCTGGCGAATTTGTTCCCGAAAATTCGTAAAAGAACCCTCCGCTCAAAGTTGCAGTTAGCAAACCAATATTACCACAAGTAACCATTTTTGAGAGTTTTTTGTGATATAGGTGTTGTTTTTTATTTTGTTTTAACAAATCATATAAATAGGCATCTAATGTGCCAGAAATAAAGCTAATCCCAATAGAAAAAATAAGTTCACCCAACAAAATAAAGGTAAATCCATATCCTAATATCCAGCAAAAATAACCACAAATCCAACCAAGTAAACCTATTATTAAAGTTATTTTCCTTGAAAATAAATCAGCAATATAGCCAGTTGGAATTTCAAGAAAAAAAACAGCTGCTAAGGAAATACTTTGAATTAAGAAAAAGTCGCCCCCAAAAACACCTTTTGATTGATAATAGAGCATTAAAATTGGTATGCAAAACAACATGTTTTGCAACATGTTAACCAGATAAACAAGACGAGGAGCAATTTTAAAGGGAATAATCATTTTATTTCTTTTCTAGAATGATAAGTGGAACAAGCATTTCTTCTTTTGTAATACCCGCGTGATCAGCCGTTAAGGAAATGGCTTTGTCCTTTTCAGTATAATAGCAAAGAGCTCTTTTCCCACATGAAACGGCAACATAATCTCCGACAAAATCGTGAATTTTTTGATGAGCTATTCCTTCTCCTAAAAGAGAAGAGTTAATATACTCATCATGTGTGTAAAGCAAAAAGTCATCTTTAAAATATTTGTTAAAAAGGGATAAAAACTGCTCTTTTTTATCTTCTTTAATAAAGAAAGAGGACGTTCTAACTTCCATTGAAGGAGGGTTTTTAAAACATTCATCAAATCCTTCGATATCATTAAGAAAAATTTCTTCTGTATCAACAATGCCATGATCTGCTGTCACAAGAACAACGGTATTTGGGGGGAGTTGATTAAAAAGACTTTCAACGCTTTGATTGATTTCTTGCACGAGCTGGTTAGCAAGAGGACTTTTTTCCCCATGATGATGAATGCTGTGATCTGGTTCAGTCCAATAAGCAAGAATAATATTTTTTTCATATTGATTCAATGTGTTAATGATGCGTTCATTTATCTGAGACAGGGAAGAGACGCCATTTGGTGCCCAAGCAGGAAATATTTTTGTAAAATGAACATCTGGATTTTGATGAGTGATTTTTGTGTAAATTTCTTCATAACCTAAAACATCAAAGCCAATTGCAGAGGTATCAACAACTTTTTCACGCGTATAAAAATCAGTATTTCGAAAAAGTTCAATAACTTTGTCATATTCTTTAAAATACTGCATCCAACCAATCCACCCATGTTCAAGAGGGGAAAGTCCTGAATGAATAGAGGTTGTTGCTGCCGCTGTTGTTGGAGGGAAGACAGATGAAATCTCTTGAAAAAGATGTTGTCTTAAAAAATCCTCTTTTTTTAGATGTTGATTT
This sequence comes from Alphaproteobacteria bacterium, assembly GCA_017466695.1. Classification (GTDB taxonomy): domain Bacteria; phylum Pseudomonadota; class Alphaproteobacteria; order CAAHEQ01; family UBA3637; genus RGIG4140. Next base: position 50,442 of record JAFTTR010000002.1, on the reverse strand, counting down.
AAAATATTTATCCCCATCCCATCAAAAATCATTAATATAATATTTTTGTAGGGTTTTATTTTTTTATCTATTGATTTTAAAGTAGGATGAAACGTTTTCACATTGTATTTTTTAAGTAAGGAATTTGAAAGAGCCAAGATACTCTTTTTATAATTAGGAAAGAATATTGATCGCTTCATAAAACACCTTGAAATTAAAAGAAAATAACTTATCTTAAAGTATCATAATAAAAAGGTTATGTCAATAATAAAAGAAGATATTATTGACAAATAGTTTTGAGCGTGATATTACCTTTCATGGGACAAAAATAAGGAGCAAAAAATGAAGGGGAAATGGCCAAACGAATATTTAAACACACCAAATCCAAATAAAAAAATTGAAGAGATTTGGGATGATTTGGATGCTTTTAGTTTTGAAGAGGTTTACTCTTATGGGAAATTACTTGAAAAAAAATCTAGATTAGCAGTGTGTATCCCTCCGGTTAAATTCGGCCCTTATTTTATAAAAGGATTTTGTTTTTCTCAAGCAAGTGAATATTTTCTTAAAAAAGTCCCTCATTTAAGAAAATTGTTCCATATTTGCGCCAATTCTATGACTTTTTCTTATCCATGGAGCGAAGGAGCCGACTGTTATTTTTCATTGTTTGAAAATAAGGCGCGTGAAAAGCATTATAAAAAGAAGTATCCAGAAAAAAAAGATAGACTTTTTTTGCCAATACAAGATGCTGATTGGACCAATGATAGGGTGTTAGCACCTTGGAATATATTTATTCCAAAAACAATAGATGTGTTTTGTCTTTCCTCTCCATTTCCTGTTAAAAATTTACCCATGATTGCTGAGATGGCATTGGTATATGAAAAAAAATATAATCGCAGGTTAAAAATTGTCATTGGACTTGGGATGCCTGGTATGAAGATTAATAAAGATGGGTCAATTAATTATAAAACGGTTGAACAAAATGGTGTTTCAGAACTAAAAAAAGTGGATGAAATTTTTAACAACAATACAGCAGCTTATATTGAGTTTGTTCCAGTGGTGGAATATAAGGATTTAAAAACTTATTTTGGTATGTCAAAGTGTGCTGTATTAGCTTCTATTTGTGAGGGGAAAAATCGTTTTATTCACGAAGCTATGGCTGGAAATACGCCTGTTGTTGTTTTTAAAGATTACGATAAGTTTATTCGGGGGAAAACGCCTGCAATTTATTCAAAGTCTGGAGAATATGCGCCTAAATTTACACCGGAATCTTTGGCTGATACAGTCCACAAAGTTATTCAAAATCAAAATAAATATACGCCTCGCAAAAGTTATTTAGAAAAAAATGGTCGAATTAATTTTATTAAAAAAATATGTGAGTACATGCCTTATTATAAGGAGAAAGTGTACAAATTAGAGGATAATGATTTGGTTCATAACAAGTTTTTTAATAATTTGATGCGATACAATTATGGCATTACATTAGAAGAGTTTATTTATGATAAGGAACCAATGCTTTGTGGCGCAGTGGGGAAAGAAGATATTCTAGAAGTATTAAAAGGATACTCCTCTCAATTTAAAATCCCTTGGGTTGATGTTGATGATAAAGATATCCATTTATTTGAAAATAAATAGAATGGGAGATTTGATGCATATTAAAAGTTTAATCATATTTTTGTTTTTGGTATTGGGGATAACAAAGCCTGTTTTGGCGAATGTGGAAATGCACCCATTTTCAAATTTACCAGAGGGGAATACAAGGATAGAGTCCTTTTCAGTGGCAAAAAAACACATGAAAAAGATTTACGCTTCACATCCTGAAACATTTTATTGCAAAGCGAAGTTTGATGCAAAAGGGCGTGTTGAATTGCCTGAAGGGTTTGAAACCCCTAAATATGAAAAAAGAGCTGCTAGAATTGAATGGGAACATGTTGTGCCTGCTGAAAACTTTGGCCGACATGAGATCGCTTGGCGAGAAGGACATCCCTCTTGTGTTGATAAGAAGGGGAAACCTTTTAAAGGGCGTAAGTGCGCTGAGCTTGTGAGTAAGGATTTTCGTTTAGCGCAGGCTGATTTGTTCAATCTTGTTCCATCTGTTGGGGCTGTGAATGCCTTACGTTCGAATTATGGATTTACGGAATTTTATGGGGGAACGCCAAACACATTTGGTTCGTGTTCAATGAAAATTGTTGGTAGGAAAGTTGAACCACCTAAATATTCAAAAGGCATGATTGCAAGAACATATTTTTATTTTGAATCAGCTTATTCTTGGTTTAAAATCAGTGATCAGATGCGCCGAATTTTCACGATTTGGAATAATATCTATCCAGTTGATCAGTGGGAATGCGAGCGAGCTCAAAAAATTGCAAAAATTCAAAAAAGTAAGAATGAAATTGTTATGCGTCAATGTAAAGCGCATGGTTTTATGTAAGGTATTTTTACCTTTTGTTAAAAGACGCTTAATCTAAATTGATTTCTTTAATAAATGCATGTTCATCACAGCATTCAACCTTGGCACAATTAAGGCAGTCGCCAAACACTTTATGAGGAAGGGAATCTCTTTCCACTTCATAAAAGCCACATTTTGAAAAGAATTCACATTGATAGGTTAAAGAAAAAGCCTTTGGAACGTGCAATGCTTTAGCCCGTTCAAGGCATTTTTCAACCAACAAACGTCCAATTCCTCTTTTTTTATAATCTTGATGAACAGCCAACGAAGCAATTTCAACTAAATCTTTCCACGCAACAGCTACTCTTGCGCAACCCACAATTTTACCATCAGTTTCATAAACAAAAAATGCCTGAATAGAGCGATAAATGTCGTAAGGACATTTTCTGAGCATAAGGCCTTTTTGGGCATGAAAATTCACAAGTTCTAAAATAGCAGGGGCGTCAGACATTGTAGCTGGTCTAATCATATGAAATCCTTTTTTTAAAAAACAAATTACATTTGAAAGTATCATTTTTTTTAATTAAAGTCAATTCATTTGATAACGAATAAAAGGGAGCTCTTGCTTTTTTTTAAGAAGTTTAGTAAAATGCGAACATACATTTTTTTAGGAGAATTTAATGATAGATTTGCATATGCATTCAACTTATTCTGATGGGGATAAGTCTGTTACTAAGTTGCTTACACTTTGTGAAGAAAAAAGCTTAGAATATATTTCGTTAACAGATCACAATACAATGAAACAGTATTCAGATAAGGCCATAAATGAGGGCCTTTTTTCGGGTAAAATTATTAAAGGTGTTGAGTTGAGTGCTGATTTTAAGACAAAAAAAATCGAAGTTCTTGGATATAATATTAAAAAGACAGAAATAATTGATACTTGGGCAGAACAATATTTTTCGATAGAAATTCACCAACAAGAACAGGAAGAAGCTAAAAAAAGATTATTTGCAATTTGTGATAAAAAAGGTTTAGTGTATGAAGAAGATAAAATCAAAAAATTAGCATCGCCTAAGGATTTTGTTTCAACCTATATTTATAATGAATTAATGCGACATGAAAAAAATCACGCTATTTTGGGCGAATTTACACAGTCTGCAAGTTATTTTATCAGAAAAGGGATAATGGATCCTTCAAGTGAATATTATTTATGCGCAAGTAAGACTCCAAAACCCTCTTATAAAGAGGTTGTTGATATTATTCATAAAGCAGGGGGACTGGCCTTTTTAGCTCATCCGTTTGAATATCGCTTTGACAATACACTTGGATTTATGGATGCGCTTATGGCTGAAAATAAGTTGGATGGTATTGAATGTTTCCATCCCTCGGCTGATGAAGAACAACGAGCTGTTTTGGAAGAATATGCTCGTGCTCATACGTTCTATATCAGTGGGGGAAGTGATTATCACGGCTCAAAAAAACAAGGTGTTCAATTAGGTGTTGGAAGAGGGGATTTGAATATCTCAAAAAAATATCTTGAAGAATGGGTTGAAGTGTGAAGTAAAATAATACGGCTATTTCTTCTTTGAATAGGGATTAAAAGGAGAATTTTTTTATAGGTCTTCGTTTTTTGTTTTATATCTTGAGTTTATTTTATTTAAATTTTTTATTGAAATATTTAAAGTTTTATGTTAGTCTGAATCTAGATTTGATTTGCAAAATGTATCAAATCTAGGGCGTAGAAACCCTATGTATCATCGGTCGTTTGCATAGCGACCAAAATAAATATGCCGACTTTCGTCTGATGGACGGATGTCGGTGAATAAGGTTCTGCCAAATAAGCCGAGCCGTTTGATGATACACGGTTTTCTAACATCCGCCCGCCTATCTTTTGATTGGTGGGTTTTGTTTATGAATTTTGATAAAAAGGATACTAAAAATGATTTTGAGTGATATTGAAAAAAATGTATTGCAGGAATTAACAGAAAGGAAAGCCGAAATAAATGTAGCAGGCATTACGAGCAGTTCTTTAAATTCTCTTAAAAGCTTTAAATCTGTTGAGGCTAATAATATTGTTTATAATCTTGCAAAAAAAGAATTTATTACATTGGCTTTGAAAAATGAGAATGTAAAGGACCTTTCATTTCCTATTTTGATTGTAAATATAAGGAGCTGATATGAAGAAATTTATCTTATTGATTTTATGTAGTGTTGTTTGTGGATGTAAATTCCCTGATACTCCAGTTCCATTGCGTTATACTGATAAAGAGGCAAGTTATAATAGTATAACTTGTACACATGATAGTTTCAAAAAAACAACTTGGTGCTATTCTGCACCTGTTGCTGATTCGCAGCTTATAAAAAATATAAATGGGCAGAATGTGTTTGATATAAATGGTTGGCGATATATGGATGATATTGTTGTTTTTAGAACTGCACAAAAAGATTCTGTGAAGAAATATGATATAATTCAGTTATATTTTGAAATGAATGGTGCTTGTTGGGTGTTTTATAATTCTGCTTACGATATGGCGGGAAATAAGCTTGATTTTGTTGAAATTGATCGGCAAGTTGGCAGTTGTGGTGGTATAAGTTGTAATTGTAAAGAAGAATTTGCCATTAATGTTGATAAAAAGTACTTGAAAAAATATGAGAATAAAGGACTTACAATACGATTATACGGAAAGTATGGAGAAAAAAATTTCTCTTTTCGTCCAGAATATATACAGGGACTTGTTAAGCATTTAGAAAATATAAAAGTTCAAAAATAAGAGTTTCGGAGTAGGGGGATTTTGCTATGGCTTTTAGCCTTCGCTGTCCTTGAAAAATTTTGTTGCACAAAATCGGCATACTTGCGTCTGCCTTTTTTCGGCGGTTGAACCCACTTTCTTCGTGGCTTCAAACCCACTTACTTATAAATATAAAAAAACCACCCCAAAGGTGGCTTTTTTTATATTTCGGAGTAGCGGGATTTATTCGGCTTTCAGCCTCACCCTAAAGGGCTGTCTCGCCAAAGGCTCGACATTACCTTCGTTTCACTTCGGCTGAACCCAACGCCCACTCTTGCTCGTGGTCACGGGATCAATCTCGCTATTCCACCAATAGAAAAAACCGCCTAAAAAGGCGATTTTTCTATTGGTCGGAGTAGCGGGATTTGAACCCACGACCACTCGCCCCCCAGACGAGTGCGCTACCAGGCTGCGCTATACTCCGTGAGCTTTTATATTTTTTATCGCAACTTTATTTCTTTTGCAAGTATTTTTTAAAAAGAGGTTGCATTTTTTTTTAAGATTGTTTAAAATTGTTAAGATTTATTTAACAAAAGGATGGAAAAATGTCTGATAATTTTTTTGAATACTTAAAAGAACGTGGTTATGTCTATCAATCAACCCATGAAGAAGAGATTAAAGCTATTTTAAATTCGGATAAAAAAATCACTTTTTATTTAGGGATTGATCCAACAGCTGATAGTCTTCATGTCGGACATTTCTTTGCTTTAATGATGTTCCGTCATTTGCAACGTAAAGGCCATAGAGGAATTTTGGTTGTAGGGGGTGCAACAGCGCTTGTTGGTGATCCAACAGGTAAATCTGATATGCGTAAAATGCTTACAAAAGAGGATGTTGCTCACAATGTGGCTGAAGTGAAACGCTTAGCAGCTAGATTTATCAAAACGGAGGGTGAAAATGCAGCTTTGATTTTGGATAACTCTGAATGGATTAATTCATTTAATTATGTTGATTTTATGCGCATTGTTGGAACACACTTTAATGTAAATAAAATGCTAGCTTCAGATGCATACTCAAAACGTTTGGAAAATGGGGGCTTAACTTTCCTTGAAATGGGATATATGCTCATGCAAGCCTACGATTTTGTTCATTTGAATAGAACATATGATTGTGTGCTTGAAATTGGTGGTTCTGATCAATGGGGTAACATTGTAGCAGGGACGGAATTAAGCCGTAAAATGAATTTCCATGATGAAGGGAATGCAACTTCTGATAAACCAGACACATTTGGGTTAACATGCCCACTTTTGATGACCAAAGAAGGTAAAAAGATGGGTAAGACTGAATCTGGTACGCTTTGGGTGGCAAGGGATAAGACAACATCTTATGCATTCTATCAATATTTCTATAACACAGCTGATGCTGATACAGAAATGTTGTTGAAGTTGTTTACGGATATTCCAACAGCTGAGATTGAAGAGTTATGCAAAGCTGACATTATTGCAGCCAAAAAGCGTATGGCTTTTGAAGTTACAAAACTTGTCCATGGGGAAGAAGAAGCTCAAAAAGCAGTTGAAGCAGCTCAATCTTTGTTTGGGGCAGGGGTGAACATGGATAATGTTCCAACTGCTGAATTTTCAAAAGAAAAGTTTGACCAAGGTATCAATGCAGTTGATTTGTCTGTTGAAGTTGGATTATTCCCATCTAAAGGGGAAGCAAGACGTATGATACAACAAGGTGGCTTAACCATTGATGATGAAAAAGTTATTTCACCAACAGACACAGTTCTGATCAAAGCTGAAAATAAGGATTTTCTTTTGCTCCGTAAAGGGAAGAAGAACTTCTTACGAGTGATTTTGAAATAAAAATTAATTTTTAACACGTCTGTCAAGAGCAGCTCGCATGTAATTTAAAAGTGCGAGCTTGTTCTTATTTGCGCTGATTTGAAGAGTTCCACCTCCAAGGTTAAAAATCTTTTTATATTCAACTTTTTGGGCAGAGACTTGATTTTCTTGAACCAAATCAATTGAAAAAGCCGTATCCTTGAAAAAAGTATCATTTTTAAAACCAAGCCACTGTTGAGGATGATTTTGAAGGGTCAGAGAAGTAAAACCATCAGGTGATAATAAAATATCTGTTCCGTTTAATGTGGTGATGTGGTTTGCTTTAATGATTTTAGCGCATTTTGCTGTGCTTTTAAGTTGATTATCATCCCCATGAACAGGGATAATTGTTAAATTATCTTCAAAATTAGAACGGTGATGTTTAATGCTGTTTAAAATGAGGATTGTTTCTTTAAACGTTGCATGCCCCGTTCTTTGAAGAGGAAGCATTGGATACTCGCCAAGTGAAAGTGCATCACTTGTTTGATTTTGAATTAGTTGGCCTTTGTTTTGTTCAGCTAAAAGAAGAGACATTTCTTTCATATTTTTGTGAATATCATCAACTGGAATAGCTCTTTGGGACAAGGCAATTAATGAAGTGCTATCTAATAAAAAAGATTTGTGGGATTTTTTTGCGACACGAACAAGTCCAGAAAGCATATCTGAATTGCTATGCAGACCTTCTGCAAAAGCACCAGAGAAAATAATAACCTGTTTTTGAGGACTAAAAGAGGTAATAAAATCGCTTAAATTTGCTTCTTGGATGTTTCTGTGATTAAAAACGGTCCCTTCAAAATCATCCAAAACACCAGCTTTTTGCATTTCATCATAAACAAGGCGTTGCATAAAGCCATCAATAAATACTTTTCGACCAGTTTGCTTGGCAGCTGTTAAAATGGGAGCCATATTTTGTGTACTTCTGGAAATAACGGCGCTAAGGATACGTTTGTTGTTTTCTTTCATCAATTGGGACCAATTATTGGTTGTTTCTTTAAATGTAAGCTCTTGATTTTGTTTATTTGAAACAGAGGTAGAATCTGTTAAAACATGAGTTACATATAAGGAGTTTAAAAGAGTGTTAAATTCGTCTTGTTGATATCCTTTGCCAATTAAAACATCAGATAAATTAAAATCCCCCATATGCATTAGGCCAACATGGTTTTGATTATTAAATTTTGTTAAAATGTGATATCCAAGAGAACCAACTGTTGTGTGTGAAACTGGAAAGGGCGTTACAACCATATCTTTTGAAATTTGAAAACTTTTATTAATGGGATACATTTCAGGCATTTCTGGAACACCTTCTTCAACCAAAATACGCCCCAAAACTAAAAGCGTTTCTTTTGAAGCGTAGATGCTTGGGAAAATAAAGCCAGCTTTTAACAAGTTGACAATGCCCCCAATATGATCTTCATGCATATGGGTTAAAAGAAGGGCGTCAATTTGTGGTGTTTTTTTTCCACCTTTCATGCTGTGATAAGCTTTTAGAGCTTGATTTGTTTGGTTTTTAATTGGATTATACCCAAGATATTTAATTACATCTGGAACAAAAACGGAGTTTGAAAAATCACCATTAGGGAATAATACTCCTAAATCAATTAAGATTCTTGTTTTTTGACCCTTTTCATTTATGTGTTCAATCAAGTTAGAGCTTGCCCCAATGCGTGCTCTGTTATTTCCACCAAGAAGCGTTAATTTTGTGTAACTTTGTTGCATTTTTTTCTCCAAAGTATAACCAATTTCAAAAGGTGAGGGCAGTATATCATATTTTTTCAACTTTTTCAAATAAATTGTTAATATTTTGTTAACAAAATAAAATAACATATTTTTATAAAAAAGTTATTGCATTTTAGTTAAAAAAAGTGTATAAAATACGAGCTTATAAAAAATTATAAGTAAAAGACAAATTCACCCCTGGAGGATTGTCTTTTTTAACACTTAAATTAAAGGATAAAATTATGAAAGTAACACAATTAAATGCTATTAAACGTGAAAAAGCTGGTAAGGGGGCCTCTCGCGCAAAACGTCGTGAAGGGTTCGTTCCTGCCGTTATTTATGGTGATAAAAAAGAACCTTTGATGATTGCTTTGGAAGAAAAAGTATTAGTTGCTGAAATGGGTAAAAAAGGTCTTTGGACACGTCAATATGAAATTACAGTTGACGGTGCAAGTCATCTTGTTCTTTGCCAAGACATTCAAAAACACCCAGTTTCATTGCGTCCTGTTCACGCAGACTTCTTGCGTATTTCAAAAGATTCTGAATTAACAATTGATGTTCCATTGCGTTTTGAAAACGAAGCAACATGCCCAGGAATCAAATTGGGTGGTGTTTTGAACATTGTTCACAGAACTTTAACTGTCAAATGTAAAGCAGACAGTATCCCTGATGCATTCGTTGTTGATTTGGCAACAGCTCAAATGGGTCAATCCATTACAGCATTTTCAATTGAAATGCCAGCTGGTGTTAAATTAACTGCAACAGAAGATTTCACAGTTGCAACAATCGTTGCTGGGCAATCTTCAACAGACGAAGCTGCACAAGGCTAATTCGCATGATATTGTTGGTTGGTTTGGGAAATCCTGGAAAAGAATATGCACAAACTCGCCACAATGCAGGTTTCATGGCGGTGGACGAAATTGTTCACCGCTATTTATTTTCCCCATTTAAATCTAAATTTAAAGGTCAAATTGCAGAAGGTGCTATTGAAGGGGAAAAGGTTATGATTTTAAAACCTGAGACATATATGAATTTGTCAGGTGAATCAGTTTTAAGTGTTTGTTCTTTTTATAAAATACCAATTCAAAATGTTGTTGTCTTTCACGATGATATGGATTTAGATGTTGGGCGAATTAAAGTTAAAAGAGGGGGGGGCTCTGGTGGCCACAATGGGCTCAAAAGTATTGATGCTCACTTAGGAAACAACTATGTTCGTGTGCGAATTGGTGTGTCAAAACCCAAAACAAAAGAAGAAGTTGTGAATTGGGTGTTGTCTTCTTTTTCTCAGGCAGATAAAAAAACTCTTGAAAAAACGTTTGAGGGTATTGCAAAGTATGTGCCACTCGTGGTAAAAGGAGATTTAGAGAATTTTTTAAATAAACTTGTGATAGAATTAAAGGATTAGAAAATGGGTTTTAATTGTGGGATTGTTGGGTTACCAAATGTTGGAAAGTCTACTTTGTTTAATGCATTAACATCAACTGTTCAAGCGCAAGCTGCCAACTATCCTTTTTGTACAATTGAACCAAATGTCGGGCGTGTGGCTGTGCCAGATGCAAGACTTGAAGTATTAAGCAAAATTGATAATTCACAAAAAATTATTCCAACTCAGCTAGAATTTGTGGATATTGCAGGGCTTGTACGTGGGGCTTCTAAAGGGGAGGGGCTGGGAAACCAGTTCTTAGCAAATATTCGTGAGGTGGATGCTATTATTCATGTGCTTCGTTGTTTTGATGATGGAAATATTGTTCACGTGGAAGGGTCAATTGATCCTATCAGAGATGCTGAAACGGTTGAAACAGAATTAATGTTAGCTGATTTAGAAAGTCTTGAAAAGCGCATTATTCCATTGCAAAAAAAAGCCCAAACAGGGGATAAAGAGGCTAAGATACACGTTGCTGTTATGGCTCCTGTTTTAGATATGTTAAGAGAAGGTAAACCAGCTCGTCTTGCCAAACCAAATTCTCCAGAAGAGATGAAGATTTTTAACCAATTAGCCCTTTTGACGGGAAAACCTGTTTTATATGTGTGTAATGTGGATGAAGCAAGCGCTTCAACAGGGAATGAATATTCTCAAAAAGTGGAGGAAATGGCAAAAGCACAAGGGAATTCAAGTGTGATTATTTCAGCTGCTATTGAAGCTGAAGTGGCTGGGCTTACAGATGAAGCTGAACAAAAAGAATTTTTGGAAACACTTGGGTTGTCTGAAACTGGTTTGAATCGGATTATCAAAGCAGGCTACAAATTGTTAGGTCTTGAAACGTTCTTTACGAGTGGTCCAAAGGAAGTGCATGCTTGGACGATGCGAAAAGGTACACTTGCACCACAGGCTGCTGGAATTATTCATACAGATTTTGAACGTGGCTTTATTCGAGCCGAAGTTATTGGATACAATGATTATGTTGCCTTCAATGGGGAAGTTGGCGCAAGAGAGAATGGAAAACTTCGCCAAGAAGGAAAAACATATGTAATGACGGATGGAGATGTTGTTCACTTTTTATTTAATGTATAGATAAAAAAGGAGATGGGGGTATGCAAAAAAGGGTTAAATGGTCGAAAAATATGGAAGTGGGGTATGAACCACTTGATAAGGCCCATAAAGATTTTATCAAAATAGTTAATGAGGCCTATGTTTATAGCGCTTCGAAAGAGCTTTCTTCAATGGATAATGTGTTTGAAAAGTGCTACGATTATGCTAGAAATCACTTTCCAGAAGAAGAAAATATTATGAAGCAGGTCGGTTTTCCGGATATGCCTGCGCATGAAAAGAGCCATCATGCCTTTATTAAAAATATTTCAGGGTTGAGGGTTAATTTTCACAAAGCCACAACCAAGTTTGAGAAGGAAAAAGTTTCAACAGAAGCTGCTGATTTCTTGCAGGCTTGGTTTTTGGGGCATACATTGAGCCGAGATAAGATTTACAAACCTTATCTTGTCCGTCTTAAAAATAAATAAAAAAAGGAGAGATAAATGCTAACAAATATATTACTCATATTGGCAGCTGTTGTCATTATTGCAATTATGAAGAGTATTGTGATTGTCAAACAAGGGTATGAATATACGGTTGAAAACTTTGGTAGATATGTGCGTACATTACGCCCAGGGTTTCATATTTTAATCCCTGTGATTGAAAAAGTAGGGGCAAAAGTGAGCCGTATGGAACAAGTGTTAGATGTTCCAACACAAGAGGCAATTACAAAAGATAATGCCATGGTTCGTGTAGATGCTGTTTTATTCTATCAAATTCAAGATACTGTTTCGGCAGCTTACCAAGTTGGGAATTTGCAATTAGCCATTTCAAACCTTGTTGTTACAAATATTCGTACAGTTATTGGTGCTATGGATATTGACGATTTACTTTCACAACGTGATGTCATTAACCATAAGTTGTTGGCTGTGGTTGATGAAGCTACCGTTCCATGGGGTGTTAAAGTAACACGTGTTGAAATTAAAGATATCAATCCACCACACGATTTAATTGATGCTATGGCTCGTCAAATGAAAGCAGAACGTGAAAAACGTGCTAATATTTTGGATGCTGAAGGTCTTCGCCAAGCTGAAATTTTAAAAGCTGAGGGTGAAAAGCAAGCTCTTATTTTGGAAGCTGAAGGTAAAAAAGAAGCTGCCTTTAGAGAAGCTGAGGCAAGGGAACGTATTGCCCAAGCAGAAGCAACAGCAACAGCAATTGTTTCTGAAGCAATCAAAAAAGGGAATATCAATGCAATTAATTACTTCTTAGGTCAAAAATATATTGAAGCCTTACAAGGGATTGCTGTTTCTCCAAATCAAAAATTAATTATGATGCCACTTGAAACACAAAATGTGATGAATTCAATAGCTGGTATTGCTGAAATTGCCAAAGACGTATTAGGTACGAATGGAAAGAAAGGATAAAAAATGTCATATTTAGAATGGAGTGCTCTGGGTTTAATTTTAATTTTATTTGAATTATTTGTTCCAGGGGTATATTTGATTTGGTTTGGGATTGCAGCACTTGCTGTTTCATGGGGTGTTTATATGGTTCTTATTCCAGACACAGTTACAATGCAATTGGTTGCTTTTTCAGTTTTTTCATGTTTAGCGACACTTTCAGGCATGTATCTTTACAAAAAAGCTGAAAATCACTTCAAAGGAGTGAAAGATTACAAAAACTTGAATGATTTGGCTGCTCAATATGTGGGGCAAGTTGCAACATTAACACAAGATACAGTTGATGGGAAATCAAAAGTCAAAGTGGGTGATAGCGTTTGGCTTGCTGTTACAAATGAAGACTTAAAAGCAGGTGAAAAGGTTTTAATCACCGGCGTTGAAAAAGGACTTATTTTTATTGTGACGAGGAAGTAATAAGTTACACAATTACCAGTATCTAGGGGCGATTCACTAAACTTTAAGTACAGTAAAGTACCATACGTTTAGTGAATTGCCTTTTGTCTATTTATAACTTGCCTCATTTTAAAGCACCCAACAGATAAGAGATTTTTATCTAATGTTTTTGATTTGAGAGAAAGGTGAACACAGTTTATTCAAAAGAGACAATCTTGAAATAAACCACTTGCAAATCATATAATTGTATGCTAACGTTAAAAATGGATAAACGAAAGAAGATGTTTATCTGGGTCTTCAAAAACCCTATATCTCAATAGTCGTTTGACAACGACTTTAAAATAATGTCGGCTCCGGCCATGGACGGATGTCGACGAATAAGGCCTCGCCAAATAAGTCGAGACCGTTTATTGAGATACGGTTTTTGAACATCCGCCCACCTTTTTTTTGGTGGGCCTCGTTTTTTTTATAAAATGAAAGGTTGTTCAAATGAAAAAATTTTCTTCTTTATTTATGGCATTGGTGCTTTTATCTGGGTGTAGTTCATTATCATATACAGAAAAAACAGCTGTTCGATCATTGAAATCTCAAGGAATTACGGTTGAAAAACCTGTAGGCCCATGGGAAGCACCTGCCAGTGCTGGAGCTGCAGGAGGATTAAATCTTCTCCCTGGGATTGGTAATTTTTATTTAGCCAGTGGGGAAGGGGCTGAAAAAAATCATTATCTGTATGGTTTTTTAAATCTGATAACGTGGCCAATTTCAATTATTTGGGGAATTCCAGAAGCAGCCATTGATGCAAATACAATCAATGAGCGAGAACTTGTTTATTTTTACACGTATGATGAAGCAGGCAAACAAAGCCTGAGAAATAGAGGGATAGAACTTGATGCGACAGGGCGATTAAGACCTATTTATTAAGTTGTAACCAAGATGAATACTTTTCTGATTTGATTTATAAAAAAAAGCTCCCAGAAATCTGAGAGCTTTTTATTGTACAGTATTTAAAATTAGAAATTATATCTAGCCCTTAACATACCACCTTGAGACTTGTAGTCTTGACGGAAAGCGCCAGTATATTCTAATGTGATATCAATGTTGTCAACAGAGGCTGTTACACCTGCGCCAGCTTCAACGCCAAAGCGATGTAAACGTTCTCCATCAACTGAATAGCTGTTTCCTCCAATGACGGAAACGTTAGCGCGAGAGTTGTCGCTAACAACATCATATGTTGCTGCTAAACGAGCTGTTGGTTTAAAGACAATACCATCAGATTTGATATCTGTGCTGTATTTGATACCAGCGACAGCTGTTAAGACATCATCTTTATCAGAGCGAACACGTTGCATACCATCATTATATGAATCAGCATCCACAACTAAGTAGCGAAGTCCAACTTCAGGTGTGATACCATTGTCCATATCATATCCAGTCATAAGTTGAGCGCCATAGGAGTTAACATCATATTCACTGCGCAATGAAATGCCAAGAGGTGTTTTCTTTTCAGTATATCTTGAATAGTTGTAATTCAAAACAGAGCTGACATACCATTTGCTTGGTTGATATTTACCATAGACGAAGAAGTTATGACCATCAACTTCTAAATCACGACCATAAGAATCAACATCAGTATTCATATAACCATATCCAATACCAAGAACGGTTGTGTCTGTAACTTCTTTATCAACACCGATAGCAAGACCACGTGAGTTGGCTTTAAATCCATCACTTGTGCTTGTTGAATCTTGTTTTGTGTGGTTATAAAGAGCTTGCATCCAAAGACCAGCACCTTCTAACACATCCCCACCAGCACGACCTTTAAGACCGTCTAAACGGTTTGTTGAAAGTTTTGCAACCGTGTTAGCCGCTTCTTTTGCAACGCCAACGACAACTTGAGCAGTTGTTGGAGCAGCTTGTTTGGCAGCTTCAACAGCAACAGCTGAATTACCAGATTGCATAGCTTCAGAAAGAGCAGCTGCAACGAGTTGCCCTTTTTCTGTGCCTGTACCATCAGCTGCAACCATAGCAACCAATGCTGATGTTTCTTGTTGAGAAGCACCTGTTTCTTCAGCAATGCTGTCGGCAGCTTTTGTTGTAACAACAAGATTATCCCCATCAAGAGCAATATCATATAAGGCATTATCAGCAAATGACAAAGATGAATGATCAACATTTTCACCCATAAAGGCATATGTCCCAGCTGAAAGAGAGGTTAAATTAATTGTACCTGCAACTTTACCATCCCCATCAAATTTGACTGTTGAAGAATCAAGAGTTGTTGTAAGCGTTGAACCATTTTCAAATGTAACAGTGTGACCTTCAACAGTTGTGAGTGTTCCATTCAAGGTTAAATCACCCTTAATAGTTGCTTTTTCAACCATAGCAGTTGCACCAGAAGCTACGTTAATTGTACCTTTATTAACAGTTAAATTATTAAGAGCAATTTGGTAATAATCTTTTTTACCATCGGGACGAGAAATTGTTGTAGCTTCCCAGAGAGCACCGTCATTTAATGTGACAGAAGCTTTTGATACAGTTAATTTTGTTTGATCATCAGGAGCTATACCATTATCCCAAGAAACAAGAGTATTCCCTTTCCAAAATGAGTTAGCGCCGTTCAAATTGATATTGATTGCTGCGTCAACTGTACTATTACTTGTTTTTTTCTCATAGTTAAAATCAATGTTCCCAGTTAATTGGGCTGTTTTATCTGTATTGTCAGCATTGATATTCACTTGAGCATACCCACGAGCAAGGATTATATTGCCACCTGAGAGAACTGTGTTCCCATCTAAATCAATGACACCATTACTCATTGCAATAAGAGCATTTGAGTCTGTGGCTGAAATGTTAATATTGTCGGCAGTGATATCAACACGTGAGTGATCATTAGGAAGAGTAGAAAAAGCTGATCTTGTTTGAACCCAAATAGCTGCAGAATCTAAATTTCCACCAACCATCTTAATATCAACGTTTTTGGCTTCAACAACAGAAAATTGAGTACCGTCATAATTTCCATTCGTACCTGTAGATGGAGATTGAACCAAAAGAGAATAACTTTTCCCTGCTGTATTTTGAAGAGTAAAATCTGTTTTTACTTCATATGTTGACCCATCCTTATAGTTGATTGAATCAGCCATAGCAGGTGTTGCAAAAGCGATTAAAGCAGCAGCATTAAGCATGGCACATTTAATCAAAACATGACGATATCGTTTTGAAAGTTCTTTAAGAGCTGTGTTTGAATACCTCATAATTTTTATCCTTTCTTTTTTAGGGTTAAAGATTACCTGTGCACAAATGTATCACTTTTATAAATTTATGTCAAGCAAATATTATAGAATTTATACATATAATAATATGTTGATTTTTAAGTGTTTTTTAAATTTCGGGGGGGGGTAAAATATATACTTTTTTGCATATAAAAAAGGGCTTGTAAAAGCCTAAAATTTTTCCATATAAAATCAAAAAGGAGGTCTTTTTATGAAAAAAATTTTATTCACAGCGTTTTTATTAACCAGTGCCTGTTGCTTAAATAGACCCTCTGTCGTGTCAGAAATTTATTTGTTATCTGTTGAAGGGAAAACGCAAAAAATTGGTTCTGTTCAAATGACAGAAACCTTAGAAGGTATGCTCTTTGAGGTGGATTTAGACGGTATTCCTATGGGGGAACATGGTTTTCATATTCATGAAAATGCAAGTTGTCTTCCTTTAGAAAATAAAAACGGAGCTCTTATTTTGGCAGGGCAAGCTGGGGCTCATTATGATCCCAAAAAAACGAATCGTCATTTAGGACCTTATAAAAGAGGGCATAAAGGCGATTTGCCTTTATTAGTAGCAGATTATAAAGGGCGTGTTCAAACAAAGTTTTATCGTCATGGATTAACGTTAAAAGAACTTAAAAATAAATCTCTTGTTATTCATAAAGGAGGCGATAATTACCAAGATAAACCCCTCCCACAAGGAGGTGGTGGCGAAAGGATTGCTTGTGGTGTTATCAATTAAGAACGACCACCTTGGTTGAGATAAGGATTTATTATATAAGGGGAGGAGTCTTTTTTAAATTCTGCCATAGCATGCGACAAAGCATCCTTCCCTGGAGTGGTTGGATGGGTTGGCTTCCTACCAATTCCTTCGGGGATATCGGGGTACATTTCATTAATAAAAACACCTGTAACAAGCATGCCTCCTGCTGGAAGAGCAATCCCAGTGGTGTCACCATATTCACCACAACCACATGAATTTTCACCCAAAAACTTAACTTTAGGATGATTTTGAAGTGCGAACACATATTCTCCAGAAGAACTTGTCCTCCGGTCGGCTAACACATAGACAGGTTTGTCAAAGCCTGTTTCACGGTTAAAAGCGGCTTCTTCTTGCACAGGGGCTGTCCTTACATATCCTTGTTCGTTTGCAGACTGGTACATTCGATTAAGGGTTGCTTCAAACCCTGGGAATTTGTGTTGATGGATGATTTTTGCCTCATCAGTTGTACGCATGTGGCTTGTTTTTAAAAAGGAGGGAGTCTTACCATAAAGGCGCTTACTAATTTCTTGAATAATTTTGGCATTACCCCCTTCATTGCCTCTGACATCAAACACAACACCATCAAAACTTGCAAGGTGCTGATCCAACGTACTTAAAAAGGCATTAAAATCAAAAGCAGGATCGTTAGGTTGTGGGCATTTTGAAAGAGAGATAATTCCCAATTTTTTACCATTGACTTGTTTGGTAAATAAGCCCATCGAATGCCCTTGAGGATTTTTTTGTAAACAAAGTGTTTCAACATCAGATTCATTTGGAAGGGAAAAAACACTGTTTTTCCCAACATTTGGGGTGGTGTATTTATCAATAACCGTTCCTTCAATTTCATGAGCCATTTGACTGTTCAAAACACGCCTATTTTGGTTATTTAAAATGAAGGTGTGATTATCAGGAATAGATTTGAGCAATAAAGTTTCCATTTCTTTGAGCATTTGAGCACCATTTTCAGGAGGGGTGTTATAAAGCTGAACAATCCCTTCTTTAAAACGTTCTTTATAAGAATCTGGAAAATAAGGCCAATTAACGTGTCCATTAGCTACCATTCTGCCAAAAAGAGCGATACTTTTTTGAATCTTTTCCTTATCGTCTGAAGGCTCTTGCTTTTCTAAAGGAACTTCATCAAGAGAAACACTTGAAATAATCTTATCAAACAAAAAAGAGGTTCTATTTTCTTTAATTGCCTCGGTGTTATTATTATATGTTGAAGAGTTGTTATTTTCCATATTTAAATCCTCCTTCTTGTCGCTTTTTTTAGATTAACATGTGTGTTATTATTTGTCAATGAGAGGGAAAGGCGCCTGATATTTTAGATGTTCTTCTAAAAAGAGCCAGGCATCAACGCCACTTTTTTTTGCAATGACTGAAACAGGGAAGGGGTAGGTTCGTTCTTTTTCATAAATATTGGTTGAAAACCCTGCTTCATGGCAAATAAGGGGAAAACCAACGCCTTCAAAAGTTCCTTGATCATCCGTTCCCACAATTTCACCTAATTCTAAATGATATTTTTTTGCAAAATACCGAAGAGAAAGCCCTTTATTCGCTCCTTTAAGTGTAACATAAATGGATTTTCTGGTGCAAAGGACCTCAAATAAGGGGTGATTTTTTTGAACATAGGAACTCATTTTTTTTGTTAAATATAAGATTTTATCTTGATGCTGAGCATCAATGATAATTTCTTTCTCCTTTAGTTGAGCAATAAAGCCATATCGTTTATCTCCAACGTATTGAAGTGTATTTTGCAAACCAAGAGAGGTAACAATTTCATCAAAAAGTGCTTTTCGTGAAGTTGTATCAAAGAGATTTTTAGCTCCTTTGATTTTAAAATATTTAACCAAATCAATCTCTTTCGTTATTATTTCATTCTTTTTGTTTTTTGAAAAACAAATCACAAGCGCTCCTTGTTCTGGGAAGATAAAAAAGTTCTTAATTGCTTGATTTGATAATGGGCCAAGGACATCATTTTTAATGTTAATAAGCATGGGATTATCTGCATAAGATCTGGCGCTACAAATACCAAAAGGAATGCCACTTTCTAACCGTTTTTGTATCAAAGAAATCACATCAGACTCAAGTGAGGAGGCGTTGATAGTTGTTTTTGTTAAATTCCCATCCACATCAGCAATGTGGGCTTTGTATGTTTTTTTTAAAATATTTTCCCATTGTTTTTGTAGCTTATTCATAATCATACCCATTGAGTGTTATTTTCATTAAATAAAGTTGTTTGCATAGACCAGCTTTTTGACCACCCATAATCATTTTTGATTCTTCTCCTTTGTATCTTGCTGTTTCAAAAGTTACATCTGATAATTCCCCCGTACCACGCCAATCAGTCAAATAGCCAACAACAGAGATAATATCCCCGCGGTTTAAATTTTTAAGCACACTTTTAATCGTTCGAGAGGCTGATATGACGTGAATGTTTGTGACATCTTCGTTATCATAATAAACGTTATCGCTGGGGTCATAAGAGGCATGTAAAAAATTTTCAGAATGGTCAAAATCAATTTTTTGAATATTCTCTTTTTCAGCTGTTTTGCCAAAGACAAGAGATAAATCAATGGGTGCAACGCTGTCATAAAGTCCTTCCACTTTGGTGTTTCCTGCTGCTAAATACCAAGATTTAACAAGGGCATCATTTTGATCCAACCAAACAACTCGCCCTGTCGCACGATAAATTTTAACAAATGTTTTTTGAATTTTATAGCCATTAATGGTTAATATTTGGTTGGGGTGAGGATCTTTATACTCTGTATATGTTTCTTCCAAAATAGGGGATTGTGCGTTTGTTTTTTTGCCATAAAGAGATTGATTGATGGGACGCATTATCATCCGAAACGGATAACCGATACTTGGGTAACAAGTGGAAAGTTGTAAAATTAAGAAAAGTAATCCCCCATAAATGATGGTTTTCGTAAAAAATTTTTTTATTTTTTTTGAAAATAACATAAGCCTCTCCTTTTTATTTAAACCATAGTAGAGGATATTTTTTGATTAGGCAATAAAAAAAGAGCCTCCTAAAAAAGGAGGCTCTTTGAACAGCGTTAGGGAAGGGGGATAAATTAACGCTGATTTACATTCGTTTCACACAACATATTCATCTTTTTAGTATGTGAAGTAACCTTTTTAGCATGAGATTCACATTCGGGTTCAGTGATTTCTTTGCCCTCTTTCCAGTACGCTATGGACTTTAATTTTCCATTGGAATCATAGCGTTCACAAGACCCATCTATCCTTTTCTTAATGGCTTGAGCGTAGGGCTGCTCGGGATAAATCCCTCGTCTTCATTTCATTCAGACCGCCTCGCTGACGCTCGCCGTCCGCTACGCTAACGCTTGCGAGCGAACCTTTGACGGTTCTCACCCTCCCACTAGGAACGCATAAAAAAAAGACCCCAAAAGGGACCTTTTCTTAATGGCTCCAGCGGTAGGGCTCGAACCTACGACCGATCGGTTAACAGCCGATTGCTCTACCACTGAGCTACGCTGGAACAACAAGATTTCTTTTATCTTATTTTAAATCAAAAAGCAAGAAAAATTTTATTTTTTTTTATTTTTTTTATTTCCTCTTGATTTTTAAGACTTTTCTTTTCCTAAATAATACCATTCAGCTCCAATTTCAGCTTGATGATTTGGCATAATGATGAAACCATCTAGAGGTGAAACTAATTTTTCACCTGTTTCATAAGTGGCTAGAATGTCATTTTTTTTAATTGGGTCCAAGTGCTTGAAGTTTTTTTGAAGAGTTCCAGCTTTTTCTTTTACAACAAAAGAGGATAAAGTGATGATTTTTTTCTCACATAAAAGAGGCGTTTCTTTTTCAATTAAACCATAGTGGGACAAGGTGTTTGAGATGGTTTTTTTTGCAATTTCGACAGCTTTTAGGTCTTTATGATACCCACATTCAACCGTCAAGGCGTTTGTTCCTTTTTGATGGGCATATTCCTCGGTTGAAAAATTATCGATTTCAGTATTGTTCCTATAAATTTCAGGCCATCCAGCCAAGGCTGTTTGAACAGGAACAATGTTTAAAAAATCAAGATTTTTCTCATTTGGATAGTCAATAAAAGCAAAAGCTTCGTCTTCAGGGCAGTGCGTGGAATGTAAATCAAGTAGAATATCAGCTTTTTCAATATAAGAAAGGAGTTGATTGGCAATTTTTTTCTCATAAGTATCTGGATGGATGTGATACTTCATAACTCGGTTTAAATTTTCATCCATAAAGCGTCTGCCATAGAGTTGCGCTTGTTCATTTACAGTGGGAATAAAAGTGATTTTCCCAGATTTAAGGGATAATTTTTTTGTTTCAAATTGTTGGATGAATTGTTGAATAGCCAGTGTTCCTGCGATTTCATTTCCATGAACAGCACCAAGAATAAGTATGTGGGGGCCAGCATTGTTACTTTCAAATGTGTGAACTTTAAACATATTGAAGATCCTTTCTTTGCTGTGGATGAGTTACTAAAACACGTTTTTGAGTGTATATAAGTGTTGGTTTTCGAATAAATTCCATTATTTGATAGAGTGTGTCATATCGCACACCTTGAAAATTTTGTGCCAAAAGATTATCTATCCTTTCTTTATCTTTAACAGAGGCAAAAGCAAATTGAGAAGGCGTACGTATTCTCCCAGTGTTTGATCTTTTTAAACCAATTTGCATGGTGTAAATTGGACCGTTGTCTGTTGGGTCAATTCCAGAGGAAATTAAAGAAAAATGATTGGCAAAATAAGGTGTTAAATTATTGATATTATTACGATCAATAATAGCATAAGCTTCTTGACAACCAATTTTTTGAGCAAGTTCTTTTCGAATTCGTACCATTATTTGATTGAGTTTGTTCCCTCTATAAGCTGGTAAAACACAATCCCCACCGAAAGTGGCAACAAAGCTATTATCGTCAAAAGCTTGAGATGTTTGGTTTGGAATTTCATTTGAAAAAGTTTGTAAATCGGCGCAAATTTTAATATAGGACATCCCAATAAGTGTTCCTTTATGAAAAACACCCATATAAGCCATTGATCTGTCATCGGTAATATTTTTATAATAAGAAATATCCTCATGTTTGTGAATAAATGTTTTTTCCTCAGGTTTTAAAGAGGAATAAATTTTTTGAGAAAGGGCAAACATCTTAAGGGCATCTTCTTTCTTTAACAAGCGCACATGAAAAGAGGCCTCTTTAATTTCATGGCCGTCTTTTTTCGAAAGATATCCTTGAAAAAGAAGTCTATTTGCAAGTGAGTTAAAAAAAGAATGTGTCATTTGAACCTTTCGTTTTCCTTATTTAATAATAAAAAAACGAGATTTAAAAAATCCCGCTCTTTTCTTGTTAAACCTTTATTTATAGATAACAACTTACAACGGGAGATGAATCACCTCACGTTTAGATTTAAGTTGTTTTGATACTATAAACATAGTTGCTCCTTGTTTTAATTCTCTTTATAGTAACAAATAAAATCCCTCTTGTCAACAGTGTTTTAAAAAAAAGTTAACAGGTGTAGTCTCTTATTCTGTCAGCTGGAATTTTCATTGGATAGGATTGAGCACCACATTTATAAGCTATGGGTTGGGAAATATTATTAAGGTTTTTTTCAAAATCTTTGTTATTGACGTAAACCCCATAATCAATCAAAACAATCATTGTTGCTTGGTGTCTTAATAAATTGGAACTTTTTAAAAGTGAAACAAGTTCAGCTTTTTCTTTTGTTTGAATAAGAAGTGAACGGTGCATACTTTCTCTTGCATTTTTTGAACGGATTTCTGGTCTTGATTTATCATAGACTTCTCTTTCTTTTCGTTCAATGGGTAAGCGTTTGAACATAAAACTTTTAACATCCATTAACGAAAGCATATAGTCGTAAACAACTTTTGATTTTAAAAGTTGGTTGACACGTTTAATGGATTTTTCAGTTTGACTTTGTTCTATCATTTTTTTTGTCCCTTATTGAATAAAAAAAACACCCTTTCCAATTGAAAAGAGCTATTTTTTGTTTAAATGAATGATTTTGATTAATTGGCTAACAAAAAACGCTCCTTTTACTTTCTAAAGTAAAAAGAGTAAAAATAAAAACCAAAGAAGTTAATCGTTTTTGTTATCATAAGAAAAATAATATGCCTTTTAAAAAGAAATGTCAACCCCTTTTTATTCAATTTTTACATTTTTTAGGGAAGGAATAAGAGGATAAGTCCATGCTTCCTTTAAATTAAAATGCCACCACTCATGAGGCAGAGGTTCAAGACCAATTTCAACCATCATGTCTTCAAGTAATTTTCGATGAGCTATAGCCTTTTGGGATACATCTGAGCCAAAATAATCTCGATGGCATTTTTTTAAATAAGAAGGGTAATTTTTATCCTTTTCATATCCGACATAAAAGGCATCTGGTTTTGTTGGAAATTCAAGTTCATTTCCCTCTAAATCAGTTAAATAACAATCAATTGCAACACCTCTTGGATGAAAACCACGTTTTGAATCTTCTTGTGGAGGAGGGGCGATATAAGGTTTTAAATAAGCAGGCGCTGTTTCATACATAAACTTTTGAACTTCTAACGGACGAAAGGCGTCATAAATAATTAAGTTGAGGTTATGCTTTTCAAGTATCGGCTCTAATTGAATTAATTTTTCGTAAAGCTCAGGATGGACAAGAGCTTCTTTTAACCCAAAAGATGTGTACATATCTTTGTAAAAAGCATTGTGTGTTGTTGTATAAAAAAGATTTGACTTAATATGAGGTGTTTCGATTTTTTTTAAAACTAACATAAGCCTCTCCCTGTAAGAAGTGTATTAAGATTGTATCCATATATACGATAAATTTTATTATGCTTCAAGATAATAATTGGTTTTTGAATACGATTACGTGCAGCTTCAGCTTCGATATAGCCTGGTGCTGTTTCATTTAAGTATTGGTTTAATATATTTAAGGTGTTTGATACACTCTTAGCCCCACTTATCTTGGGAATGCTTTCAATAATTTCATATCTCGACTTGGGACTTAAACGAGCTATTTCAGAAAGTTTTAATGGTTTCCCTGTTTTTTTTGAAACAACAGCACCCAAGCTTAAAAGCATAAAATCAACAGGCATTTTTGAAAGTGTTTTAGCTCTTAAAGGCTCATTTATTGTATTTAAAACTTTTTCAAATGCTTTTTTCATTTTTAAAGAATATGTTGATTGGAAAAATCCTCCATGAGCTAAAACATTCGCCGTCTGACAAATGAGACAGATTAAGGCGCTGGAAGGAATGATTTTTTTCTTTTCCAAATATTCAATTAAAGTTTTTGGATCATGAGATAAGGCATGTAATGGAATATTAAAAAATTTACTAACACCTTTTTCTTTGCCAACACCGACAAAAGGTGATTCCTCATTTTTCCAAGCAGCTCTGATACCTGTTAATTCTTTTTGAAATGTGTTAAAATGATCCGGATTTGAAAAAATCTTATACCAAACACTGTTTTTATTTTTAAGTGCTTTGATTAAAAATTGGCGACTTATTTCTGTCCCATCAATAGTTATGTGCTTTATTCCAGTGTTTTGAAGGGCTTTATTCACAGTTTGGGTTTGAACAAGCGCAACTTGATCAGATAAAGAGGTTAACTCTTCTTTTTCAAAAATAGATTTAAGTTCATTGTATTGAGTGTCAACATCAGTAAATGTATATCCATAAACTTCTTTTGCTAAATAGTTTAAAGAAGAAAAAGCATCTTGAATAAGGTCTTTTTTTGTGGTTTTTAAATTTTGATATGCTGTGTCAACATGTTGAGGTGTAACGCCTTGAAGAACTTGAGAAACAATTTTTTGTGTGACTAGATATTTATCCCTATAAGGTATATTTTCATCTTGAACAGCAATATCTAAAACATGCTGAAGCATTTTTAATTTTGCTGTTGATAAAATTTGGGTGTTAAAAAAACGAGGAGATATTTTATCTGATTGATATAAAACACCTTTACCTATAACATTAGAGGTGTTAATGGGAAAAATCTCATCCCCTAATTGAAAGTATCCACCTCCACAAGGGTGGACTAATGAGACATTTGATCCATAAAATCCGATATGATATTTTTGTCCCACCGTTTTCATTAATGCAGCAGAAATAAGAATATTTTGATTTAATAAAGAACGGGTATCTGATTTTTTAGGTGTGTCATAATCTCTTAAAAATGCTAAGTGAGTTCCTGTTTCCATAACGGGGAAGGTTCGTAATTGGTCGCAAATAGCTGTTCCAATTGTTTCCCCATAAAGTCTTTTTGTTTCTTCAAAAATTGTTTCAATTAAAATATCTGTTTCGACAAAAGAATGATTTTGGGTATTAAAATTTTTTAATTCTGCTCTAAAATAATCTTGTAACGAGTGTGAATTATAGATTTTTTTAAGAGCAGGAAGGGCTTGAAGTGTATTTTGAGAATTTTTCGACTGTATTTGCATTGGTTACCTTTTAAAATAAAAAAAACTCTTTTCTAGAAGGAAAAGAGCTGTACATTCATAAGATTTTAATTTTACTTTATTATAAATAAACAACTCTCCTTTGCCTTATAAACAAAAGAGTAAAAATAATAATAATAAAGTTTTGCATTTTTAACATGGTTTTTACCATACAATTTTTTATTCAAGATGTCAACACCTTTTTTGCCAAATATATATTGTAAATTTGAAAAAAAATTGTTAAAGTGAAACAAATTTTTAAATAAGGAGAAGAAAATCTATGATGCAAAAGAGTTTGACAGATAAAATTTATTATATTGGTGTGGATGATAAAGAGATTGATTTGTTTGAAGGGCAATATGTTGTACCCAATGGTATTTCATATAACTCATATGTAATTATGGATGAAAAAATTGCTATTATGGATACGGTTGATATTCATAAGGCAGAGGAATGGCTTTCAAATTTAAAAGATGTTTTAAAAGGAAAAGCGCCTCATTATTTGGTTGTTTTACATATGGAGCCAGATCACGCTGGATCAATTAAGAAATTGGTTGAGCAATATCCCTCTATTCAAATCGTTTCTAATCAAAAAGCATTTCAAATGATGGAGCAGTTTTTTGAAGATTTAGACGTTGCAAATAGGTCTTATGTTGTCAAAGAAGGGGATGTATTATCCTTGGGAGAGCATTCTTTAACTTTTGTAACAGCTCCAATGGTTCATTGGCCTGAAGTTATGGTTGCTTATGAAAAGAGTCAAAAAATCTTATTTTCAGCTGATGCATTTGGTAAGTTTGGAGCATTGGATACTGAGGAAGAATGGGACTGTGAAGCACGCAGGTATTATATCAATATTGTTGGGAAATATGGAGCTCCTGTTCAAGCGCTTCTTAAAAAAGCAAGCACACTGGATATTCAAAAGATTTTCCCATTGCATGGACCTATGTTGGTTGAAAATTTAGCTTATTATATTAATAAATATGATATTTGGAGCTCTTACAAAGCAGAAGATGAGGGGGTATTTATTGCTTATACCTCTATTTATGGGAACACGAAGAAAGCTGCACTTCAGTTAAAAGAAATTCTTCTTCAAAAAGGAGCAAAAAAGGTTGCTATTGCTGATTTAGCACGGGATGATATGGCTGAATGTGTGGAAGATGCCTTTAGATATTCTCATTTGGTTCTTGCAAGTCCAACTTATGATGGGGATGTTTTCCCTTATATGGCAACATTTATCCATCATTTAAAAAGCAAAAATTTTCAAAACAAAACCGTTGGCTTTATTGAAAATGGTTCTTGGGCACCAATGGCTGCTTTGGTTATGATGAAAGAAATGGCTAGTCTTAAAAATATGCGTTTAATTGAAGAAAAAGTCACCATTAAATCAGCGTTAAAAAAACAAGATATAATAGCACTTGAAAAGTTGGCTGACGCTCTTTTATAAAAAAAGCTTGAAAAATTTTAAAAAAAATGATAAATTACATTTACTTTTTTAATAAATGGAAAGGATATTTTTATGGGTAAAATGAATATAGTAATTGAAAAGGCGTTGAAAGAAATAAATGCTTTACCTTTTCAAAAAATTCTTCCTCAAGTTAATAAAATTAAGGAAATGTTAGAAAAAGGGTGTGATGTTAATGGCCAAGATGCCAATGGAGACACACTTCTTCATCTTGTGGTTAAAAGTGGTCAATTCCGTGGGCATAACACAATTGAATCAGGGGATAATGTTAATCCAAGACCTCAAAATGTTTTAGATACAGCGTATTTGTTAAAATACCATCCCAATCCTTTGATTGAAAATAATCAAGGGTTAACACCTGCAATGTTAGCTGCTCAGTTAAAACAAACAGCAGAATGGCAATTTTTATCTTCTTATGAGCAAAAATATATTGCTGAAGAAACAGCCAAAGTATTAACAGCTCTTTATTCCTTGTCTCAAGTAATGCAAAAGCAATTGGATTCAACACTTGTTCAATCACAAAATCCAACTGTTTCCAATATTTTAAGAATCCAACAGCAAGAAACAAAAAAAGCAACGGTTTATCATCATAGAGATATTTCACGGAGTATTGCACGCCTTTTGGGCAATAAACGCTTGCGTGGATCAAAGGATATGATGTAATATTCAAAAATTAGAAAAAAAGCCCAGCAAACAAACTGCTGGGTTTCTTTTTATAAAAAATTTGGATAAGAGTTTTTTATACCCTTTTATTTTTTTAAACAATTGTGTTTTGATTGAAGGGTCGAGGGAATTCAATTTTTTGTGATGTAAGAGGCTCTTTTTGGTTTTGTAATTCTAAAAGGGGAGTACTTTCCATTCTTAGTTTAGAAAAAACATAGTAACACCTATCTAATCTTTCAGCTTGTTTTGCGTTAAAAGGCGCATTGAGAGCACATATAAATGCATTTTGAATTTCTTCATTGTTCACTTCAATTAAATAGGATCGATGATTAACAAGAATGAACGGAGGAATATTATTATCTCGCATAGAAACATAGACATGTTCTTGACCTAATAATTCAGACAATCTTGGTTTTTGCGCTTGTTGTAACTCAGCATCTACAATAAAAGGAATCTTTTCAATAAGGTCTTTTTCCTCATTTTGAAGAACATCTTTTGTTACAATAAGTGTTACCTTGTTTTCAGGTAAGACCATGTCTTTTAAAACCGGATATAGTTTTTCAAAATTATCTTTGTTTAAAAAGAGGGCGCATTCAGAATTACGCATTAAATATCGAGAGAGAGGGATAATTCTTTGCTCAACCATAAATGAGTCTGTCTCAAGTGTTGTCATTCTTTCATGAACGGCTTTAATAAATTTTGTATCTTCAATAATTTTTGACTTTTCATCCGTTTTTCCCATTGTAAACTCCTTTAAAGAAATTTTATATACCATTTTTTACGGCAATTTGCAATTTGTTTTTTTTGTGGCGTTTATGATAATAAAACGCTTGATTAATATTTTTTTGTATGTTTAATTATAATAAATTAACATTTGAAGGGGTTTTGTATGAAAAAAATATTACTTTTACTTGTTTGTGCCACTCTTATTGGAAGTGGTTTTTTCTTTTTTAAAGAGCCAAAAACACCCACAATATCAGTGGTGATGCCGGTTCACAATCGGCCTGATTTATTGATTAGGGCTGCTGATTCTATTCTTAATCAAACAGAAAAAGATTTTGAATTTGTTATTATTGATGATGGTTCGAATGAAGAAACAAAAAAAGTTTTAAAAGAATATGAAAAAAAAGATAAACGTGTAAAAGTTTATCCTAATCCTAAAAACAGAGGGATTGCTTATTCACGTCAACGGGGCCTTGAACTTGCTAAAGGTACATACATTGCTATTATGGATTCAGATGATTGGTCTGTTCCAAATCGTTTAGAAAAATCAATTGCTTTTATGAAAGACCATCCAGAAATTGATGCTGTAACAGGGAATTTGGAAACAATTAATGAAAAAGAATTTATTCCAAATTATACCTATCAAAAAGAGGATAAGTATCAGGATGAAATTGTGCCAGGTCTTTTTGATGTTGAATTAATGTTTTACAATTCATTTTCAAATGTATCCTCATTTTTTAAGAGAGAATTTGTTCAAAAAAAATTCATTCGATATGATGAAAATTTAATCTCAGCAGAAGATTATGATTTTTGGAGGCAATTTGTCACTCATGGGGGTAAATTGGCAAAAATGACTGATGTTTTGGTTTATAGACGGGTCCATCATACAAATAGCGAAAAATATTATAACGCAATGATTGATAATTCTTTGGAAATTCATAAAAAAATGTTTTCAAGATTTTTCATTCCAACTCCTGAAGAAATAAAATTTGAGTATAGTATACCAGAAAAATGCAATCTCTTGAAAAAGATTATGACAGTAAATAGTCAAAAACCTAAAATGCCACAAATTTATTTGGAAAATAGATATAAGGCATATTGCCCAGCTGATTTAGAAAATGCTTATTATTTAAAACATACTATAAATGGCTGGGATGGTTATTTAGAAAAAACGAGTTCTGAGAGAATTGTCCGAATTTCAACAGGAGATGTTGGAAAGTTAGTTCAAAAAGAAAATGATATTATACAAATTGTATGGGATAAATGGCCAAGCGAATACTTTGCAAAAGGAGAGAATGGTGTTTATTATTATATGCCTGATCCTGAAAAGACAAAAACTTTTCAATTAAAACACATCAACTGGGCTGACCAATTTGCCATTCATATGGATTATAAAGAAGGGTGCCGTATGGGGGCTCGACATGAATGTGCAAAGATTAAATTTGTAAAAGATGACATCTTATGGATTGATTGGGCTGATAGCAGATGGGTATCAGAAGAATTTAAGAAAAATAAGAATGGTGAATTCGAATTTGTACGAGAATTAAAAGAAACTGAAACGGTTGAATAAGTTCTTGTATAAATAGAATTTTAAACTAAAAAACTCATCAAATAATTTGGTGAGTTTTTTTTAAGGGGTGACATTATTTAATGAGATAGATTTTATTTGCATTCATAAACAAGTTCAACGGCTTTGTCAGCTTTGGGGTTGACAATTCGATCCAATTTTTCAAATCCATTAGGGCACTCTTTGTATGCTTTTTTATAGCATTCACCAAGTGTGTCACCAGTGGATGAATAAATACCATATCCATACTCATTGGTGTAAAGCTCTTTTGTATTTGATGAACAGGCTGTAACAAGTAAGAGTGATAAAAAGATAAGTTTTTTCATTTTCCCTCCTATAATAAAAAGTTATGTTTAGTTTATGAAAATTTGCAAATTGTGTCAATAAGTAATAAAAAAAACGCCATTAAAAATGGCGTTTTTTTTGATAAGAAAGGCTTAACAATTAGAATGAGCTGCATTTTTCATTGCCATAATATCTTTTGGTTTTATCCTTTTGCCTTCAATGTGTTGAGGCATAGCATTCCCTAATGCAGTTTCGACACGGCGAGCTGATTCTACATCTTTAGCTTGTTTAAATAATTCAGCAGCTGATATGATGGCGCCAGCAACACCTAATGTTTTAAAATCAACAGTTGCAAATGTATCTGCTAAGCCTGTCATAGCTACAGAAACAGCAGCATTAATAGCATTAACAGCACCTGCAGCACCTGCAATAAATTCAACACCATTGATAATGTTGGATGCTGGGCTGTTAACAGCTTTTACGGTTTCTTCATGAGCAACTCTTTTGGCTTCAGGAGATGCATATTCGGAGTTTGAAATGGTTTTTCTGATAAGTTTGTTTTTTCTTTTTCCTTCTTGTGTATCCATTGCTAAAGCAGCACCAACAGCAGCAAGACTAATCGCTCCTAGTCCCATACCATTATATAGTTGCTTATCTTTATTATCGGCTGTGTCGATGCCTCCTATAAAATAACAGGCAGCAGCAAAACATCCTATACCAAAAACAGATAAACCTGTTTGAATATCTTTGGATGTTTTGTGATCTCGTATATCTTTTTTTAATTCTTTTCTTAATGTAGAGCGAAGCATAACAGTATCTTTATCTTTTTTGCTCATACCATTATTTTGTTGATAAGTTGGATTTGTTGGGTTTGATGGGCTCATTTCATCATTTTTGTTTGTGGAAACATATTGTGTTGTTGAGGTTGTCATTTTACTCTCCTTTGGTTTATTTGGTTTGTTGATGATAATATTATAACATATTTTTTGAAATTTGTCGACAAAATGTAAAATTATTTTTTAATATGTTGATTTTGTTGAATAAAATTTTTTAAAATCATAAAAAAAATGATTAAATATACTTGAAAATATGGTGTAAAAATAAATTTTGGATTGAAATTTATTTTAAATTAATTTAGAATAGACGTAATTTTAAAGTAAAGGAATAAGGTAATGACAACTCGTGAACAATTATTGGATGAAAAAAAGATTTTTTGGACAAGATTTGCTTTTAAAGAGGTGCTTCCTAAAATAAAAGAAATAACCAATCAATCAAATTTTGGGTTTCACGGGTTGACACATACAGAACAAGTTGTTTTGTTTGGGATTGATTATGCTTTGTCTGAAAAGGTAAATCCTTTACCTGTTATTCTGGCTTGTGCTTTACATGATTGTGCCAGAACAAATGATGCTTATGATGAAATGCATGGTCCAAATTGTTTGCCTATTATCAAAGAGTTTTTAAAAAAACATCAATTTAACTTATCCCAAGAGGAAAAAGAAAAAATTCAAAAAGCCGTTGTTTT
This sequence comes from Alphaproteobacteria bacterium, assembly GCA_017466695.1. Lineage (GTDB taxonomy): Bacteria > Pseudomonadota > Alphaproteobacteria > CAAHEQ01 > UBA3637 > RGIG4140. Next base: position 18,742 of record JAFTTR010000002.1, on the reverse strand, counting down.
GCATACAACGGGGAGGGAGGCTCAAGACGCGGTGTCGGCTTGTTTGTGGGATGCAGATAGAACAAGACTTTCTTGGCTTTGGGGATATCAAGAATCATGTTTTTCAACAAAAAGAGCAAAAGAGGTTGCCTCCTTACCTTCAAATGGAATTAAAAAATATCAAGAGGCTCAATTTTTGTTATTGCAGAAAGCTCAAGTCCCTTCTTTTATGTTAGAAGAAAAAAAACAAAAAGAAGGGCAATTTTCGTTCATTCGTACGTTTTTGGAAAGGTAATTTTTATTCACCCAGTTTGTTTGGATGAAGTATTTAAAAAAAATATTTAAAAATCAAGCGTTTTCGTTATATTTTTTTTCTGTATTAATCAACCAAACATCTTGATATTTTTTGCCCAATATATTGTCGACACTTACCATTGCCGTTAGGATGGAATGGTCCATGTTGTTGTAATGATGCATCCCATTACGCCCAATGGGGTAAAGGTTTGAAATTGTTTTTAAAAAAGCTTTAATTTCTTCAAATCTGTCATAAGAGCCAAAATAGGCAGGATAAGCTTTAGGAACAGTATAGATGGCGGTTTCTAATATGTCTTTTTTTTCAATCAAACCAATTTTTTCAGCTTCATCAATAGCCATTTGAATGAAATCTGTATCATTGATGTGGTCAAGAGCGTCTCCCTTTTGATAAAAATATTCAAGACCTAGCCAAACGGTATTTTTAAAATCTTTGACCAAATAAGGACTCCAATTGTTAAAAACTTGAACACGCCCCATATGCACGTTTTTTTCTTGAATATAAATCCAACAATCTGGTACAAGGTTATTTATCGTTTTAAATTTAGTTTTATTTTTGATTTTTAATTGGTTGGCTAGGACTAAAACGGTTTTAAAATCCCGATAAACAAGGTTTTTTGCAATCTCTTTTACATCCTGAGGCACTTTTTCTCCCATTAAACGGATGAGCGTTCGAATAGGGCAGGAAGAAAAAATATATTCACTTGTGAGTTCGTGCAAAGAACCATCTTGTTTTTTTATAATGATATTTTTTATCTTTCCCTTTGAAAGATTGATTTTTTCAACACTGGTATTAAGCCAAATTTCCCCTCCCATTTCTAAAATGCGTTTTGCCATTTCACTATACATTTGGCCACATCCAAGTTTGGGATAGTAAAAAGCATCAATCAATGAAGTTTCTTTTTTATCATGATGAAAAAACTCTTTAATAATTTTTAAAATAGAAACACCTTTGACCCTTTGAGCCCCCCATTCTGCAGAAATTTGAGAGCAGGGAACTCCCCATAGTTTTTCAGTATATTCTTTAAAAAATGTTTGATAAAGCTCTGATCCAAAACGGTTGATGAAAAAATTTTCTAAATTTGTATCAGGCCGTTTAAAAACACACGATTTAAGGTATGACAAAAAGATCTTCCCCATGCGAAATATACCAAGCCCCAATATGGTATTGAGTGAAAGTGTGATGGGATAATCAAAAAACTTCTGATTATAATAAATTCTAGAAAGGCGCTTTCGATACAAAAAGCAATTATCTTGTTTTTCTGGATCAATTATTTTTTTCTTTTTTAAAAAAACATTTTTTCGATTTAAAAGAATATCATCCATTGCAGGTTTTGTTTGAATGGGTAAAATCTCTTTCCATAAATCAAAAACTCTTTTTTGTTTTGTGAAAAAACGATGACCTCCGAAATCAGCAATGTTACCCTTATATTCACGAGATGTTGAAATGCCCCCAACAAAATCATTTTGTTCAATAACAATTGGTTTGATATCAGACCGTTTTAACAATTCGTATGCTGCTGTTAAACCTGCAGGTCCTGCGCCAATGATGATTGCTTGCATGTTTCCTCTTTCATATAATTTAAATTCATATTAATTGAATTTTTAAAAAAGTCTAGATTTTTTTTCTGAACTTGTATAAAATTAAAATATGAAAAAGTTTTTTGAAAAATATGATTTATTCTTTTATTTAGGAGTTACACTTCTTTGTTTGTTGGTTATGGCGACAACAAGTGGGGCTTTTTATCGTGATACAGACAGTTATATGTGGGCAAACCGGATGATTGCGTGGATTTCATCTGCCTCTTTTTCAGAGCAACCTTTTATGCTGAGTAATTATCCAAAGGGTGAGATTTTGCACTGGACACGGCCATTAGATATATTTTGGTATGGTTTATACTGGTTTTTTAAAAATACCTATCCATTAAAAGAGGCCGTTTTTTTATCTGGTATTTTTCTTTCTCCGGTTATTGGAATTTTGTTTGTTTTAACAACATATTTTGTAATTAGGCCGTTCTATAAAGGTTTTTATCGGCTTCTTTTTATTTTTGGAATTTTCTTTCCTTTCCCATTTCAAGGAGCTTTTCGTTTTTTTAATCCCGATCACCATGCTTTAATTTTGTTGTTTCAGTGGATTTCATTTGCATTTTTAATGCGTTGGATATATTTTGATAAGAAGAAAAGTGTCATTTTAGGGGGTGTTTTTGCTGCCTTAAGTATTTGGACAACAGTTGAAAGTTGGATTTTCTTCTTTATGATGTTGTCTGCTTTTGCCCTTGGGTTTGTCTTTTTTAAGAGACGATTAAAAGATATTGTTTCATTTGTTTTTTGGACTTTTGTCACATTATTTATTGCTACGCTTTTAAATCCTCCAGCTCAAGGATTATTTTATTTGGATCTAGGGAGAATTTCATTTGCCTATGTTGGTATGGCTGGATTAGTCTTTTTGAACTTAAAAATTATGCAATGGTATCAAGCTGATAAATACACAGTATTACAAAAAATAGTTTCGTTAATTCCCTTGGGTATTGTTTCATTTTGTTGGTTAGGCATGCTTTATTATCCGTTATTTACATCTCAATTAGCAGATGTTTGGATGTGTCGGATTCAAGAGATGCAATCGCCATTGAAGAGTTTTTTAAGAACGCTTTATTATTTAGGATCCCCTTTTTTGGGTGTTATTTTGTGGATAGCTTGTCTGTGGCGTAAAAGAAAATTCGACTTATGGCTTTCATCAGTTGGTGTTTTTTTGTTAGGTTATTTTATATTAACATGTTATAGTCTCAGGTTCTGTTCTTTTTTAAGTTTGTATGCTTTGATACCTTTTGTTGATTGGGTCAGGTTTGAAACAAAAGATATGAAAAAAGAAGATGTTGTTCCCAATCATGTCATGGGTGTTTCTTTTTGTTATTTTTTAGGGGCAATACTGATTATTTCTTGTTCTGACTTAATGTCGTATACAAAAAGGGGAGAAAGTCAGTCTCTTATACAAAATAATTACCTTTTAAACAATGGAATTAAAACAGTTTTAAGTGATGTTTTTTACGGTCCAAAAATTATTTTTGAAACAGGACGCCCCGTTGTTGCAACACCATATCACAGGAATGAGGAGGGGATTTTAGATTCGCATCATATTTTTTATGGGACGAATATGTCTCAGGTTTATGACCTTCTTAAAAAACATCAAGTAGAAGATGTATTGTTAACCGTTCATGATATTGATGTTTATTACAAAAATGCACCAGAATCAAGTTTTTATAAGCGCATTATATCTCAAAAAAATATGCCTTCTTGGTTTGAGTTAAAACAGCTAAAAAAAGAAAAAGAGGGATATTTGATTTGGGGAAAAATTATTTATCAAAATGAATAATCTTAGATTTTTAAACTAAAAAAAATACCTTTTTTATGAGAAGGTATTTTTTTTATCCATAACTTTATAGTTTAAAAAAAATAAAAAGAATAACTTTTTGCTTGATATATTTAAAAAAAAGTTTATAGTTGTATAAAACATAAAAGTATAAAGTATGGGGGATATCTTGAATTATAAAGATAAATTTAACAAAGAGCGATTGAAATTAAGTTTAATTTTAAAAGATAAAAATGAGTTTTCTAAGTTTAAAATGAAAGCTTTTATTGAGCTTTTATTTACAATCAATATGATTGAGGAGGGGACATTTACTCGATTGGAAATACTCAATTTTGTGCAAGAAAAAACAACATCTAATGGTCATTCTTTTTGGCAATATCTTATTCTTTTTAACTTTATGAATACGCTAGAGTTTGTTTTTGAGAATTATAAAAAAATAACACTTGATTCATTTTTTCTTCAAAAACTTAACAAAATGATTTTTGAAAAAATGGATATCGAGGCTGGTCAATATCGCAAAGCGAGGATAAATTCTCCTTTAAAAATAAAAAGAGTTGAAACGAAAGATATTTTAAGCGAGATGAAAGAGTTTGATGATTTTTTAAACAAAAAAGGAGAAGATGCCCTTTCTTTTGCATTTGAAGCGCATTACAAGTTTTTGACAATTTCACCTTTTAAAAAAGGGAATTTTTATATTGCTTTTCTTTTATTAACTCTTATTTGTCTTAAAAATGGATATTTGCCCATTGTATTAAGGTCTATTGATAAAAAAAGATATTTTGAAGTTATGGAAAATTATCAGCTGAAAAACAAAAAAGAGGCATATTATTCTTTTATGAGATCGGCTTTAAGTCGTTCTTTTCAATTACTTGCTGAAAAGTCTTTTAATGAAGAAAATAAAGATAATTTATTAACCATTGCAAAATTTGCAAAGCTGTGTGATGTTCCTGTTTCAACAATCAGGTATTGGATGAAAGAAGGGCACATTAAACCAGCCCTCTTCACACCAAGTGGTTATGCTCTTTTTGACGAAAATCAAAAGATCGACATACAAGAAGCAAAGCTGACGAAGATGATTAGCAAATGTATGAGCTCGCTTAAAAAAGGGATTGAAAAGGCATCAGGTCAGTCTTAATATTTTGATTTTAATTAATAAATTGATTACTGTTAACTGTTTTTGAAAAAAGATATAACATCATCAACATGACCAGGAACCTTGACTTTTCGCCATTCTTTTATGACATTTAAATTTTCATCTAGGATAAATGTTGATCTTTCAATTCCCATATATTTTCTACCATACATAGATTTTTCAACCCAGACATTAAAGAGGGTGGCAAGTTGGTGGTCTGTATCTGATAATAAAGGAAAATTTAATCCTTGAGCTTCTTTAAACTTGAGATGACTTTTAATTGAATCAGGACTGACCCCAACAACATTGGCACAGGCTGTTAAACGATTGAGATTGTCTCTAAAGTTACAGGCTTCTTGTGTGCAACCGGATGTATTATCTTTGGGATAAAAATAAAGAATGGTTTTTTCTCCTTTAAAATCACTTAATGAAAACACTTTTTCATTCCCATTTTTATCGATACCATTTAATTTGATTTCTTGCATTTTTTCTCCATTTAATTGTTTAATCCTAATTATTTTATAGTAAATGAATTCAAAAAATACAAGTGGATTAAGTGCTTAAACTCTTTGTTTATAAAAAAACACTTTGTTTTGTTATAATTTTTATGTATAATAATTAATGGTATCATAGGTTGTTTTTCATCTTTATTTGGAGTTTGAGAATGGAAAAGAAAGATTTATACGAAGGGGCATATGTAGCAAAAGATATTAAAATAGGGGATACATTGCCGATGACAGCTTCTAGTTTATATGATCAAGAGGGAAGACCACAGTCAAAACCAGATGTTTTAGAGCTTGATGGGACTGCTCAAAAACTTGTTGATACGTTGAATGATGTTTATAACAGAATAAACACTGATGTTGCAAGAAAACAATATCAAGAAGCTTTTAACAAAAATAACATTGATATTTCAGTGGATGCTTTTTTTGCTTGTACAGCTGTTTTAATTGGAAGAAAAAAGTATTTTTCTGAGTCATTTGCTGATGAGGAAAGGGCTATGCGCCGTACTGGTCAATATGTGATGAACAAATCGAGAAGCTTTGATGAAGTTTTGAATGCAAGGGAAATGATGTGTGGGGAATATGGTGCAGTAGCTCAACTATTTTTTCAAAAATTAGGATTAGAATCTGAACTTTTTGTAGGGCAGAGAGTCGCTCCAGATAAAAATGGTTTACCAGATAATGAAGCAGAAGCCCATACTTTTTTAGTTTTAAATGATAAGGGGAAAAGATACGTTTTTGATCAGATGTTAGATAGAAAAATGTCACAAGGTATATATCCTGTTATTAGAAAAATCCCCTTAGCTGAAAAGGAATGGAACAGTTTTGTTTCTCATATACGTCCACAGTATGAAGGAGGGGAAGCAGGGGTTTTCCCAGCTGCTGATATTTTTAACAACCACATCCAATATTATGGAGTGGGTGGTACTTGGAGATCCCCTTTGACTGAAAAGAATATATGGCCTAGTTCAACACACTCAAGTGAAAATAAAGAAAAGGAAGATTTAGCAAAAAAACAGGTTCTTCTTTCAGCCAAGCAAACACAGTATTAGAAGTAGAATATACGCTAGCAAATAAGAGATGATGCTTAGCTATAAAAAATAAGTTTAGATGTAAAATTATTTTTTGTTTTTAAAGGACAACCAATTTAATATAGGGCTATTAACAAATCGTGTTAATCCATAGGCTAATGCTAATGAAGAGATTAAGACAAAAACAAATTCAATGCTCCAATTTAGAGTAGAACTGCTAAAACTGAAGTTTAAATATTTTTTATAAGCATATATTAAATAGAGATGAAACAAATAAATTGGCCAAGAATATCGACCGATTACTTTGAAAAAATTATTACAAATTATTTTATTTTGATAGAGTATTTGTGATATAATAAAAATAGAGAATGTAATACTCCATAAAGTATGGGTATTAATGATAAAAAGGCTATGGTTCCCAAATATGCTAGCATCATAAATCAGAACAACACTGATTAATAATAAGAGATAGGATAGTATTTTTTTATTCTTTATTTCAGTTGTAGTGATATATTTAAAAATATAATACAAAACAATTCCTAAAAATAGGGTTGGCAAATTTTCAAAAATGCAAAAATCTTTAATAAATGAATTATAAACTTTTAAATCTATGGGGTTGGAAAAGTACGTTAGGTTAATTAAGTAACTATTTATATAAAAGACAGTCGGGATTGATATTAAAAAGGCAAGAATACTTCTTGTCAAGGTATTAATATATTTAAATAAAAACGGAATAATCCATATAAATAATGCCAATGTGCCAATATACCATTCAACCCCTAGAATACTGTTAGAATAGCGTGGAAAAAGTCCATGAACAAAGAACAAATGGGTTATGATATTGTACACAGTAATTGTTAATTCACTTCCTATCCACGTTTTGTTGCCTCCCATATATATACCAAATAGTAGAGCTAAATAAAATAAAGGAATAAAATGAAAAAATTTTTTTTTGATCCAACTATGTATGGATTTGAAAGAATAGGGAGTTTGACAAAAATAATTATGCAAAGATTTGTATAACAAAAATGAAGAAATTAAAAAGAAGATAACAACTCCAACCCAGCCATTATATCCAATTGGAGATAAAACTTTAGGTAATCTTGCTCCTGCATCTGTATGGATCATTAAAATTAAGATCATGGCAATCCCTTTTAATGCATCAATCCAGTCTAGATGTTGTTTTGTTGCTTGCTTGTTCATTTGGTGATATACTAAATATATTTAATCCTATTGGATAATATACCGAAAAGATTAGTATAGTCAATATGAATAGTATAATTAATTTTATTATGTTTCCCCCGTGAGTCCTTTTTCACCTGTTTTTTGTATGGTGCGGGCTGCTTTGCGATTATCGGACCATTATTACAGAAAAATTGGAAAAAATACAGTTGTAATCTATTCAAATTTTTGCTAAACTTAAAGAGGTTTTGGGAGGAAGTATTCATGCGTGAAAACATACTGAGCGAGCGTATAGCATTAAAGAGAGCAACATTTAATGTGGAAACAGCTGAACGGATATATACAACCATTGATAAATGTAGAGATGTATTTTCCCCTTGGCTTGGTTGGGTAGAGGAAACACACTCCCCAGAGAATATTTTGAAATTTTTAGAAAAAGTCAATGTTGATTGGGACAATAATGCCCAATTTGTATATGAAATATATATGGGAAAAAAATTCATCGGTTTGATTAGTGTAATAAACGTAGCATGGCAACATAAACGTGCAGAAATCGGCTATTGGTTAGATACGGACTATACTGGAAAAGGCTATATGAGTGAAGCAGTTGCACTTATAGAAAAAGAATTGTTTGATAATGATTTTAACCGAATTGTTATACATACAGATGTTTTAAATCAGCGTTCTGCCAATGTTGCCATAAAGGCAGGGTATAAATTTGAAGGTGTTTTGAGACAGAATATTTATTCTATTTCTCAAAAGCGGTATCGTGATCAGAATGTATTTTCAAAATTAAAATCAGATCTGAAATAGTCCGATAATTAGTGAATTTTAACGATTTTTAACAATCGGACTATCAGACTCGGAGGATGGCTTGCAAATAAAAGTAAAAGCCCTAATTTTCTTGAGGGCTTTAAAACATGGTGCGAGCTGCTTTGCGATTATCGGACTCAAATTACAGCAGAATTGAAAGAGAGGTTGCAAAAAATAGAGTTGTAATCTATCAAATTTTTTGTTATTTTCAAATCTAGTAGATATTTTGTCAATGAAAGGGACTAAACGGAAATGGAAATGGGAGTTATAATTTTATTAATTATAGTGATTTGTATATTAAGCTATTTATCGAAGCAATTATACTGGATTCATTATAATCTACCAGATGTGGTAAAAAAAAGAGAAGAAATAGGTAGGCTCGTTCAAGAAGATTTAGATGGAAAATTGATAGAAGTTTGTGAAAAAAGACAAGTGAGTTCTAAAGATAGAGGGGATGAGTTTCTAAAAGAACTAGATTATAGTTCAGGGGTTTATATGGAGGGGACGTTATCATCTGTTCAGTTTAAAACAAGAAATATGCCCAACCATAAAGGTATTAAGAACACGCCTGAACAGGAAATACATGCGTTTTTCAATGGAGTTGCAGAAGGACATTTTGGATGTCTCCCAGATAAAGAACAGATATGCGAAGCAAGTTGCGAGATACATTTTGTTCATAAAAATATTGAAGGAAGTAAGCTGTATGATAATTTGGATAGTATTCCAGTATATCATCCTCAAAAATCTAGTGGCTCTATAGTATTAACAAATCAATATGATGGAGAAGATATAGTAAAAGATTTGCATATTATGTGGTTTTCTATATACGAGGATATACAAGAATATAAGAAATTTGAAGCACTAATCACTTCTGGGAAAAAAATTTCAATTAGAGTATTTGGACGCATTTGGAAAGAAAATAAATGGAAAGAGCCACATGGATGGGTAACCGATTATAGCATTTCTATTGGGGAATAAAAGTCCGATAATTGAGGAATTTTGGTGTTTTTCGGACTTGCCACTGGACTTTAGCCAAACGCTTGTAAACAAAACAAAAAAGCCCTCATTTTGTTGAGGGCTTTAATACATGGTGCGGGCTGCTTTGCGATTATCGGACTCAAATTTCAGAAGAATTAAAAGAAAAATTGAAAAATTTAGTGAATTTTGGTATAAGAAAAATATGGTGGTAGTATGAAACATATCAGAAATAAAACAAGATTAGCGTTGCCAAAAAGTGATGAGTATTTATTTAGATTGGGAGTTGCTCTATACGGTTTTGCGTCTATTAATAGTTTCATGACAGAAATTATTTGTCATATAGATAGTACGCAAAATAGAACAGAGCTCTTGGACTTAACTAGTGGAAGAGTAATTGCTTCTTTTAGAAAAACAATGAATATAGCAAAAATCAAATATCCTCAAATAATGCCTATAATGGAGGGAACTTTAGAGTTATTTTCCATACTAAATGATCAAAGAACAGATTTTGTACATGCATATCCGATAACCAGCTCCAAAGATGGCAAAACTCAAATTTTACATAGAAGGAAAGACAATAAAAAATATTTTGAAATCGATAGTGAATTTTTAGATAACTTTATTTCTAATTTGGATAAAGTAAGTAACAACTTGTATAAAATTAGGGAACAAGTCAAGAAAAATATAAAAAATTTATAAAAAAGTATATACTTTTTTATAAAAATATGAGATACTATGTAACATTAAAAGGTATCTCATGAAAATAATAGAAAAAGTAGAAATTTATAGATTTAGGTCCATTGGTAACGAAACCATAAAGACAGAGGATATTACTGTATTTTCTGGAAAAAATAATTCAGGAAAATCTAATATTTTAAAAGCATTAAATCTTTTTTTTAACTCCCAAACCCAATTAGACGAGGCATATAATTATTTAAGGGATTACAACAAATGCTATACTGGCTCATCAGGAGGAAAAAGAGACGTTAGAATCACAATCCATTTTAAACCAACGGGAAAAGCCGCATTAAGTAAGCCTTTTAAAGTTGAGAGAGTCTTTAGTGCGAATAGTGATGCACCAATAACAACTTACTACTCTTCTAATCCAGAAATAAACAAAAGAATAGAGAAAAATGATGGAAATGTTATTCGACAATTTTCTCTATTCTTAGGAAAAATTAAATTTTTATATATTCCGGCTATCCGAGATAGAAAGTTTGTGCAAAATTTGTTTAAAAAATTTGAAGACCTAATTCAAAGAGATACAAAAAGATCACAAGAATTTTCTACAGCTGTTTCCTCTCTTTCTGATATCCTAGAACAAAAGTCCAAAGATATTAGTATGGATTTTTCAAAATTTATTAACTTACCAACTCGTGCCTCGTTGTCTTCAAATATTGATGATTTATTAAATTCTGTCCATATCAATGTTGAAACTCAGATAAAAAAACCAGAAAAAAGGCGTTCAAAAAACATTAAAAATGTTGAAGTTGATTTGATGTCTTCCGGAGATGGTATTTTAATGAGTTATATAGCTTATTTCATTGCTCATTTATCAAAAAAAGCCAAACAAAATTTTATCTGGGGATTTGAGGAACCAGAGAATTCTTTAGAATATTCAAAAGCCCAAGCATTGGCTGGAGATTTTTATAATAAATTTCGTTCGCATGCACAAATTTTTATTACCACACATTCTCCCTGTTTTATCTTTTTAAAAGAGAAAAATTCTGTTCAATTCTATAGAGTTTATTTAGATATCAAGGGTGATAAGCAGTTAACTAAAATCAAAACAATTCAAGAAATTCAGCGTTTGTTGTTTAATACCCCAGAGTACGAAAAACTGGCAGAAGAATTAAGTTTTGTGGAACAAGCTCAGGACGTAGAAAAACTAACGAGATCATTTTGGGAAGAACGGAAAGAATTAGAAAAAGAACAAGAAGAATATATACGCAAAATAAAAGAATTTCAAGATAAGTCAAAATGTATTATCGCAACAGAAGGGAAGTTTGACAAAATCCTTTTAGAAACTGCATGGGAGAAGCTGTATGCAACCCAGTGCCCTTATAATTTTATTGAATCGGAGGGAGCTCCAGATTTAAATAGAAAATTAAGAAATACTATTCCTAATTCAGTAATTATTATAGGACTTTTTGATTCGGATCACGAGGGAATCGGACAAGCCAATGGGCTTGGTTTTCAAAAAGAAAAAGATTTTTATGTAAAGAAAAAAGATGGGTATGCAAATATTTATGCATTAACACTACCCGTTCCAGAGCATAAAATACAATATAAACGACGTAAAAAATTTGAAATTGAAAATTACTTCTCAGATGATGTGTTACGTTCTCTTTCAGATTTATCCTATGAAGTATGTCTTGATGAAAAAGGGAAATTTATTGTACGTGATGGACAGGTTCAGACAATTGAACTTTTAACTATTCGTGATGCCCAAAAGAGAAATTTAGCAACAGAAATTGCACCAAAACTCCCAGAAAATGAATTTCTAGAGTTTAAGATATTATTTGATAAATTAGATGAGATAGTTAAACATAAGAAATAGAGTTTTTTATAATCTGCCCCTGGGGCAGTTTATACAATCACACAAAAAATTTTCAAAATAATTTAGTAGAGATTCATTGCTTTACACATTCTAAACAATATCCAAAAACAAATGAAAGGATATTAAAATGTCAAAAGTCATGGATGAAATTAAAATCAGATCTGAAATAGTCCGATAATTTGTGATTTTGGGCGTTTTTTGGACTCATCACTATCGGACTCAGCAAAACGCTTGCAAACAAAGGAAAAAGCCCTCGTTTAAAAGAGGGCTTTAAAACATGGTGCCACTCGTTCGAATGTTCGCTTCGCTTATCCACTCGTTTCACTCGGGACTGCCTTTCGGCATCCACTTCGCTATCGCTTCGTGACCGGCCTCACGTTGCCCCCGTGAGTACACTTCTCAAAGTTTTACTCATACAAAAAACAGCCCTCAAATGAGGGCTGTTTTTGTATGGTGCCACTAGTGAGAATCGGACTCACGACCCCTCCCTTACCAAGGGAGTGCTCTACCACTGAGCCATAGTGGCGATACGTATAGTTTTATATAATATTTGAATACTTGTCAAGCTGTTTTTTCTTTTTTTTATACTTTTGATAATCCTCTGTTGTATTCACGTAGCAAATTTTTGACCTGACTTCTCATTCCTTTTCTTAAAAGAAGTTTAGCAGCCTCTTTGCATTCGAACCATTTGGGATCATTATTTCTTTTTTCTTTTAAAGAAACAGCTGTTTTTGGTGATGAGATTTCTTTTTCAAGAGCTTGTTTACACAGTTCGCGATAAGCATCTAAAGGTGTTTCTTGATTGAGCTCAATATGTGACCTAACGTAGTCGATGATATATTCTTTATCCTCTTCTGATTTAACATGATGAACTGTGAAAAGTAATTTACCTTCTTCATTATAAACATCTTCTGTTAATGAAATTTCTGATATATGAGTTTTAATATGTCTCAGCATGATAAAATCCTTTCGATAGATTACAGGAAAAATCTGACAAAATATTATCATAATTTTGAGCCAAAATCAATGAAAAATATGGAAGTTTTTTTGAATTTTGATATAATGAGTAATATGTTATATAATGAAGTACAAAATATATTATTATGCCAGAAAGATTATAAATATCAAAAATTTATGTCAAAATTAATCCCTAATGTTGAAAAAATCATAGGGGTTCGAATGCCTTTTTTGAAACATATGGCAAAAGGAATAATTAAAAATAACCAGGATGAAACTTATTTATTAAATGAACCTATTTATTTAGAGGAAGCACTGTTACAAGCGCTGATAATTGGTTATAAAACGCAAAAGAATTTTGATTTTGAAAAAGTCAAAGCATTTGTCCCTAAAATTAATAATTGGGCTGTGTGTGATACGTTTTGTACTTATTTAAAAAGTGTTTCCCAATTTCCAAACGAAACTCTTGAATTTTTATCTTCTTATTTAAAGTCCACACAAGAATTTGAGGTGCGATTTGCCCTTGTTTTACTTTTATTTCACTTTGTTGAGAAGAAATATTTGCCTTTTATTTTTAAAGCATTAGATGATTTTAATCATCAAGGATATTATGCTCAAATGGGGGCTGCCTGGTTATTATCTATTTGTTTTATCAAGTACCCGGAACAAACGTTTGTATATTTAAAAGAATCAAAACTAGATGCACAAACATTCAATCGTGCTATACAAAAAATCTGTGAATCGAAAGCTGTTGATAAAAAGTGGTTCTCAAGTTTAAGAGCGTTAAAAAAATACTAGTATAAATATTTGTTTATAAAAAAGAGAGGATAATAAACTATTTTACTCAAAAGAGAATTTATATAGGCTTTACGTGGCCAAGGGTTGTCATTCAAAAGAGCCTGTGTGTAAGAAGCGTATTTGTTCCACTCAAAAAATGAAAAATCTTTTGATTTCCAAGGTTTTTCTTTCCCACTATAATGATAAATTGTTTTGTTAAAAGGCGTATGTGTACGTTGATGTGCATTATATTTTGTTGGTAACAACATTATTTTACCATTTAAAGCCAAATTAATAGCATCTTGGTCATAATGAGTGAATTTATCTTTATATTCTTCTGTTGTTTTAAATAATTGAGATGTTGTTTTTGAATAACGTAAATTTTCTAAATCCATCAACAAAACACCTGAATTGATATAAAAAGCATGCTTCTTAAAAAGAGGGTAAGATAAAAAGTCTTTTTCAAATAAATCTGAAACTCCAGCAACTAAATTGTCTTTTAAATCAATATGAAAAAGGGAATTTAAATCTTTTAAAATAAGCAAATCTCCATCTAAATAAAGGGCTCGTTTATAAGAGGGGAGCAAGGTCGGTATTAAATATCTAAAATAAATACTTTTGCTCCATCTATCATTCACTGGGAATCCTTCAAATTCTGTAGATTCAACCAATACAACACGAATATCAACATTGGCAAGTTTGTGATCAAGATGTCTGAAAAAATATTTGTTCTTGTCTGAAAACCCTTCTGTCAAAATAAACGCTTCGACAGGTGTTTTTGTATTCATATTGAGTGAAGTTAAAGCCACACTGAGGGGGATAACGTAATTATCATCTCCGGCAAAAACAAGGGTAATAGGTGTATCAGTTTGTAATTTTTTTGTATTTTGAGTTAAAAATTTTTGCTCTTCAAAATAAAAGGATAGAAATAAAGCGATAAAACAAATTAAAAACACAATGATAAGGTTTTTTAAAAATCGTTTCATCGCTTTACCCCCTGAAATAAAAAATATTAAGCTTTTATTTTCTTTTCATCTTCTCCAAAAACACAATTTGTTAAAGAAAGTGTCGAACCAATAGCAAACGAAATATTACTTTCTTTAATGTTTGCAGCATTGATGATATCTTCTTTTGAAAGAGCTTGAAGTTCAATAACTGTTTCAGGAACTGAAACTTTTAACTCTAACACTGGAGTTTTAATAGAACGTTTTTGCTCTGCTTTTTCTTTTCTAATCAAGTTGATTAAAAGAACAGCTTGGTCATAAATATTGGCGTTTCCTTGAATTGAAGCAAATTCTTCAGCAGAAGGGAATGGCATTTTATGAATAGATTGTTCTGAGTTTGCCCATGGGCGTGATTGCCAAATTTCTTCACTTGTAAAGGCAAGAGCAGGGGCGAACAAGCGCATTAACACATCAATTGTGAGCATCAGTGATGAAACAGCTGAAACAGGATTTTCGCTGTAAGCTCTTCCTTTAATTAATTCAAGATAGTTGTCGCAGAAATCCCAGAAGCATTTTTCAGTCAATTCAAGCGCAAATGCATAATCGTTGTTTTCAAAGGCACGATTTGCACTTGTGACAACTTCCTTGAGTTTCATTGCCCAAGCTTTGTCTAAATCAGATGTGATATTATTGATATAGTTTTCTGACAAGGAAACACCTGATTTTTCAACCATCATAAAAGCAAATTTACTTGCATTGAAGATTTTCATGGTTAATTTTCTGCCTTGTTCCATAATTTGTTCTTCAAATGCCGTATCAATACCCAATTTAGCACGTGATGCCCAATAACGAACAGCATCAGCAGAGTGTTTGACTAATAAATCCATTGGGGTAACAACGTTACCTTTAGATTTGCTCATTTTTTTGCGATCAGGGTCCAAAATAAAGCCGCTGATTAATGCGCCATGCCATGGCTCTTTTCCCTCATGGGCAAATGCTTTCATAATGGTATAAAATGCCCATGTACGAATAATATCGTGCGCTTGAGGGCGTACATCAAAAGGTAAACTTAAATGATGGCCTTCAGGAGCATGAGCCAATGCGATTTGAGGGGTTAAAGAACTGGTGGCCCAAGTGTCCATAACATCTTTATCAGCTGTAAATCCATTTGGTTTATCACGCATTTCTTCTGTATAACCAGCTGGTGTCATTGTTGCTGGGTCGACAGGAAGTTGGTCTAATGAGGCATAAATTGGATGATCATAATCAATGACCCCTTCAGCATCTAATGGATACCATACAGGGAATGGAACCCCAAAGAAACGTTGACGTGAAATACACCAATCTTGATTAAGACCTTCAACCCAAGCTTCGTAGCGAGATTGCATGTGAGCTGGGGTCCATTGAATATTTCTTCCTAATTTTAAAAGTTCTTCTTTATATTTTAAAATAGAAATAAACCATTGACGAGAAGAAACAAACTCAAGAGGAATGCTTCCTTTTTCGTAGAATTTAACAGGATGCATGAGTGGTTTTGGCTCACCAATGAGAGCGTTCTCTTCTTTGAGCATTTCAACAACTTGAGCTCTGGCATCTTTGACTTTAAGTCCTGCCATACGGGCAAAGTTTGTTTTTGCTTTTTCAACATTTAAAGAAACAAAAGCCCCTTCGCCATATGTGATGTTCATGATACGGCCATCTAAACCGATAATCTGTTTAATGGGTAAGCCAGATTGTTTCCACCAAGCAACGTCAGCTGCATCCCCAAAAGTACAAACCATCATAATACCAGTCCCTTTGTCCATTTCGGCATGTTCAGAAGGAACAATTGGAACAGGAATGTCAAATAATGGAACAATTGCCTTTTTCCCAAAGAAAGGTTTGTATCTTTCATCATCAGGGTGAGCCACAACAGCAATACAAGCTGGCAAAAATTCAGGACGAGTTGTTGCAATTGTAAATGTTGTGTCACTATTTTCAACTTTAAATGTAATATCGTGGAAGAAACCGGCTGTTTCTCTATCTTCAATTTCAGCTTGAGCGATAGCTGATTGGAAAGTAACATCCCACATAGTTGGGGCTTCAACTGATTTAGCCATACCTTTATCAATTAAATCTAAGAAAGATTTTTGAGCTTCTTGAATAGCTTTTGGTCCAATGGTTGTATATTTGAGTGACCAGTCATATGAGTGCCCAATATGGTGGAAAATATCCTCGAAAGCTTTTTCATCCATAGCTGTGAGTTCTTCACAAGCTTCAATAAAGTTTTGACGAGAAACTTCTTGACGTTTCCCTTCATTTTTAGGGTTGTGAACAGGTTTAAAATCCTTATCATAAGGAATGTTAGGGTTACAAGCAATATTATAATAGTTTTGAACACGACGTTCCGTTGGGAGACCATTATCATCCCATCCGATTGGATAGAAGATAGATTTTCCCTTCATACGGTTATAACGAACCATCACGTCTGTTTGTGTATATGAAAAGATGTGACCAATGTGCAATGAGCCGGAAACTGTTGGAGGAGGGGTATCAACCACAAAAGTGTTATCTCTTGTTGCTGTTTTATCAAATGCATAAACATTATTTTCTTCCCAAAAGCGAATGGCTCTATTTTCAATCTCAGATGGATTAAATTTATCGTCTAATTTCTTTTCATTTTTATATTGCATGATTTATCCTTAAAAAAAATTAAAAAAACTTTAATTATTGTAGCTGAAAGCATTTATAAAAGCAAGAATTATCTGCATAAAAAATTGATAAATTACATAAATTAAAAAAATAGCTCTTGACAATAGAGATGATTAGATATATAAATGCTTTGATTTAGGGTGTATAGCTCAGTTGGTTAGAGCGCTCCGTTCACATCGTAGAGGTCGCTGGTTCGAGTCCAGCTACACCCACCAATAAAAAAAGCTCCTTTCTATGGGGGCTTTTTTTTAACCTTTTTAAGGGGTAGAATTCAAAAAAAAAATCAAAAAATAAGATTTTTGCCTTATTTTTATACAAAAAATAATCTTTATTTTTCAATATAGTACAAGAAAATTCTTAAAAAACACGAATTTTTTTTGGGAATTTTTGGCTCAAAAGTCAAAACCCGTGGTATAATTAAAGTATGGGAGAGGGGTTATCATTGTATGCAAGGTAATTTTTCCCACCACAATTAACAAAAGGATACGCACATGTAAACATTTTTTTTATTTTTAAGGAGGCATTTCATGCAAAACTTATCTCAAAACACCCTTAAAGGGTCTAAAAATGAATATTTTCGTGTGCTTAAGAAGTGTTTTCTTATAAATATAAAGATGTTAGCTATTTTGATACTGATTTCTCCAATCGCATTAAAAGCGCAAACAATAGTAACACCCTCTGAAGAGTTAGAAACTATTGTTAAAACAACAGGAACAACTGTTTCAAAAGATACAACCATTGATCTTGCTGGTAAGAATTTAACATATACGGTGAAACAATCATCATCTTACGGTGGTGTTTTTTATGTAAATAGTGGTAAAACTCTTGAATTTATCAATTCAGATGAAACAACGGATCCATTGCTTTTGTTTGAAAATAATTCAATATCCCGTTCCCCTTATGGTGAGGTTCTTGGAGGCGCTATTTATAATTGGGAGGATATTACATTTGATGTGACGACTGCGTTTTCAAAAAATACGCTATCAACAACGGGAAATGGCTCTTCTTGGGCATATGGTGGGGCGATTTATAATGGTGGCACTATCATGTTTGAAAAAGAAGTTACATTCACAGATAATGCAGCAACAGCTGAAGGTGATGTGGCTCAAGGTGGGGCGATTTATAATGATTATGGAACTATCACTTTTAACGATATAGCAACATTTAGTGGTAATTCAGTCGGTGGTCCCTATGCTCAAGGTGGGGTGATTTATAATGAAGGTACGATGATTTTTAAGGAAAGTACATTTACAAAAAACTCGGGTAAATATGGGGGCGCCATTTATAATGGTGTAAATTATGGTTCCGAGCAAATGAATATCACATTCGATGGCTATGCAACGTTCACAGAAAATTTAGCAAATATAGGTGGTACAAATAAAGGGGGTGCCATTTATAATGCCATGCAAGGAACGATCACATTTAATCAAGGGGCATTATTTGATAAAAATATATCAACAACAGGTCAGGGATCAAATGATATTTTAGGTGGGGCGATTTATAATGAAGGTACCAT
>JAFTTR010000031.1 GCA_017466695.1 Alphaproteobacteria bacterium | reverse complement strand
GTATCAATGGTTCGGTGGCTATTGCGTAAAGGTACCACCCGATCCCATTCCGAACTCGGCCGTGAAACTTTACTGCGCCAATGGTACTTCAGCTTAAGCTGCGGAAGAGTAGGTCACTGCCGAACCTTTTATACACTCGTTATCCTTACCTCCTTGTTTACTCCCTCCTTTACCCTCCTTGCCCCTACTCATCCTAGGGGCCTTTTTTTTATTTAAAAAATGTATGTTTTTAATCAATTTTAGACGTTTTTCTATTAAGATGTATTTATGGGTATAAAAATATATTTTATTGTTCTAAGAGCGTTTATTTTGTTTTTGAAGATATTTTTCTTTTGCAATATTGACAAGATTGTAACAGTATGATAATTTTTAATAAAATTTAAGAGGGAAAGAAAATGTTTGATAAAAAAAAGTTATGGATTGCAATTGAAAATGGACAGGCGCTTGAGGCGCTTTCTTTAATTAAAAATATTTCAGATGTAAATACCCCATATTTAGGTATTGAAAATGAAAATGGGCAAACATTTTTATTACAAGCGCTTAATAGAGGACAAATTGATGTAGCAAAAGCTTTGTTAGATTCTGGAGCAGATGCTTCTATTTGTGATTCTAAAGGCAATTCTTCTCTTTATTATTTTATCAAAAGAGGATTGTATGAGCATTCTTATTTAGCAGAATGTTTGATTGAACGGGGTGCAGATATTAATAAAAGGATTGGTGGGTATACACTTTTGTGTTTGGCTTTTTTAAAAATGCCCCAGTTGGTTTCTTTTTTATTAAAACGCAAGGCTGATATTTTTGAAGCTCCATTTATGGATGAACAAACAAGATTAGATTTGTTTTTCCCTGTTGAAGTTGTTGCGTATAGAGATTTACCATATCTTTCAATGGCTATTTTGAATAATGATGAAGAAAGTTTTAATTATTTGATTCGTTTTTCAGAAACGCTTAATATGGTTGATTCATATGGCAGAACACCTTTGATGATTTCAGCATTAAAATGTGATGAAAGAAAGGCTCAGTTGTTAATTAATGCAGGCGCTTTTTTGGATGTAAAAGATTTTGCAGGAAGAACGGTTCAAGATTATTTTAGAAATATGGCTGAACAAAAATATCAAGAGCTTTTAGATGTCCAAAGAGAGCAAAATTCAATTTCAAAATTAATTAATTTAGCTATTGAAGCAAAAACTTTATCTAAAGATTTTGATGAATTAGAAGAAAAATCTGATAATTATGAAAAAGTTTCAATTTGGTCAAAAGTGAAGAAATTTTTTGGATTTAAATAGGTTTAAATGTGAGAGAAAAAAATAAAGTAGATGCTTTTTTCTTGAGTTGTCAGGCTATATCCTTTTTAAAAAAAAGTGTTCGAAAAAAACAAGATTTGTTATCTGAACACTCTCAATTGGAAGATAAGCAAATTTACAAAAGAGTTCAGTATTTGGAAAAACAAGTAAAAAGAGGGCAAGTTTCTTTGCCTGTTGATTTGTGTATCCAATGTTTTCAAAAATTAAATAAAGATTATGCTGAAAGAAATGTTGCTTGCACAGGCATTGGATTGTTGGGTTGTTTTTTGATTGATTATATTTTTACACACAGGGAGTTAAGAGTTGCTGCAAAACAACTTTATGATACGAAAGAAGAGAGGGGTGTGTATCGACAAAATGAATGGTATAACCATGCGATAGCAAAATTGTTGGATTTATCAGCTGAAAATCATAAAAAACAAATCGTAAAAAATAATGTTGCAATAACTTCAAAAAAGTGTATAAGTATGGAAAGAGGTTAGAGTTATTTTAAAACAACTCTTTCTATAATAAATTTATTTTAAAAAGTTCTTGACATTTTGCTATTAAAAGAGTATTATGGCTTGTCTTTCTTTACATGTATCGATTCGATGGGTGTAGAAAATAAAGGGGTGTAGCTCAACTGGTAGAGCGTCGGTCTCCAAAACCGAAGGTCGCGGGTTCGATCCCTGCCGCCCCTGCCAATTAAGAAAAGGATAAGTTAAATGAAAACATCGCCAGCTCAATTTGTTCGTCAAGTTAAACAAGAAGTTTCAAAGATTACGTGGCCAACAAAAGCAGAAACAATGCAAGGTTCCATTGTTGTTATTGTGATGAGTGTTTTGATTGCTTTGTTTTTGTTTGTGATTGATATGATTTTTGCCAAACTCATACAAGTGGTTTTGGGAGGTTAATTTTTATGGCTAATCGTTGGTATATTGTTCATACATATTCTGGTTTTGAAAATAAAATTGCTGCTTTTATTAAAGAACAAGCAGAAAAGAAGAATATGACGGATAAGGTTGAAGATGTTTTGGTTCCAACTGAAAATGTTGTTAGCGTTCGTAATGGTGCTAAAGTTGAAACTGAAAGAAAGTTTTTCCCAGGTTACGTTTTGGTGAAAATGGAAATGACGCCTGAAACATGGCATTTGGTTAGCTCAACACCAAAAGTAACAGGCTTCTTGGGTGGGAAAAAACCTGTTCCAATGACTGAAGCTGAAGTTCAACGTATCTTGCACCAAGTTAAAGAAGGTGTTGAAAAACCAAAATCAGCAATTGTTTATGAAGTTGGTGAACAAGTTTGTGTTTGTGATGGACCTTTTGCATCATTCACAGGTGTTGTTGAAGAAGTTGATGCTGAAAAAGAACGTTTAAAGGTTTCAGTTTCAATTTTTGGACGTTTAACACCATTAGAATTAAATTATACACAAGTTAAAAAAGCATAAAGCTTTTTGTTTGAGATAAAAAAGGAGATAAAAGTCAATCCGTATTTCCTTTTTTAAGTGGTAGATAAGCCATTATCGAACCACAAACTTTAAAAAATAGGATTGAGTTATATTTTTAGAGGTATAAAATGGCAAAAAAAGTTATTGGCTTTATTAAACTTCAAATTGAAGCTGGTAAAGCAAACCCTTCACCACCAGTTGGTCCTGCTTTGGGGCAACGTGGTTTGAATATTATGGAGTTTTGTAAAGCATTTAATGCAAAAACTCAAAAAATGGAACCAGGTACACCTATTCCAGTAATTATTACGGCTTATGCAGATAGAACATTCTCATTTGTGACAAAGTTGCCACCAGTTAGCTACCTTATTAAAAAAGCTGCTAACGTTAAGAGCGCATCAAAAGAACCAGGTCGTAAAAGTGTTGCAAAAATTACAAAAGAACAAGTTAAACAAATCGCAACTGAAAAAATGCCAGATATGAACTGTCATACAGTTGAAGCTGCTATGGATATGGTTGCAGGTCAAGCTCGTTCTATGGGTATTGAAGTAGTGGAGTAAGCGCATGAAATACGGTAAAAGATTAAGAAAAACTTACGAAGCTGTAGATACTTCAAAAGTCTATGATATTCAAGAAGCTGTTGAACTCATCAAAGATAATGCTACAGCAAAATTTGATGAAACAGTTGATATCGCAGTTAGTTTAGGTGTTGATCCTCGTCAATCAGATCAAATGATTCGTGGCGCTGTTTCTTTACCAAATGGTACAGGTAAAACATTATCTGTTGCTGTTTTTGCTAAAGGTCCAAAAGCTGAAGAAGCTAAAAAAGCAGGCGCAGATATCGTTGGTGACGAAGATTTAATGCAAGATATTATGGCAGGCAAAATTAATTTCCAACGTTTGATTGCAACTCCTGATATGATGGGTGTTGTTGGACGTTTGGGTAAGATTTTGGGTCCAAAAGGCTTAATGCCAAATCCAAAACTCGGCACAGTTACTATGGATGTGACAGAAGCTGTTAAAGCAGCTAAAGCTGGTCAAGTTCAATTTAGAGTTGATTCAGCTGGTATTGTCCATGCTGGTATCGGTAAAGTCAGTTTTGATGCTGATAAAATTCAAGAAAACGCAGCAGCTTTTGTGAAAGCTTTGGTTGCTTTAAAACCAGCTTCATCAAAAGGTGTATACTTGAAGCAAGTCGCTTTAAGCACAACACAAGGTGTTGGTGTTAAAGTAACAGTTTCAAGCGTTGCTTAGAGTTTGAAGTCGCCCTTTTAACAAGGGCGACAAACCTGTCCAAGACTGTTGGTTTTTATCACGGGATAAAATTAAAGAAAAGCATTTCACCAGCATAGACAGAAAACAAATCAGTTATTCCATTTAAGGAATGAAAGAGTGAAGTTTCTGGACAGGATAGTGTGGGTTTTTGAGAAATCAAAAACTCTTGTGTAAACAAAAGATAGAAGAATAATTCTTTTATTTTTTTCTAAACGGAGACAAGAAAGTGAAACGTGAAGAGAAACAACAGTTGATTTCCGAAATGAAAGACGTTTTTAGTAAAGCTTCTCTCGTTGTTGTTGCATTGAACAAAGGTATTTCAATGGCTGAAACAACAGAATTGCGTAATAACGTTCGTGCTGACGGAGCCAACTATCGTGTAACAAAAAACCGTTTGACAAAATTGGCTCTGGCAGGAACTCCCTGTGAAGCAATCTCTGATTTAATGGTCGGACCAACAGCTTTAGCATATTCTGAAGATCCAATTTCAGCAGCTAAAGCAGTTGTTAAAATGGCTAAAAATAATGATCGCTTTGAAGTTGTCGGCGGGGTTATGAACGGAGAAAAAATTGATGTTAAAACAATTGAATCTTTAGCATCTCTTCCTTCTTTGGACGAACTTCGTGGCAAGTTGGTTGGCCTCTTGCAGGCTCCTGCTGGTCAATTGGCTCGGGTTACAAAAGCTTATTCAGAAAAAGAACAAGCTGCTGCTTAATTCCTGTCAAACCTGTTAAACAAAAAATTATGTGGAAAACACATTTAGAAAGATATTATGGAGAATAAAATGACTGATTTAAATAAAATCGTAGATGAATTATCAGCTTTAACAATTTTGGAAGCTGCTGAATTATCAAAAATGTTAGAAGAAAAATGGGGCGTCTCAGCTGCTGCTCCTGTTGCTGTTGCTGCTGCTGGTGCTGCAGCTGCTGCAGAAGAAAAAACAGAATTTGATGTAATTTTGGTTGACGGTGGTGCAAACAAAATTAACGCAATTAAAGAAGTTCGTACAATCACAGGTTTAGGCTTGAAAGAAGCTAAAGACCTCGTAGAAGGTGCACCAAAAGAACTCAAAAAAGGCGTTTCTAAAGACGAAGCTGAAAAAATCAAAAAACAATTAGAAGCAGCTGGTGCTAAAGTTGAATTGAAATAATTTTCAGTTTAAAACTACTTTAGGTGGGTCGCGTCAACTCTAAAATTGGCGTCGACCCTCTTGAAGTCAAAAGACTTATATGAACTTAGGACCTGTCAATTTTATGAAAAAGAACTCAAAAACAATTAGAATTTATCAAGTTAAAGGTGATAGCAAATGTGGAAATTGCTTGAACCTTTTTTGTGATTTTAAGGATTTGGGTTTTGGTTATAAAATGGACAGGTCTTGAGTAGATCGGTTCCGATTCTGTTAATCGGAAAATTATTATTAGCTAATGGGGAAAAGAACATATGATAAAATCCGAAATCAATCGTAGAAGAGTACGTAAGAATTTTGGTAAGATTGACGCTGTCGTTGAAATGCCAAATCTTATTGATGTTCAAACAAGTTCTTATAAAGAATTTTTACAATGGGGTGTTCCTGTTGATAAAAGAACGGATACGGGCTTGCAAGAAGTTTTCAAATCTGTTTTTCCAATTCATGATTTTGCAGGTCGTGGTGATTTAGAATTTATCAGATACGAATTAGATACACCAAAATTTGATGTTGATGAATGTTTAAAACGCAGTTTAACATATTCAGCTCCTGTTCGTGCAACATTAAGATTGGTTGTTTGGGATGTTGATGCTTCAACAGGTGTACGTTCAATTCGTGATATTAAAGAACAAGATGTTTATATGGGTGATTTACCTTTGATGACAGACAAAGGTACATTTATTGTAAATGGTACAGAACGTGTTGTTGTTTCTCAAATGCATCGTTCACCAGGTGTATTCTTTGATCATGATAATGGTGAAACACATTCATCTGGTAAATATTTATTTGCAGCTAGAATCATTCCATACAGAGGATCTTGGATCGATTTCGAATTTGATGCTAAAGATTTAGTTTATGTTCGTATTGACCGTCGTCGTAAATTGCCTGTTTCATCATTATTGTATGCATTAGATAGTGAAGAAACAATTGCTCGTAGAGCCGAATTAGCTCCAGGTGAACAACTTGATGCTGATGAAGTTTTTGGTATGAGTAAAGAAGAAATTTTAAATTACTTCTATGAACAAACGTTGTTTAAAAAAGAGAAAAAAGGTTGGAAGACGGCTTTTGTTCCAGCTCAAATGAAAGGTGTTAAATTAACACATGATTTGATTAATGCCAAAACAGGTGAAGTTGTTATGGCAGCTGGTGAAAAATTAAACCTTGGAAAAGCTAATAAACTCAAAAAAGATGGTCTTGAAGAATATATCGTTCCAACAGATGAATTAGTCGGTCGTTTTGTTGCAGTTGATTTTGTTGATGAAAAAACTGGCGAAGTTGTTATGGAAGCTGGGGATGAAATCACTGAAGACGATATTGCAAAAATCAACGAATTAAAAATTAAAGAAATTCCAGTATTACATATCGACTATGTTAATGTTGGGCCTTACATTCGTAACACATTAGTTGCAGATAAAAATACAACAAGAGAAGAAGCATTGATTGATATTTATAAAATCATGCGTCCAGGGGAATTGCCAGTTGTTGAAACAGCTGATGCTTTGTTCCGTGGTATGTTCTTTGACTTAGAACGTTATGACTTATCAGCTGTTGGTCGTGTTAAAATGAACTTAAGATTGGGAATCGAATTAGATGAAGTTCCTGATTCTGTTCGTGTTTTAAGAAAAGAAGATATCTTAAAAATCTTAAAAACACTTGTTGAATTGAAAGACGGAAAAGGTCAAATTGATGATATTGATAACCTTGGTAACCGT
The DNA here is from genome assembly GCA_017466695.1 of Alphaproteobacteria bacterium. Lineage (GTDB taxonomy): Bacteria > Pseudomonadota > Alphaproteobacteria > CAAHEQ01 > UBA3637 > RGIG4140. Next base: position 66,542 of record JAFTTR010000031.1, on the reverse strand, counting down.
CGTGTTCGTTCAGTTGGTGAATTGATGGAAAATCAATATCGTTTAGGTTTGCTTCGTATGGAAAGAATGATTCGTGAAAGAATGACATCAAGCGAAATTGATTCTGTTATGCCATATGATTTAATCAATGCTAAACCATTGTCAGCAGCTGTTCGTGAATTTTTTGCATCCTCACAATTGTCTCAATTTATGGATCAAAATAACCCATTATCTGAAATCACACACAAACGTCGTTTATCTGCTTTAGGTCCTGGTGGTTTGACACGTGATCGTGCTGGTATGGAAGTTCGTGACGTTCATCCAACACATTATGGTCGTATCTGTCCAATTGAATCTCCTGAAGGTCAAAACATTGGTTTGATTAACTCATTAGCAAGTTATGCAAAAGTAAATAAATATGGTTTCATTGAAAGTCCATATCGCAAAGTTGTTGATGGTAAAGTAACAGATGATGTTGTTTATTTATCAGCAATGGAGGAAGCAAAATATACAATTGCTCAAGCAAATGCTAAATTAAATGAAAAAGGTGAGTTTGTAGAAGAATTAATTACAGCACGTCGAGCTGGTGAAGTTTTGCAAGCAAAACCTGAAGAAATTAACATGATTGACGTTTCTCCAAAGCAAGTTGTTTCAGTCGCTGCTTCTTTGATTCCATTCTTAGAAAATGATGACGCTAACCGTGCTTTGATGGGTTCAAACATGCAAAAACAAGGTGTTCCATTGTTAAAAGTGGAAGCTCCTCTTGTTGGTACAGGTATGGAAGCTGTTGTTGCAAAAGATTCAAAAGCTGCAATTACAGCAAAACGTTCTGGTATTGTTACACAAGTTGACTCTTCACGTATTGTTATCCAAGCAACAGATGAATTGACAACAACAAGTGCTGGTGTTGATATTTACACATTAGCAAAATTCCAACGTTCAAACCAAGGTACATGTATGACACAACAACCACTTGTTAAAACAGGTGAAGTTGTTCAAAAAGGCGATATTATTGCTGATGGTCCATGTACTCAATTGGGTGAATTAGCTTTAGGTCGAAACGTGTTTGTTGCCTTTATGCCTTGGAATGGGTATAACTACGAAGACTCTATTTTGATTTCAGAACGTATTGCTCGTGATGACGTCTTTACTTCTATTCACTTGGAAGAATTTGAAGTTGTCGCTCGTGATACAAAATTGGGTCAAGAAGAAATCACACGTGATATTCCAAACGTTGGTGAAGAAGGCTTGAAGAACTTAGATGAAACTGGTATCGTTTATATCGGTGCTGAAGTTAAAGCAGGTGATATCTTGGTTGGTAAAGTAACACCAAAAGGTGAAACAATCATGACACCTGAAGAAAAATTGTTACGTACAATCTTTGGTGAAAAAGCTGCAGATGTTCGTGATTCTTCATTGCGTGTTCCTCCTGGGGTATTTGGTACAGTTATTGATGTTCGTGTCTTTACGCGCCGTGGTATTGAAAAAGACGAACGTGCATTAGCTATTGAACAAGCTGAAATCAGTCGTTTAGCAAAAGATAGAGATGATGAAAAAGCTATTTTACAAGGTAGTTTCTACGATCGTATTCGTGCGTTAATGATTGGTCAAAAAGTTGCTAAAGCAGAAGGTTTTAAATCAGGTACCGTATTAACTGAAGAAAATTTGAAAGAAGTTGCAAACTACAATTTGCGTAAAATGAGTATCGCTGATGATACTGTTATGACTCAAATTGAAGAATTGATTGAAACACTCAATCAAGCAGAAAAAGAACTTCAAGAAAAATTTGAAAACCGTGTTGAAAAATTACAACGTGGTGATGAAATGATGGCTGGTGAATTGAAAAAGGTCAAAGTTTTCATTGCAACAAAACGTAAATTACAACCAGGTGATAAAATGTCTGGTCGCCATGGTAACAAAGGTGTGGTTTCACGTGTTTTACCAATTGAAGATATGCCATATACAGAAGAGGGTCGTCCAATGGATATCGTGTTGAATCCTCTTGGTGTGCCATCTCGTATGAATGTTGGTCAAATTTTAGAAACACACTTAGGTTATGCTTGTCGTGAACTGGGTCGACAAATTGGAACAATTGTTGATGAAGTTAAAGCAAACCATGCAAAAGTTGAAGATTTGAAAGCAAAATTAAAAGAAGTATATGGCGAAAGAGAATATAATAACAAAATCGCTAATATGGATGAAGCAACATTGCTTTCAATGAGTGCAAACTTGAAGAAGGGTGTGCCAATTGCAACACCAGTATTTGATGGAGCTCATCAAGATGATATTGGAAACATGTTGACAATGGCTGGTTTGAACTCTTCAGGTCAAGTTACATTGTATGATGGCTTAACAGGTGAACCTTTTGATAGAAAAGTTACAATTGGTTACATGTATATGTTAAAATTACACCACTTAGTTGACGAGAAAATTCACGCTCGTTCAATTGGCCCTTACTCATTGGTTACACAACAACCTCTTGGTGGTAAGGCTCAATTCGGTGGTCAAAGATTTGGTGAAATGGAAGTGTGGGCATTGGAAGCTTATGGCGCTGCTTACACATTACAGGAAATGCTTACAATCAAATCTGATGACGTTTCAGGCCGTATTAAAGCTTACGAAACAATTATCAGAGGCGATAATAATTTTGAAGCTGGTATTCCTGAATCATTTAACGTTCTTGTTAAAGAAATGCGTTCTTTAGGCTTGGATGTTGAATTAAACCAAAACGACAAATAATTTCATAGGGAAGGGGTTTAACTCCTTCCCGCTCAATGCATAGAAGAGGTAAAAACAATGAATGAATTAATTTCTACTTTTGGACAAGTTGCATCACCACAATCTTTTGATGACATTCGCATTTCCATTGCATCACCAGAAAAAATTAGAGCCTGGTCATTTGGTGAAGTGACACGTCCTGAAACAATTAACTACCGTACGTTTAAACCAGAAAAAGATGGTTTATTCTGTGCTAAAATTTTCGGTCCAGTTAAGGATTACGAATGTTTGTGTGGTAAATACAAAAGAATGAAATATCGTGGTATTACTTGTGAAAAGTGTGGTGTTGAAGTTACACTTTCAAAAGTTCGCCGTGAAAGAATGGGACACATTGAATTAGCATGTCCTGTTACACATATTTGGTTCTTAAAATCACTTCCTAGCCGTATCGGTACCTTACTTGATATGATGCTTAAAAATTTGGAAGCTGTTTTATATTTTGAAAAATATATTGTTATTGAACCAGGTTTAACAAGTCTTAAATTACATGATTTGTTGACAGAAGAACAATATCAAACAGCTTTAGAAGAATATGGCGAAGATGCTTTCCGTGTTGGGATTGGTGCTGAAGCTATTAAAGAAATGCTTTCACAAATTGATTTAGCTGCTGAAGCTGCGAATTTGCGTGCAGATTTAATTGGTACAACATCTGACATGAAACGTAAAAAAATCGTTAAAAAATTAAAATTGGTTGAAGCATTTTTAGAATCAGGTTCACGTCCAGAATGGATGGTTTTGGATGTTCTTCCTGTTATTCCACCTGAATTAAGACCTTTGGTTCCATTAGATGGTGGTCGTTTTGCAACGTCAGATTTGAACGATTTGTATCGCCGTGTTATTAACAGAAATAATCGTTTAAAAAGATTATTAGAATTGCGTGCACCTGAAATTATTATCCGTAATGAAAAACGTATGCTTCAAGAAGCTGTAGACGCATTATTTGATAATGGTCGTAGAGGTCGTGCAGTTGCAGGTATCAACAAACGCCCATTAAAATCTTTAGCAGATATGTTAAAAGGTAAACAAGGTCGTTTCCGTCAAAACTTGCTTGGTAAACGTGTTGACTATTCTGGTCGTTCTGTTATTACAGTCGGTCCTGAATTGTTGTTACATCAATGTGGGTTGCCAAAGAGAATGGCTTTGGAACTTTTTAAACCATTTATTTATTCAAAATTAGAACAACGTGGTTTAGCTTCAACAATTAAAGCAGCTAAAAAAATGGTTGAAAAAGAAAAAGCAGAAGTTTGGGATATTTTGTCAGAAGTTATCCGTGAACATCCTGTTTTGTTAAACCGTGCACCTACGTTGCACCGTTTGGGTATTCAAGCATTTGAACCTGTTTTAATTGAAGGTAAAGCAATTCAATTACACCCACTTGTTTGTACAGCATTTAACGCTGACTTTGACGGTGACCAAATGGCTGTTCACGTTCCATTGTCAACAGAAGCTCAATTAGAAGCTCGTGTGTTGATGATGAGTACAAACAACATTTTATCACCTGCAAGTGGTAAACCAATTATTGTGCCAACACAAGACATTATTTTAGGTTTATACTATCTATCAATGCAACGTGATGGTGAAAAAGGTGAAGGCATGGTCTTCTCTGGTCCACAAGAAATTGAACACGCTTTATTTGAAAAAGAAGTTTCTTTACATGCAAAAATCAAAGTTCGTTTGACAATTATGGAAGATGATGGCCAAAAACGCACTCGTATTGTTGAAACAACACCTGGTCGTGTTAAATTGGCTTCAATTTTGCCAGACAACAGCAAAATTCCATTTAGCTTAATGAACCGTTTGATTCGTAAAAAAGAAGTTTCAGACATTATTGATGCTGTATATCGTTTCTGTGGTCAAAAAGAAACATGTATCTTTGCTGATAGAGTTATGGGCTTAGGCTATCGTCAAGCAGCTTTGTCTGGTGTTTCAATTGGTAAAGATGATTTGATTGTTCCAGAAGCAAAGAAAACTTTATTAGAAGAAACGAAGAAGAAAACAGCTGAGTATGAACGTCAATATCAAGATGGTTTGATTACACGTCTTGAAAAATACAACAAAGTTGTTGACTCTTGGGCTTCTTGTACAGATGCAATTGCTGAAGCTATGATGAAGGAAATTTCAAAAACAGAAGTTGGTAAACCAGTTAACTCTGTTTACATGATGGCTCATTCAGGTGCTCGTGGTAGTGCTGCTCAGATGCGTCAGCTTGCTGGTATGCGTGGTTTGATGGCAAAACCATCAGGGGAAATTATTGAAACGCCAATTACTTCAAATTTTAAAGAAGGTTTGACAGTTATGGAATACTTTAACTCCACCCACGGTGCTCGTAAAGGTTTGGCTGATACGGCTTTGAAAACAGCTAACTCTGGTTACTTGACACGTCGTTTGGTTGACGTTGCACAAGATGCTATTATCACAATGGATGACTGTGGAACAGACAATGGGATTACAATTCAACCAATCATCGAAGGTGGTGACGTTATTGCAACAACTGGGGAACGTATTTTAGGTCGTACTGCAGCTGAAGATATTGTTAACCCTGAGACAGGTGAAGTTATCGTTCCTAAAAACAAATTAATGGACGAAGCAGATGTTGAAAAAATTGACTCTGTTGGTGTTGAATCTGTTCGTATTCGTTCAGTTTTGACTTGTGAAGCAGAAAATGGTATTTGTGGTTGCTGTTATGGTCGTGACTTGTCACGAGGAACACCGGTGAACCTTGGTGAAGTTGTTGGTATTATTGCTGCACAATCTATTGGTGAACCTGGTACACAGCTTACTATGCGTACATTCCACATCGGTGGTGCTGCTCAACGTGGGGCAGAACAATCAAGTATTGATGTTGGTTTTGATGCTAAAGTTCGCATTTCAAACTGCAATATTATCACAGACTCAAAAGGTGATAATATTGTTTTGGCAAGAAATTGTGAGGTTTCATTATTGGATGCAAACAACCGTGAAAAAGCTCGTCACAAATTGCCATATGGTGCTAGATTATTAGTTGCAGATGGTGACAAGGTTACAAAAGGTTCTCGTATTGCTGACTGGGATCCATATACAATGCCAATCATTGTTGATAAAACAGGTACAGTTCGCTATGAAGATTTGGTTGAAGGTGAAACTGTTCGTGAAGTTGTTGATGATGCAACCGGTTTAACATCTAAAGTTGTTATGCGTCCAGCAACATCAAAAACAGAACGTAAACCACACTTAGTCTTGTTAGATGAAAAAGGTGAAGTCTTCAAATTTAGCAATGGTATGGAAGCTCGTTACTATTTGCCAGTTGATGCAGTTGTTAGTGTTTCAAATGGTCAAAAAGTTCAAATGGGTGATGTTATGGCAAGATTACCACGTGAAAGTACGAAAACACGTGATATTACAGGTGGTTTGCCTCGCGTTGCTGAATTGTTTGAAGCTCGTTGTCCCAAAGATGCAGCTATTATTGCAGAAATGGATGGGCGTATTGAATATGGTGTCGACTTTAAGACAAAACGCCGTATTATGATTGTTGCTGATGATGGTGAAACAAGACGTGAATATCTCATTCCAAAAGGACGCTCAATCGCTGTTCATGAAGGTGATATCGTTCGTAAAGGAGATATGCTTGTTGAAGGTTCATTAGATCCACATGACATTTTGCGTGTGATGGGTGTTGAAGCTTTAGCTCACTATCTTATCAAAGAAGTTCAAGCTGTTTATCGTTTACAAGGTGTTAAAATCAATGACAAACATATTGAAGTTATTGTTCGTCAAATGATGCAACGTCTTGAAGTAACAGATGCTGGTGATACAACATTGTTAACAGGTGAACAAGTTGATAAAGAGGTGTTGCAAATTGAAAACGAAAAGGCAATGAAATTAAATGGTCGTCCAGCAACAGCTGTTCCTGTCTTGCTTGGTATTACAAAAGCAAGCTTGCAGACAAGTTCATTTATTTCAGCAGCCTCCTTCCAAGAAACAACTCGTGTCTTAACAGAAGCTGCAACAGCAGGTCGCAAAGACAAATTGTTGGGATTGAAAGAAAACGTTATTGTTGGTCGTTTAATCCCTGCAGGAACGGGTGCTCAAATGCAACGCTTGCGTCAAATTGCCTCACAGCGTGATAAAGAAATTTTAGAAGCGCAAAAAGAAACAGTCGTTTCTTAAAACAAAAAGAAGGAGCAGAATTTCTGCTCCTTCTTTTTAATTTAATCTTGCATTTTCATTGAGATATGTTATCTTAGTGGAAGAAGTTGTTTATGATAAGGAGGTTTTATGAAAAAAATCATTATTGGTTTATTGACCCTGGCTGTATTATCAGTTGTTGGGTATTATACTCTTTTAGAAACAAAAGAAATGAGTGTGTTAAAAAGAGAAACACTTGTAAAGGATATGGTAAAGAATGATTTTTCGAAAATCATTTCTAGTTGGAAAATTGAGCCAAGTAGCACTTTGTTTATAAAAGAAATTGATATCAATCAAATGAATAACGTATTAGCGTTTCTTAAGGAGTCTCGAGGGGAATGTAAAATTGAAAAAGAACCTGTTTGTATTTCACAAGATCGCATTGCAAATATGAAAGATAAATCATCAACAGAATTTGGTTCTTCTATTGCCTGTTCATATGAAGCAACATGTGAAAAGAAAAGAACAAAAGGACGTATTACCTTTATTCCTGTTAGCAAATATAAATACAAAATCAGTGAATTTAAATTAGATTAAGTTAAATTTTCTTTGTATAAAAAAAGCAGGTATGATTTTTCGTACTTGCTTTTTTTATTACTTTTTTAAGAGATTTTGAGTTTTATTTTTTCTTGACTTTCCAAAACCTTAGTGTCAATATGATATAAAAATACAATTTTTACTGCCATTACGATTAAAAGGATAGAAAAATGATCCCTAAATTGCATATAGTTAGAACAGCAGATGGGCATGGACTGCCTTTGCCTACTTATGAGAGCCAACATCACATAGGATTGCGTTTGCAAGCAGCTATTCCAAATGGATTGAAGTTAGAAGCAGGTGAACGAGTTTATATCCCTGTTGGTTTTGCAATAGGGGTACCAAAAGGTTTTTGTGGTCAAATTGTGTCATTACCTGAACTTGTAAGGGATAAAGGCTTGTTGGTTATGTCTGCACCTCATATTTTGAATCCTGCAGATAGAGGGCCTTTATTTATTTTAATACAAAACGAAAGTAGGACCACTCAAATTATTAAAAGAGGAGATTTTGTAGCAGAACTTTTAATTGTTCCTGTACAACAAATTTGTTGGAATGAAATTGATGGTCCAGAAGAAACAGACGAAACGCCAGAAGAGATTTTTTGGATTGATGGAAAATCTGAAGAGACAACAGCTTCTGAATTAAAAGTCCCTGAAGAAAATAAAAGACGTGTGAAAAAATCTATTCGTTCGAGGGTAAAAGCAGCTGATGAAAAATAGATTTCTCCTTTTATTTTTTGTTGGGACATTTCTTTGTTCTAGTCCTGTTTTTTCACAGGAACAGATGGCTATACCAAGATTTGTATCTTTCAAAATGGGGGAAGTTAATTTAAGAACAGGACCTGGAGGTCGTTATCCAATTAAGTATGTTTATAAGAAAAAACATTATCCTGTTGAGATTATTGATGAACATGAACTTTGGCGACAAATTAGGGAAATTGATGGAACGAGTGGATGGGTTCATCGTAGAATGTTAACAGGTGTGCGTTATGTTTTGTTAAAAAAGGATGCAGATGTTTTTAAAAAGGCAGACATTTCATCAAAAATCAAAGCGTATGCAACAAAAGATGTTTTAGCAAAGGTGGAGAAGTGCCCTGCAAAAAGCGAGTTTTGTGAACTTGAATTTGAGTTTGAAGAGCGAAAACTTAAAGGATGGGTAAAGAGAGATATTTTATATGGTATATATCCTAATGAAGTTATAAAATAAAAACCAGTCGTTTTAGGACTGGTTTTTTAATGGTTATTTTTTTCTTTTGTATTTCAAATGACTTTCATACAGCATTAATACAATGCCAGAAAGAATTAATGGGAAAACATAATATATAATGCGATATGCAATTAATGCGCCAAAGAGGTAGGCTGTATTCGCATCAGAAGGAATAATCGCAAGGAAAAGACCTTCAAAAACGCCGAGTCCTCCGGGAACTTGACTAAATACCCCTAAAACCTGAGCAACAAGAAAGACTCCAATAAAAATATCAAAAGGAATTTCAATAAAAGGAATTAAACAAAAATAGAGTACGAAAGACGCCAAAACAATATCAAAACTACCAAGGAATGTTTGAGCTATTGCCATTTTGACTGATGGCATCGTGAGTTCTATTTTTCCAATTTTGAGTGGTTTTTTATAAAAAGCACAGAGTAAAAAGTATCCAATAAGGCCTATTAAAGAGCCTAATGCAACAATAGCTGTTGTGATATGCGATGCTTGTGCTGACCCAAAAGCATGTTCTGGCGTTAAAATATAACCAATAACCGTTAAGAAAAAGCATGCTATTAAATAGGTGAATCCTGAAAAGGTAACCATTTTGACAATTTCTGTACCTTTAAACCGCCACCTTGTATAAAAGCGATAGCGGACAGCTCCACCTGAGACAATAGCATGCCCAGCATTATTACTGACGGCATATCCAATAAAACCAACAAGAATCCATTTCCATGCTTCTAATTTTCTTTTAATGTATTTTAGTGCTAGGAAATCATAGGTAGAAAGTGCAATGTATCCAAAGAAAGAGGCGATACACGCATAAATAAGATTTTTTGTTGGGATATTAAATAATGCATTTTTTATATCTTCTAAAGGGTATTTAGATAGTTGAAAATAAAGCATCACTGCGGCGATAACAAAAAAGAAAAGTCCTGCCCATGAGATTGCTTTTTTTAAAAAACGCTTTAAATTTGTCTTTTTCATTTTTCTTTTTCCTGCTTTTTTAATTTCTGTGTGCAAATATGGTAGATTATTTTGAAAAAATAAGCAATAGCTTAAAAATAGATTTTTTTGTAAAAGACATATTGCATTTTGAATAAAATTGTACTAATATAAGCGTAAAGAGGCGAGTGTAGCTCAATGGTAGAGCGGAAGCTTCCCAAGCTTAAGACGAGGGTTCGATTCCCTTCACTCGCTCCAAAAAACCACCAAGAGGTGGTTTTTTTTATGAGCGTAGAAAGGGGGGAGAACCCGAGAAGAGGGTTTGGGGAGCGAAGCGAAAGACGCCGAAGGCGGTCCGAAGGACGAAGGATTTAAAATCCTGAGCATTCCCTTCACTCGCTCCAAAAAACCACCAAGAGGTGGTTTTTTTTATGAGCGTAGAAAGGGGGGAGAACCCGAGAAGAGGGTTTGGGGAGCGAAGCGAAAGACGCCGAAGGTGGTCTATTTTATTACGGTAAGATTTTTTATAAAAAGAATAGCTCTTAGGGGTAGAAGTTAGTTTGAAAAATAACTCTAGTTTGAAACAAAAACCAATATTTTATAGCCGCTTTTTGGCGATAATTTTGACTAATAAAGTTTTTTGTTTTGTTTTTAATCTCTTGTTTTAAAATGGTGATAAATATCGCACATTTTTTGTCAAAAAAAGCTCGTGTTTTTAATATGTTATTTAAGATTCGCCTTTTTGCAATTTTGTACTGTTTTTGTCATTTTTTGTCAATATTGATTCTTGCATTTGATATTTTTTTATGACAAATAAATATGAAAAATTAAACACTTAAAAATTTAATTAAAAAAAACAATAAAAAGGTATTGACAAGTAATCGGTGTGTGGAGTTTATTAATACAAAATGTAGTTCGTTAAACACTATATGTTGTTTTAAGATGCTACATATAGTGTTTAAATAATTAAAGAGGGGTTATGACAAAATGTTAGAAGTTGTTCAAAAAGAAGAGCGTGAAGGCCTGGATTTAGGTCCATTAAAAGAAGTTGTAAAAAGAGATGGTGAAAAGCACGCTTTTGATGCAGCTAAAATTGCGCTCGCAATAGGCAAAGCAGGGGAAGCAACAAATGAGTTTGGAATGGATGAAGCTTGGCTTTTAACAAGACAAGTTATCAAAGTATTAAAACATAAATTTGCTTTTGGTGTTATCCCTGCAATTGAACAAATTCAAGATGTGGTTGAACAAGTTCTTATTTCTTCTAACTATTACAAAACAGCTCGTTCATATATTATTTATCGTGAGCAAAGAGATAAAATCCGTAGAGATAAAAGAGCTGTTGTTGATGCTATTTCATCCATCAATGAATACTTGGACAGATCAGACTGGCGTGTAAATGCCAATGCAAACCAAGGTTATTCTTTGGGTGGATTAATTTTAAATGTCTCTGGTAAGGTTGTAGCAAACTATTGGTTGAACCATGTATACACCCCAGAGATTGGAGAAGCGCACAGAAATGGTGATTATCATATCCATGATTTAGATATGCTGGCAGGTTATTGTGCAGGCTGGTCTCTTCGTGTTTTGCTTGAAGAAGGCTTTAATGGCGTTCCTAACAAAACAGAGTCTAAGCCCCCTCGTCATCTCGTTTCTGCTTTCTCGCAGATGATTAACTTTTTGGGGACATTACAAAACGAATGGGCGGGGGCTCAGGCGTTTTCATCTGCAGATACATATCTAGCACCATTTGTGCGCATCGAAAAATTAACCTATGATGAAGTGAAGCAGGCAATGCAATCATTCATCTTTAATTTGAATGTGCCATCACGTTGGGGAACACAAACACCATTTACAAATCTTACATTTGACTGGACATGCCCAAATGACTTGAAGGAAAGACATCCAATTATTGGTGGGGAAGTTCAAGAATTTACATATGGTGAATTACAAGAAGAAATGGATATGATTAACAGAGCTTTCTTAGAAGTGATGGCTGCTGGCGATGCAAAAGGACGTCCATTTACATTCCCAATTCCAACATACAATATTACAAACGAATTCCCTTGGGAATCTCCAAACACGGAATACTTGTTTGAAATGACAGCAAAATATGGATTGCCTTATTTCTCAAACTACGTCAATTCAGATATGAAACCAAGTGATGTTCGTTCTATGTGTTGTCGTCTTCGTTTGGATTTAACTGAACTTAAGAAACGTGGTGGAGGCCTGTTCGGTTCTGCTGAACAAACAGGTTCAATTGGTGTGGTAACAATTAACTGTGCGAGATTGGGCTATCTTCATAAAGGAAGTGAAGAAAACTTATTTGCACGTTTAGATGAATTATTAGAACTTGCAAAAACATCACTTGAAATTAAGAGAAAAGTCATTGCAATGCATATGGACAGAGGCTTATATCCATACACAAAACGTTATTTAGGTACATTTAGAAGCCATTTCTCAACAATTGGTGTGAATGGTATTAATGAAATGATTCGCAACTTCACAAGTGATAAAGAAAACATCACAACACCATGGGGACGTGAATTTGCTCAAAAATTCTTAACACACATTCGTGAAAAAATGTTGGATTATCAAGCTGAAACAGGAAATATGTATAACTTAGAAGCGACACCTGCTGAAGGTACAACATATCGTTTTGCAAGAGAAGATCAAAAACGTTTCCCTGAAATTATTCAAGCAGGGACAAAAGAAGCACCATACTATACCAATAGTTCTCAATTGCCTGTTGGGTTTACAGATGATCCATTCACAGCATTAGATTATCAAGATGATTTACAAACACAATATACAGGTGGTACAGTTTTACACTTGTACATGAGTGAAAGAATCTCTTCTTCAAGTGCTTGTAAGGCATTGGTTAGACGTGTATTAGAAAATTATAGATTGCCATATGTTTCTGTAACACCAGTCTATTCTATTTGTCCAAAACACGGATATATCAGTGGAGAACATAAATTCTGTCCATTGTGTGATAAAGAACTTATCGATCGTAAACGTAAAGAATTAGAAGAAAGTGGTCAACTGTAAGGAGGAAAAAATGACTGATTTAGAAATTTTAAACAAATATCAAAACGAACGTCAAACAGTTGAATGCTGGACACGTGTTATGGGTTACTTTAGACCATTTAGCCACTTTAACACGGGGAAAAAATCTGAGTTCAAAGAAAGAGTTTGGTTTGTTGAATCAAATTGTGTTTCTTGTGAATTGAAAAAAGCAAGTTAAATCTAAAACAACCACGAAAAGTGGTTGTTTTTTTCTAAAGGTGACAAATGAACGTTGCAGGATTAGTCCCATTTACGACAATTGATTTCCCAGATAAGTTGGCAGCTGTTGTTTTTTTTCAAGGTTGCCCACTAAAGTGTCCTTTTTGTCATAATCCTGATTTGCAACCATTTGAGACTGGCTCAAAAATGAGTTGGTCCGAGATTTTAAACTTTTTAGCTGAGCGTAAAAAACGTTTGGATGGTGTTGTTCTAAGTGGAGGTGAGCCTCTGATGCAACCGGGTATCGTTGAGGCTGCTAAACAAATAAAAAAGATGGGTTTTTCTGTTGCTATTCACACTTCGGGTGTTTATCCAAATAAAGTTAAAGAGTTGTTGCCTTTTATTGATTGGGTTGGATTGGATGTGAAAGCCCCTCGAAAAAAATATGAATTATTATCTGGGCGAAAAAATATAGAAAATCAAGTTTTTGAAACGCTTGATATTTTATCTCAATCACCTATTGATTTTGAGGTAAGAACAACGCTAGACCCAAATTATTTGGATATTGAAGATATTTATATCTTAGCTGATGAATTAAAAGATTTTCGTGTTAAAACATATGCGCTTCAAAAATATAGAACATTCCCTGGGGATACAAATCCACCCTCTGTTTTTGAAACAGAAAAGTTTTTTCAAGACACACAGTTGATTGATTTTTTAAAAATGAATTTTCCAAATCTAATTATGCGATAATTTTTTAAAAATTGCTATTTTCAAAAAAACAAGATATAATAAGAAAATAGGAGACGTTTTCATGACTGATGACTTGGATATAAATAGCAAAATTCAAAAATTAAAATATCGTATTAATTGGATGAAAAAAGGTTTAAGCATTGCTGAAAAGTTTGTTCAAAACAAAAGCTCTGAACTTGAAAAAATTGATGAAGAGATAGAATTAAATACAAGTACCGACATTGAGCATGATGCTAGAAAACTCTCTTTAGATCCGGAGCAATCTGAGGCATTATTAAAGGCAATCGAAAAAGAATTAGATGGCCTTTCGGATTCGTTGCTGAACGTTGACGAAGAAGATGATGAAGATGGTGAAAATGATAAAATCAAAAATTTAAGACGATACAGACGATGGCTTAAAAGAGGGTTAAATTTTGTTGGTGTTTTTATTCAAGAAAAGACGCTGGAATTGAAAGATATTGAACAGCAATTAGAGCAGTTAGAAATTTCATTTTTAGATCCAAGTGAGCGCAAGGCAAAAGCCGTTTTGCCGGCTGAAATGTTATCTAATACGGGTGCACAAGAGATGACTATTGGTATTGGGTATAGAGGACAGGCCAGACGAGGTGCTTTGACAAAAAAAGAAAAAGAAGAATTGGTCGAGGTTGCCGAAAAGAAAAAGAAAGCTGAACGAGAGGGGGCTTCAGCTCAACCTGGGCAACAACCAGGAAAACCTCGTCCAGGGGACAAGGTTCAGCAGCCTTGGAAATTGATGACTCCAGCAGAGAAAAAGGCATTTATAACTAAAAAATTAAAAGAAAAAGATCCACGTCAACAAAAAGAAGCTATTGATTTGTTGAAAAAACCAGAAAATAAACCTTTCCTAGATGAATTTATGAAAGACAAAGAGTTTGAAAAGACATATAAAAATGCTGAAACAATGGTGGGTAAATACGACAAGATTCGTACCAGTATCCGAAAGAACTTAAAAACATTGATGCGTTCTTCTTCAGATGTCGTGAAAGCTCAAGTTTCTCTATTGCGTGCTGGAAAAGTTGGCTCGGCTGTAGCAGGATTAAAAGAAATATCATCTTCTGTAAAATTTGATAATGATGTAGGGATGGCTGCTAAAGGTGTTGTTAAAGGAGTGGAGGACCTTTATAAAATGTTTAACATTAAGCCTGAAGAAGCCTTGAATAAAGAGATGCTGGAAGAAGCACGTCCCGTCTTTACGCATCAGATGGCTGAAAAAGGAAGAAATGACCGTGAAATTGACTTAAAATCACGTCAAAATAAAGTTTGGGGCGAATCAAGAGAATTAACGGATGAAGAACGGGCAGCCTTAAAACGAATCGCTCAATCAACAGGATCAGATAAATTACCATCCGAATCTAAAAAAGAAGATATGAAATTGGTTAAAGATCTGTTGGTTGATACAGTTAAAAGTGCTAAAGCCAAAACAATAGTACCTCCTATTATCGCAAAAGGCATGGAAAAGTAATTTTATGATTTCTTTTCTAAAATAGGTTTATGTTCCAAATAACGTTTAATAGGGGCATAAGAACGTCTATGTAAAGAAGTTATGCCATATTTTTCAATTGCGCTTATGTGTTCTTTTGTGCCGTATCCAGCATTTTTATCCCATCCATATTGTGGGTAAGATTTTGCCATTTCTTTCATCAGTTTGTCTCTGGTTACTTTCGCTATAATGGAGGCAGAGGCAATAGATAGGGAGAGGTGATCACCTTTGATAATTGCTTTAGCTGGAATGGAGATGTTTTTTGGTAATCTGTTTCCATCAATTAAAAGAGCTGACGCAGTTATGTTGTAGTTTTTTTGTGCTTGGTCTATAGCTCTTTCCATTGCTAAAAAGGTTGCTTGTAAAATATTTTTTTCATCAATTTCTGTTGAAGAAGAAAGTCCAATGCCGATAATAGCATTTGATTGCATGATAAGTTCAAATAATTGCTCTCTTTTAGAGGCTGAAAGCTTTTTTGAATCATCAATTTGTTCTTCAAGTTCACTTGGAATTTCAAAATTGGGCCAACAAACACAAGCAGCAACAACAGGTCCACACCAAGGCCCTCTCCCTGCTTCATCTAAACCAAAAACAAGTCCTTTAGAATTAAACTCTTTTTCAAGATTAAAGTTTGGCATTTTTTCTCCTATGCACAATAATACGGTCTATTTTGTTGTTTATCAAAATAGTTTTGTTTTTTCAAGTCTGAATAAGGTATGCCTACTTCAATCTATCAATGATTTTTTCAAATGGTAGAACCTCATTGATAGGGCCTAATGCAGCAAGTGTTGGTTGCTTTGAAATAATTTCCCCTGCAACTCTTTCCAAATCAGTTTTTTGAACTGCATTGATTTTAGCAATAACTTCTTCTTTAGGAATAATTTTCCCAAACAAAATAGTATCAATAGCGTTCATTTCTGCATGAGAAGAAATATTTTCTAATCGCATGAGAATATTGGCTCTTAATCTTGCTTTTGAGCGTTCAATTTCTTCTTCTGTTATGGAATGTGGCAACTTAACAAGTTCATCACACAAAACTGGCATTAATTCTTTAACTTCTTTTTCTCCTGTGCCTGCATATACACCAAAGATTCCTGTATCTGTTTCGGCAGCATTAAATGCATAAATAGAGTAAACAAGACCTCTTTTTTCTCGAATTTCCTGGAACAATCGAGAAGACATACCACCCCCTAAAATGCTTGCTAAGATTTTGGTTGTATAGTAATCATCACTTATATAAGGAGCGCTTTCAAAACCTAAAACAAGATTAACTTGTTCATGAGATTTTACAACACGTTTTTCCCCTCCTTTGTATGTTGCTTTCTTTGCTTTAGGCATTTTGTGATTGTTAAAGGAAGTCAATTTTTGAATACATGCATTCACAAACTCTTCATGGTTGACTGCCCCTGAAGCGCTGACAATAATTCTGCTTGTTGTGTATTGTGAGTGCATATATTCTAAGAGTTGTTCACTTGAAATTTGTTTGACAGTGTCAACGGTACCCAAAATAGCTCTTCCAAGAGGTTGGTTTGGATAGGCAACTTCATTAAAATAATCAAAAACCAAATCATCAGGCGTATCATTTTGCATGTTAATTTCTTGAATAATTACGCCTTTTTCTTTTGCAAGCTCTTCTTTATCCATCACAGAGTTTTGTAAAATATCAGCAATGATGTCCAAGCCTTTTTCTTGATGTTCTTTTAATACACGCACATAGTAAGCTGTCATATTTTTGCCTGTATAGGCATTAATAAAACCGCCAACATCTTCGATTTCTTTTGAAATTTGATATGAAGAGCGAGATGTTGTTCCTTTAAATGCCATATGCTCAAGCATGTGAGAAATGCCATTTATATCTTTTGTTTCATATCTAGCACCAACACTGACCCATACACCAAGGGAAACGCTGTCTGCATGGTCAAATGAATCGGTGATAATTCTGATTTTATTTGGTAATGTTGTTGTTTTTATCATTCGTATACCTATTTAAAAATAAAAATATTTTCCTAATTTATCCAAAAAAGAAGAGGGTTCTTCTTTTGTAATGGAGTGATCCTGAATAATCACAGGTTGTTCATTTTGTAGAATGGGTTCTTTGATTGGTTGTTTTATAATAGTTGGCTCTTGTGGAACTGGGGCTGATTGATTAATAGCCTCGATTTCAGCATTTGACAAAACAACTTCTTGTGGAAAGATATATTCAGGGGCTGGTTGTTGATCTATTAAAAGAGCTGGATAGAGCATCTCTGGCATTTGAGGACTTGGTAGCTCTTGAGGTTCCAGAGATTTTTCTTGTTCTATAGGTTCAACAGGTTTTAAAGGAGCTGATGGGCTGTCTTGTATATAGTGTACAACCTCTTCTTCAATGGCAACGGGTTCACCCTCTTTAATGATTTGCTTGCGTGTCGTAACAGTTTTTCTAATACCTTGAGTTGGGGGTAAAATAACTTTATCTTGTTCAATAAGTCCAGTTGTTGAGGCAACATTTTGTTTCATTGTGGGTTGAGTTCCTTGAGGTGTAACAGCTGGCATATTGAGAGCCAAATTAGGACAGCCTTCAGGGGTATTCATACAATCTTGATTAACAAAAGTTGGCTTTTCAAGTGTTAAAAAAGGAGTTGGTTTCATCCAAACAGGCTCTATTTTTGTATGAGCAGGGGCTTCAACTTTTGATTGCACAAGTTTCGCAACTTCAGGCATTGGAAATACCGGATGAGAAGCAAATGGAGCCTGTTTTTCAAAACTTAACAACATATACCCTGTTTTGTTTTGTCCAGCAGCATTTCCAACGACATAATGGATACCAATATTTGCTGTATCAAAATTGATATAATCAATATATTGGGCAAAACTTAAGGACGAAGGTGTTGTTTGGGTTAAATTACATGAAAATTCAGGTGCAATAACTTGAATGGAATTATAATTTAAAATACCTAATCTGGAAAAAGCTGTTTGACAGGTTGGAAAAATATTCCCAGCCTTTGTTTTATAGTCGACAATTAAATCAATTCCAGCTGTATCGGGTACTTTTTTTGCATCAATTAAACGAGCAGATAAAATATCCATATTTACTTGAGCATTATTTGTAATAACAGGAACAGAAATCCCTTTCTTTAAACATGTTTTGGAGGTTGGATCGGCTTCGCAAATTGTAATTGGTGTATTAATATTTTTTTCAATCAAATAATTAAGATGTTCAAATAAGTGATCTTTTGTAACAGATTGATAGGCTGGAAGACACGTTTTATTTTGACAAATAATGGGAGATATTTCCATGGCATTTGTTTGTGTGGTTAAACAGGTTATACTGATAAGAGACAAGCTTTTAATTAATAGATTTTTCATAATATCTCCTTTCGTCCTCTCGTTTTTTTTATCTTATCTAAAAGAGAATTAAATTGCAAATAAAAAGTGGTAAGTGCTCATGAATATAGAATGATATAAATTGACATCATTTTAAAATCCATATATAGTGATAAAAAAATAGGCAACAAATGAAATTAATTATACTGTTTATTTTATGTGGATATATTTTATTTCATCCTTTTTCGCTATATGAAAAAGGGGTTTCTTTTTTTTCTCAAGAACCTGAATATTTCTTTTTTTCGGGGCAAGAATCAATTTTTAACAATAAGGATAAAAAAAATAAATTCTTATCATTGTTTTTTTCTGAGAATGAGAGAAAAAAATTTAAAGAATTACACGTCTGTTTATTCCAAAAGGAAATTTTACATCGCAATCAGAAGGTTTTATTTGCAGAGCCTAATCGATTGAAAAGATTTTTTGATACAGGGTGTGCAAAGCGAAGTGATACTGTTCGATTTACAATACATAAAATGTGGAAAAATTATCTTTACAAATCTTTTGATGGTAAAAAGATTTGTAAAGAGTCAAATAATTGTGGTACTCTTATAGAAGATGATGATAAACATATGGTAATCGGTTGGGATCGGTTTAGTGCAGAAGTCTTTGTTAAAAAAAATAACGAATATAAGAGTGTTCCAATAACTTTTGATTTGGCTCAAAAAGATGAAAACTTAAAAGAAGATAAATTAAAAGGTTTTGTTGAAATACAAATTCCATCAGGTGGTTTAGGAAATCAACTTTTTGGGTATTGGAGTGGGGTAATTTATGCGCTTAAAAACAATAAAAAGCCCTTGTTTTATCAACAATCCTATATTGAGAATCATTTAATATTACCTTACAAAACAAGTGAAAATGTGAAATTTAACTATGGCGCTCAACCGGGATATGTTAAAAAGCATGTGGAAAATTTTGTTTCAAATGGAAGCTCTCATCACACGATTAATGAAAAAGGAAATTTTATCTATTTAAATGGATATTCTCAGTCATGGCGTAATTTTACAGGATACGAAGATTATATTAGAGAACACACTGTTTTTAAGCATCCAATGCTTGCAAAAAGCAAAGAAATTGCTCAAAAAATGCAACAGGAAAATTCTGTTTCTATTCATGTTAGAAGAGGGGATTATGTTTGGCAGGGATATATTTTGTTAACACAAAAATATTATACACAAGCCATTGAATATATGAAAGCAAATTTGGATAATCCTCATTTTTATATTTTTTCAAACGATATGAAGTGGGTGAGAGAAAATTTAAAAATAGATGCTCCTCATACATTTGTTGATTGGAATAAGAAAGATTACCAGGATTTAGAATTAATGTCATTTTGTAAAAATCACATTATTGCAAATTCAACATTTTCTTGGTGGGGTGCTTTTTTAAGCAAGAATAAAAATAAGATAATTATTGCTCCAGACAAACACGCAAGTTGGACGGGAGATTGGTTTAAATCTCTTTTGGCTCCAGATTTTGTTGTTTTAGATGTTGATTTTCATTATTGGGATAGAAAGAAAAATGATTTTGTAACAAAAAAATAAAATTTTTTATAAATGTTTTTTGATATAAAAAAACCACCAATTTAATTGGTGGTTTTTCCTTTTTATTAGAATTATTGACCTTGTAAAAGAGCATCAATCAATTCTTGAACACTTGGGATATTCCCATTCTTGTACATTGGATCTTCTCCAAAACGGTACCCACTATGGCCACAGAACATTAAGTTGTTGTCAATACTTTCACCATGAGCAATTGCTGTTAATGTTTTGTTGATACAAAATGAACGAGAATCAGGAAGTCTGTCTAAATGTCCATCTGCTTGAGACCAACCGGAGAAAGCACAAGCTGATAAACATCCAACACAATTGGCTCTATCTTGTTTGATTTGTTCATTTTCTTCATTTGTTAAAAAGATAATAGAATTATCAGGTGTGCGTGCGACAACAGGGCGAGAACCAGTTAAAAATTTATTTGCCCGTTTAAAATCATGTTCTGTTAAATAAACAGTCAATGCTTGAGAAATGGCAAATGGTTTTACAAAAATACCTTCTGATTTTTCCATATATGGCATTTCTGTATCTTTGCGTTCCATTAATGTTTTTAAAAACTTGTTGTTCACAGCAGAAGAGTAAAAACCTGTTGGTGAAAAACGTTGTAAAATGATATCACCTTTTTTAAGACCTCTCAAACAACCTTGCCATGCTTTAGCGACAGGGCTTTCTTTTGTTAATAACGGTCTGGTCCCTAATTGAAAAGCAATAGGTCCAATTTCTGGATTATCGATTAAATCTTCGAATTCTGAAAGATTCCAAACTCCACCAGCCATAATCAATGGAACATGGTTTAAATTGTATTCATTTAATTGTTTGCGTAAAGCAACTAAACGTTCGTAAGGGCGTTCAGGTTGTTCAGGATTTTCTGAATTTGATAATCCATTATGACCACCAGCTCTCCAAGGGTCTTCATAAACAACACCGCCCAAATATTCCATACAATTTTTGTAACTTCTTAACCAAAGCGCTCTAAAGGCTCTGGCTGATGAAACGATTGGATAGTAATACAATCCATATTTTGAAGCGATTTCTGCCAATTTATATGGCATACCTGCGCCACAAGTAATTCCATGAACAAGACTATGAACTTTATCAAGCATACCATCAACAACAGGAACAGCTTCACCCATTCTTTTTTGGTATTGGAAACGCAGTGAACCAAGAGTTTCTTGAACTTTTTCTCCCATGGCAACGATTTTTTCTTGATATTTTTCTGGTGCTTTTTCTCGGATGTTTTTCATTACCTGTTCGCAAGCGTTCATGACGCCTTCTAAAATTGGGATACTACCACCCATTTCCCATAAAACATTCATATGAATACGCCCATTACCACCAGAAATTTCATGAGCAATTTTTGCTTGAGAAATACCACCACGAATGGACATTTCAATGAGCTCTTTGTGACGTTCTGGCCTTGTTTTTTGAGTGTAAACTTTAGGAATAACCTTTCCTTTTTCATCATATTCATCAGCAAAAACGCCTGAAATTGTGCCGACTGCTCCAGCTTTTGCCCAAGCACCTGAAGATTGACCATCTGAAACGGCAATGCCTTTTCCCCCTTCAATCAAAGGGATAACTTCTTTGCCTGAAATCATAACTGGATTAACTTTTTTCATGATATATCCTTTCAGTAGTGGTTCGCAAATGTGCAAACCTGTTAAGATTTTTTGAGTATAACAAAAAATGAAATAAAGAGCAAAGTTTTTTTAACTTTTTTGAATTTAAAAATAAAAAAGCTTGTTTTTTTATCTGCTTTTATTATACTGGAAAATATGAGTGAGAAAGTAATTTATTTAACAGGAGAGGGTGTTAGTTTAGAGAAAATTCAAAAATTCTCTAAAATGTTGCATTTACCGCTTTGGCCAAGTAAAGAAAAACCTTTTTTAACAGAGGGGTCAAAAAAACAGATTCCTGCTTTGTGTGTTATTATAGGGGATGTTTCTGAAGAGCGTTTTAAAGAAATATTAAAATTACCTATCGATGGAATCATTGATGCGAATGCCACTAAAAGGAGTGTTGTTGATTTTATAGAATATCAAAAAACACACAAATATCCAAATGGATTAAGTTTTTTATTAACAGGGCCTCTCGTGTATAAATATGATGTGGCCTATATTTTTACTGGAGCGCTCCAATCAAGGCGTAAATTTTCAGATGCCAGACGCAAAGCTATTCATTTGGCCGTTCATGAATCTTTAGTGAATGGATTATTTCATGGAAATTTGGAATTATCTAGTTCCATGCGACAAGATGTTGTTGGTTTTGTGTCGTATCTCGATTTAATTAGTCGTAGATTAAATTCACCCAAATATGCAAAAAAAGCAATTTCAATTTGCTCGGTGTGGAATAAGTTTAAACTTGAAATTAAAATTAAAGATGAAGGTATGGGGTATTCTTTGGCTCAAATTTTAAAAAGAGATTCAGGGGATGCTTCTTCAAAAAGTGGTCGTGGGCTACAAATTATTGCTCATGCGGTTGATTCTTGTACCATTGATAATTATGGTAAAGAAATTACGCTTTCGTTCTTAAAGGAAAATAAAAAAAGCAGTGTGATTCAAAATTTGGCGTCAACCCCTGAGGTTGTTGTTCAAACAGATATCTCTTCAAGTAAAGTGCTTATTATTGAAGATAACAAAAGTAATCAAGCTCTGTTAGCTGGGTTGTTAGCCCAAATCGGCGTGGGACGAATTGAGGTGGCTTCAACCGGTGAAGAAGGTCTTAAAAAAGTTGTAGAATTTAAGCCAGATTTAATTATTTTAGATATTGTGTTACCTAAAATGGATGGATATGAAGTTCTTTTACAACTCAAACAAATTGATAAAGAACACAAAATTCCAATTTTGATTCAAACATCAACAGATACGCGGGAGGCAAGGGATAGAACGTTTAAAGCTGGTGCATCTGACTTTATTACAAAACCAATTAATCCATTAGAGTTTTTTACACGTGTTCGAGTGCATTTAGAAAATAAAAAACTGGTGGAATATCTTTCGGCTCAGCTTAGTCAAATTAATGAAGAATTGCGTTTATCCCAAAAAATGCAAAGAAGTTTGTTGCCTCAAAGCAGTCAATTAGAACAGATTAAAGAAAAATGTAATGTGGATATTGCTTCTTTCTTTTCTCCTTCAGATAGATTGGGTGGTGATTTTTGGCAAATTATTGAGTTGTCGGAAAAGAAATTTGGACTATTCTTGTGTGATTTTTCAGGACACGGTTTATCTGCCTCTTTAAATACATTTAGATTGCATACATTAATATTTCAATTAAAAGATAAAGTTAAAAACCCATCAGACTTTTTAAGGTTGTTAAATTTACAATTATGCCAATTATTACCTAGAGGACAGTTTGCAACTTTCTTCTTTTGTATTTTTGATACAAATGCGCAGACGCTTTCTTATGCTGGAGCTGGATCGCCACCCCCATTTTTAAAAACAAGAAATGGAATATTGCTGTTATCAACTCAAGGACTTCCTTTAGGAATCTCTCCAAATGCAAAATATGATGATTATAAAATTGATTTTTGTCCAGGGGACAAGTTGATTTTATACAGCGATGCTTTGGTAGAAGAAAAAGGCGCTGATGGATTGCGTTTAGGTGAAGAAGGTTTAATCAGTTTGTTGCAAACAGTGTTTCGATACAAAAATACAAGAGAAGCTGTTTCTCAATTGATGCAATTGTTTTTTAAAATGCTTCCACCTCCACCACAAGATGATGTTACCTTGGTTTGGGTTGATGCATTACCCCCACAAAGAAAGAAAAAATAATGATACGGTTATTTATTGAAGAAGAATTAAAAGAGGGAAGAGTTATTTCTCTTGATGAAAAGAAGGCACATTATTTAATCCATGTCATGCGTTGTAATGAGGGAGATGAAGTTTTTCTTTTTAATGGAAAAGAGGGTGAATTTAAATCAAAAATCAAACAAGAATCAAAAAAGAAATTTTCACTTCAAGTTATTGAAAAAACAAAAGAATTTTTGGAAACTCCTCCTTGCATTTTGTGTCCAGCAATTATTAAAAAAGAAAATATGGATTTTGTTTTGCAAAAAGCAACAGAGTTGGGTGTAAGTGAAATTTATCCCGTAATTACGGAAAGAACTGTTGTTCGAAATTTTAATTTAGAAAGGGCAAAAGCTATTGTTGCAGAAGCAGCTGAACAATCCGAAAGGTTGGATTGTCCTGTTGTGCATAACCCTGTTTTATTGATGGATTTATTTCAACAAATACCAGCTCAATCAACTGTGTTTTTCTTATCGGAAAGAGGGCAAACAAATTACAAAAAAGTAGACGTTTTAACACCTGTTTTTTTGGTGGGACCTGAAGGTGGTTTTACTTTAAAAGAGGTTCAATATATTGAGAAGCACAAAAACACAGCAACACTTCATTTGGGTGCAACAATTTTGCGTGCCGAAACAGCTTCTATCGCTATTTTGGCTTGTTGGAAATATCGAGTTTTTTAATTTTTACAGTCATAAAAAAATCCCCACTACAAAGTAGGGATTTTTTCTTTTGTTTAGATGGATTAGTACATGCCACCCATTCCACCCATACCAGGCATACCGCCTGCTGCGTGGTCACAACCACATTTTTCTTCTGGTTTATCAGCAACCATAGCTTCTGTTGTAATGAGTAAGCCACCAATTGAAGAAGCGCCTTCTAAAGCTGTACGAACAACTTTTGTTGGGTCAATAATGCCAGATTGGAACATGTCTGTATATTGTCCATTTTGAGCATCATAACCAATTGTTGTTTCATATTTTTCAAGCAATTTGCCAACAATGACAGAACCATCAACTGCTGCATTTTGAGCAATTTGACGAATTGGAGCTTGAAGTGCTTTTCGAATAATATCGATACCAACACGTTGGTCATCATTTTGAGGTGTTAAACCATCCAAAGCTTTTGTGGCATACAATAAAGCTGTACCACCACCAGGGACAATACCTTCTTTAACAGCTGCACGTGTTGCATGTAATGCATCATCAACACGGTCTTTCTTTTCTTTAACTTCTAATTCAGAAGCACCACCGACTTTGATAACTGCAACACCACCAGAAAGTTTTCCAAGGCGTTCTTGCAATTTTTCACGATCATAATCAGAAGTTGTTTCTTCAATTTGTTGTCTGATTTGATGAACACGAGCTAAGATAGCTGCTTTGTCGCCTGAGCCATCAACAATTGTTGTATCTTCTTTTGTAATAGTAACTGATTTTGCAGTGCCTAAGTGTGAAATATTCACATCTTCTAATTTCATACCTAAATCAGCTGAAACAACTTGTCCATTTGTTAAAATAGCAATATCTTCCAAAATTGCTTTGCGTCTATCACCAAATCCTGGTGCTTTGACAGCAGCGATTTTTAATCCACCACGCAATTTGTTCACAACAAGTGTTGCTAGTGCTTCTCCTTCGATATCTTCAGCAATAATTAAAAGAGGGCGACCTGTTTGAACAACTGCTTCTAAAACAGGAATTAAAGATTGAAGATTTGAAAGTTTTGCTTCGTGAATTAAGATGTATGGGTTATCTAATTCAACAGTCATTTTTTCAGGATTTGTGATGAAGTATGGTGAGAGGTAACCTCTGTCAAATTGCATCCCTTCAACAACATCTAATTCTGTTTCCATTCCTTTGGCATCTTCAACAGTAATGACACCTTCGTTGCCAACCTTTTCCATCGCTTGAGCAATGTAGTTACCAATTGAAGAATCACCATTTGCAGAAATTGTACCAATTTGAGCAATTTCAGCAGATGTTGAAACTTTTTTAGAGCGAGATTTGATATCTTCAACCACGGCCGCAACAGCTGTGTCAATACCACGTTTTAAATCCATTGGATTCATGCCGGCAGCGACAGCTTTACATCCTTCACGAATGATTGCTTGAGCTAAAACAGTTGCTGTTGTTGTACCATCACCTGCAACATCAGCAGATTTTGATGCAACTTCACGAACCATTTGTGCGCCCATGTTTTCAAATTTATCTGACAATTCAATTTCTTTTGCAACAGAAACACCATCTTTTGTGATTTTTGGAGCCCCATAAGATTTTCCAAGAACAACATTGCGACCTTTTGGTCCTAATGTAACCTTGACTGTGTCTGCTAAAATATCGACACCACGCAACATTTTTGTGCGAGCGTCTGTACCAAATTTAATTTCTTTTGCTGACATAATTTTCCTCTTTCCTTAAGCTAAAATTCCGAGTACATCGGATTCTTTCATGATTAATAAATCTTCACCATTAATTTTGATTTCGGTTCCTGACCATTTACTAAATAGGACTTTGTCACCTTCTTTTAAAGTCATTGGAATTATATTCCCTTTTTCATCACGCCCACCAGGACCAACAGCAGTTACAACACCTTGAGATGGTTTTTCTTTAGCTGTATCTGGGATGATGATACCACCTGCAGTTCTATTTTCTTCTTGTGTGCGTTTGATGACAACACGATCAAGTAATGGTTTAAAATTCATTGTTTGTGTATCCTTTCAAGTTTTAAGTTTCGATGTATATTAAATAGTATGTAAGCACGCAAAAGTCAAGGGTTGCGTGCTTATTTTCAACAGATTTTGTTAATAATTTTTAATAAAGGAGTTTTTTCTTTAAAAAACTATTCATCACCAATTTTAAGAGCGTTAATAAAGGCTGTTTGAGGAATTTCAACATTCCCAAATTGGCGCATTCTTTTTTTACCTTCTTTTTGCTTCTCAAGTAATTTTCTTTTACGAGTAATATCACCACCGTAGCATTTCGCCGTAACATCTTTTCTGTAGGCTGAAATGTCTTCTCTTGCGATGATTTTTCCACCAATACTTGCCTGAATTGGAATTTTAAATTGGTGGCGAGGAATGAGTGTTTTCAATCGTTCACAGATTTGTCTTCCTCTGCGTTCAGCTTGTGACCTATGCGCTAAAAATGCCAAAGCATCAACTTGTTCACCATGGACCATAATATTTACACGAACAAGATCGCTTCGCTCATAATCAGAAACTTCATAATCAAAGCTCGCATACCCTCTTGAAATTGATTTTAACCTATCATAAAAGTCAAAAACAATTTCATTTAAGGGTAAATGATAAACAACCATTGCTCTGTTGCCGACATAGGTTAAATCTTTTTGTACACCCCGTCTTTCTGTGCAAAGTTGCAAAATACCACCTAAATATTCATCAGGTGTTAAAATGCTGGCCTTAACCCATGGTTCTTCAATAAATTGTATAGAAGAGGGATCAGGCATATCAGCAGGATTATGCATTGTTAATACATTCCCATTTGTTAGATGTACATTATAAGCCACAGAAGGTGCTGTTGTAATGAGGTCTAAATTGAACTCTCGACTTAAACGTTCCTGGATAATTTCCATATGAAGAAGTCCCAAGAATCCACATCTAAATCCTTGACCGAGTGCTTGAGATTTATCAGGTGTAAATTGAAAACTTGCATCATTTAATTGAAGTTTCCCAAGGGATTCTTTTAAGTTTTCATAATCACTCATGTCTACAGGGAATAAAGAACAAAAAACAACGCTTAAACTTGGTTTAAAGCCGGGGAGGGCTTCATTTGTTGGATTTTTTTCATCCGTAATTGTATCCCCAACACGTGTTTCTCCAATAGACTTAATACCACAAATAATAAAGCCAAGTTCACCTGTTTTAAGTTCGGTTGTGTCTTGCATTTTTGGCATAAAGTGTCCCAATCTTTCCACCTTGTAAACAGCGTTTGTGGCCATCATTTTAATGCTTGTTCCTTTTTTTAATGTGCCATCAATAACACGCACTAACACAATAATACCAAGATATGAATCGTACCATGAATCGACAAGCATAGCTTTAAGGGGGGCATTGGTATTCCCTTCTGGAGCTGGTAATTTAGTAACGATTGTTTCTAAAACTTCATCAATGCCTATACCTGTTTTGGCAGAAATAAGAGGAGCCTCAGAAGCGTCAATACCAATAACATCTTCAATTTGAGCTTTGACTCTGTCTGGTTCTGCTGCAGGTAAATCAATTTTGTTGATAATAGGCACAATTTCATGATTTGCATCCAATGCTTTATAAACATTTGCAAGTGTTTGAGCTTCAACACCTTGAGACGCATCAACAACTAATAAAGACCCTTCACAGGCAGCAAGAGAACGGCTGACTTCATATCCAAAGTCAACATGTCCTGGTGTGTCAATAAGATTGAGAATATAATCTTCACCATCTTGTGCTTTATAATTCAAACGAACGGTTTGAGCTTTGATGGTAATGCCTCGTTCACGTTCAATATCCATATTGTCAAGGAGTTGCTCTTTCATTTCTCTGTCAGAAACAGCACCACATTTTTGAATAAGTCTGTCTGCCAAAGTGGATTTACCATGGTCAATATGTGCAACGATTGAAAAGTTTCTAATATGTGATAAGTCTGTCATTTGTAATCCTTTTAATTTTTGCGTATCTTATCAAAAAAAAATCAAAAAATCAAGTTTTTCTAAAAAGAGTTTTGGGGTGTTTATTTATTCTTTCTAAGGTGGAAATTTTATCTTGTTTTTTGGGTGTGTTTTCTTTTATAGTAAACATAAGGAGATATAAAAAATGATGTGGTTGATTTTTTGTGGGATTATTATTTGTTTTTTAATTTGGGTTTACAATAAAATTGTCCGTCTTGAAAATTTATTTATTGAAGCAGAAAGTGGGGTAGAGGTTCAATTAAAACGGCGTTATGATTTGGTGCCGAATTTGGTGAGGGTTATAACAGGTTATTGTGCTCATGAAACTAAGATGTTGGAAGATGTTACAATTTTAAGAACAAAAGCTATGACAACAGAAAAACTCGCACAAAAGGAATGTTTTGAAAATCAATTTGAACAGGGTATTTGTACCATTTTAATGTTAAAAGAGGATTATCCTGATTTAAAAGCTAATGATATGTTTAACCAATTACAAAAAGACCTTGTTCTTATAGAAGATGATTTGCAACATGCTCGTAGATATTACAATGGAATTGTGCGAAAATTTAATACATTTATTAACTTGTTCCCAATTTGTTTGTTTCAAAAAATTTTAAAAGTTTCAACCAAACCCTTTTTTCAATTAGATGGAGTGCATGAAAAAAATGTGCCATCTATTAAGGAGTGTCTTAATGATTAAAAAAATATTTTTTTTAGTTATTTTTTTTAGTTGTGTATTTTGTTTTTCAACAGCAGAAGCTGATTTACAAAAAGAAGAAATTTTGTTTTATGGAATTGATGCAACGCTAAATCAAGATTCTTCTTTGGATGTGCAAGAAACAATTAAGGTTAGTGCACTTGGCAAAGACATTAAAAGGGGAATTTATAGAGATTTACCATTAAAGCATGCTGGGAGTAAAACACCTGTTTCAATCTTATCTGTGACAAGAAATGGTAAAAATATCCCTTATACTGTTCGGTTTAATAATGGCAAAAAACGCATCTATTTAGGTGATATGAATAAATATATTTCATCAGGTATTTATGAATATAAAATAACATATAAATACCATAATATTATAAGACAAAATGATGAAAAAACAAAAGATGAGTTTTATTATAATTTGATAGGGGATGAATGGGCTTTTGACATTTTGGTTGCTGACGCAGTTGTTCGTTTACCTTCTGAATTAAATTTAATTGAAGAGGTGAAAGTTTTTACTGGCGAATATGGAGCAAAAAAACAAAATGCATTTGTAGAAAAAAAAGGCAATCAAATTTTTATTCATTTGCCAAACGGGTTGAAAAAACAAGAGGCAATGACGCTAAGAACGGTTTTTAATTCTGGATTTTTTCAAATTCCAGAAACTGGTTTGTTCTTAGATAAAAGATTAAGTTGGTTATTTACGTTTATGGGCATAATGTTTTTTATGGGATTAGTATTTTATGCATATTCTTCTTGGAAAAAATATGGTAAAGATAGTGATAAAAAACTAGCTTACCCAAGATTTGATGTTCCAAATGTTAATAATTTAGGCGCCTTATATTTGTTGTGGAGATATCATCATGCCGACCCAAATTTGTTTGATATGGTGATGCCTCATTTGGCACATCTTTCACAAAGAGGGCTGTTGAAAGTTAAGGTACTTAGGAATAAAATTTTCTTTGAAAAAAATAAATATATAAAACCCAAAAATTCAGATGAAAAGTTTTTTCTTGAAAAAGCAAAGGATACTTATACCTTAAAAAAAGGAACACGTGCTTATTCATTTTTAAAGTATATTGAAGCTTATAAAGAACATTCTAAATCTGAGATAAAAACGTTGTATAAAAGGAATGTAGCGCAGCGTTTAAAGTTTAATTGTTTGGCATTTTTGTGTTGTTTGATTTTTTTCTTGCTATATTTTAAAAGTTTTTTGAACTTTGTGCCTGCAGCTGTGTTGAGTTTTTGTGTATTTCCAATTTCAGAGATCGTTTTAATGCTGTTTAAAAGGGAAAGAAATTGGATTTCGAAGTTGGTTTTAGCTATTTTTTTAGTCAGTTTTGTAGGTGTTTGGTGTCTTGGTTTTTTTGGGGGCATGTTTTGTTTGTTATTTGGTTTGGTGGAAAATGATATTGAAGATATATTATTTGGACCTGTAAATGCTAAGGCACTTTTTTGTGTTTTGATATTTGCCTGTTTTGTTGCATTTTATAAATATATTATCGTGCGTGTTTATGATAAGGGTCTTTTTTTAATTGCGCATTTAGAAGGAATAAAAATGTTCTTAAATGGTGTTGATGATTTAAAATATAAAACACCTAAAGAAGCAGAATTAGACAGATTATTACCTTATGCTATTTTGCTTGGTATGCAAACTCAATGGGTTGAAAAAATGAAATCCTATTTTGATTTTGAAGCGCCTAAGGATGATGTGTTTAGAAATGCTGCTGTTTTTTCAACCATTACTTCAAGGATACATTCATCAGCAACAAAATCATCTAACGGAGGTTCAGGATCTAGCTCTTGCGGCTTTTCAGGTGGTGGATGCTCTGGCGGTGGTGCCGGCGGAGGCGGTGGAGGTGGTTTTTAAACCGCTCCCAATTTCATGAAAGGAAAATAAAATAAAAAAAAGCTTAAAACGAGTCTTTTTTCTTAAATCTTTTTATTAAAAATCGAAGATAATAATTTACTTTTGAAAGTTTTTTTTCTATAATGACAATAAATATAACTTTTTTATAATTTATTAAGGAGAAAGATATGCGTAATATTGGCGATTTAATGAAAAAAGCTCAAATGGTTCAATCTCAAATGACAATCCTTCAAACAAAGATGGAAAAACAAGAGTTTGAAGGGGAAGCTGCAAATGGCGCTGTCAAAGTTGTTGTAACAGGGAAACATTTGCCTGTTTCAGTTGCGATTAATCCTGCTGTTGTTGATCCTCAAGATACAGAAACATTGGAAGATTTGGTTTTAATCGCAATGCGCGCTGCTTATGAAAATGTTGAAAAAACAATGGCTTCAGAGATGGAACGTATTCAATCCTCATTGGGGCTTCCTGCTGGCTTTAAAATGCCATTCTAAAGGTTTAAAATGGCTGCCCCTGAATTAGAACAACTTATTGGATTGCTTTCCAAATTGCCTGCGTTGGGACCTCGGTCTGCAAGGCGGGCAGTTTTGTCATTATTAAAACAAAAAGAAAGTAAATTTGCTCCTCTTGTAGCCTCTATGCAAACTGTTTTGGAAAGGGTTCAGCCTTGCCCTGTTTGTGGAAATATGGATACAAGTACGCCGTGTTCGGTTTGTTCTGATTTGAAAAGGGATTCGTCTATTGTTTGTGTTGTTCAAGATGTTGCCGATTTGTGGGCGCTTGAGCGAGCTGGTGTTTTTAAAGGTGTTTACCATGTATTGGGTGGGGTTCTTTCTGCCTTGGATGGTGTGGGGCCTGATGAACTTAAAATTCAAGAATTGATTGAACGAATTACAACAAAGAATGTTAAAGAAATAATTTTAGCTCTTCCAGCCTCTGTTGAAGGGCAAACAACGGTTCACTATCTTTCAGACAAGTTGAAAGATTTTGATGTGAATATTTCAACTCTTTCGAGAGGGGTCCCTGTTGGAGGAGAATTGGATTATTTGGACGATGGTACGCTACAGCTGGCATTTAAAGCAAGGCGAAATGTATAGGTGAAACAATGGAAGATATAAAAAAAGCAGTCGCAAATTTGGAGCAAGCAGTTGTAAAGTTGGAAACTGCATTGTATCAATCAAAAAAAGACAAAGAACAAGCTGAAAGTAAAGTAGCCGAACTTAAAAATGTTATCCGAAAAACATATATGAAAATAGATAATGCGTTGGGCTCATTTCACCAAAATCAAGGAGGTGAATGATGGCAGTTGTATCATTAAAAATCGGTGGTAGATATTATAAATTTTCTTGTGCAGATGGGCAAGAAGGATATATGTCAACCTTGGCTGAAAATTTAGATGCAAGAGCTGAGAAGTTGTTAAAAACAATTGGTTTTATGCAAGAGGGTCAATTACTTGCCATGTTGTGTTTGTTGTTGGCAGAAGAAAAAAGTCAACTTGAAAAAAATATGCAAGCTGATGCTTTTGTGGAAAATCAACGTCAAATTACAGAATCGTTGAATAATTTGGCTGTAAAGGTTTTGGCTTTAGCTGATGGGTTGATGGAAGAAAAAACTAAAGAAGAAACAGTATGAAGATATTATTTTGTGGAGATGTGGTTGGCAAAGCTGGTCGCAAGCTTGTGTTGTCTTGTTTGCCAAAATTAAAAGAAAAACTCAATTTGGATTTTATCATTGTGAATGGTGAAAATGCAGCTCATGGTTTTGGTATTAATCCAAAAATGTATAATGCTTTTTTAGACCATGGGGCAGATGTGATAACTTTGGGAAATCATTCATTTGATAAACCTGACATTTTCCCAATTTTGGAGGAAGCTGATAATATTATTCGTCCAATGAATTATCCTGAAAACACAGTTGGAAAAGGTTTTTGTATTGTCAAAAGCGCTTCAGGTGTTCGTGTCGCAGTGGTGCAATTGCTGGGTAGTGTTTTTATGCGTTCTGTTGAAAGCCCTTTTCAATCTATTCAACAATGGTTGCAAAAATATAAACGAGGCCAAGATTATGATGTTTTGGTTGTTGATTTTCATGCTGAAGCAACGGCAGAAAAAGTTGCCCTTGGACACTATTTAGATGGGCATGCTTCTTTGGTTGTTGGAACGCACACACATATTCCAACGGCAGATGCTCATGTCTTACCAAGTGGAACAGCGTATATTTCAGATATTGGAATGTGTGGAGATTACGATTCTGTTATTGGGATGAAAAAGGAGTTAGCGTTCCCAAGATTTTTAGGTGGTGATAAAAAGGGTCGCCTTGAACCAGCTGAAAAAAATGCAACTTTTTGCGCCGTTTGTGCTGATATTGATGAAAAAACGGGGTGCGCAAGAGAAATTTTTCCAGTCCGAATTGGGCAAACGCTTGAAAATACGCACGAAGTATGATATAAGTATACATATTTTAAAATCAAATTAAGGAAAATATTATGGCAGGACATTCACAGTTTAAAAATATTATGTATCGTAAAGGCGCTCAAGATAAAATGCGCGCTAAGATTTTCTCAAAACTTGCTCGTGAAATTACAGTTGCAGCAAAACAAGGGGGTGGAGATCCAGCTTCAAACCCAAGATTGCGTTTGGCAATTCAGACAGCTCGTTCTGAAAATATGCCAAAAGATAATATTGAACGTGCCGTTTTAAAAGGAACACAAGGGACAGATACTTCAAATTATGAAGAAGTTCGTTATGAAGGAATGGGCCCAGGGAAAGTTTCTGTTATTGTTGAAGCATTGACAGATAATCGGGCAAGAACAGCCCCTGTTTTGAGATCTTTGTTCTCAAAAAATGGTGGTTCATTAGGTGAAACAGGCTCAGTAACATTTAATTTTGAACGGATTGGATATATTGAATATCCAGTAGCTGTTGGCACACCAGACGCAATTTTTGAAGCAGCATTAGACGCTGGTGCTGATGATGTTGTTTCAACAGATGAAACACATGAAATTACATGTCAACCAGATGATTTGGCTGCTGTTCGGGATGTATTGGAAGGAAAACTAGGGACACCAAATGTTGCTAGACGTGATTGGAAACCAATGGTTCAAAAAGAAATTACAGATTTAGAAACAGCACAAAAATTAATGAAGTTTATCGATCTTTTAAATGAAGATGATGACGTTCAACGTGTGATCACAAATGCTGATATTTCTGAAGAAATAATGGCTCAGTTAGGAGAATAAAAATGGTTCGAATCTTAGGGCTTGACCCTGGATTGAGACACACAGGTTGGGGAGTCATTGAAAAAGATGGCTCCCGTTTGCGTTTTATTGCAGCAGGTGTGATTAACCCAGATGATAAAAATGAGTTAAGTACAAGATTAAGTGAGCTTCATGTTGACTTGAAAAAAGTGATTGAAGCTTATGAACCAGATGAAGCAGCTGTTGAAGAAACGTTTGTGAATAAAAATCCAAATTCAACACTGAAATTAGGACAAGCAAGAGGGGTGGTTTTATTGACTCCGGCTTTGTTTAAAATACCTGTTGCTGAGTATACTCCAAATCAAATAAAAAAAATGGTTGTTGGTGTTGGTCATGCTGATAAAAAGCAGGTAGATATGATGGTTAGAACGCTTTTAAAATCTGTGCCAGAAAAAATTCCACCAGATGCAGCAGATGCGCTTGCTATTTCTTTATGTCATAGCTTTTTAAGACCTGTAAGTTTGAAAAAAATGATGGAGAATTCGTAATGAAAATTATTCAAAAACCTTCGACTCATTTTGATGAAAGAAAATCAGAAATTGACATGATTGTTTTTCATGCGACAGCAACAAATTCTATTGATGAAACGTTATCAATTTTTATTGAAAAAGAAGAAGGTGGACGTGTTAGTTCACATTATGTAATTGATAGGGATGGAACTGTTTATCAAGTTATTCCAGAAGATAAAAGAGCTTGGCATGCTGGTGTATCTTCTTGGGGAGATATCAAAGAAGATATTAATTCTCATTCCATTGGAATTGAGTTTCAATGTCCTGCTTCGGGAGAAAGAAATTTTCAAGATTTTTCTTTTGAACAAATTCAAGCAGGAACGAAATTGTGTGCTGATATTATGAAACGGTATCAGATTAAGCCAGAAAATGTTGTGGCACACTCAGATATTGCGCCAGATAGAAAGTTTGATCCAGGTGAAACTTTCCCTTGGGAAGAATTTTGTAAATTAGGATTGGCGACAAATCCTACCAGACGGCCAATATTAAAAAAAACAAAACTTTAGTAAAGGATTATAAAAATGTTGGATGCTTTATCACACTTATCAACGGGGGCAATGTGGGTTGTTTTTGCTCTGATTGTTTTTACAATTTTATTTTTAGATTTGTTTGTTTTTCATAAAAAATCAGACACACCAACGATGAAGGGAACATTAAAGATTTGTTTGTCTTATATGGCTGTTTCCTTGCTTTTTGGATTGTTCGTATTGTATGAAAAAGGGCTTGATATTGGGATGCTCTTTTATACAGGATATCTTGTCGAGTTTAGTTTGTCTATGGATAACATTTTTGTTATATCCCTTGTTTTTACCTCTTTAAAAGTACCAACAATTTATCAACATCGTGTGTTGTTTTGGGGTGTATTAGGCGCAATAGTGATGCGTGCTGTGATGATTTTAGCAGGAGCTGGGTTGGTAAGTAAATATCACTGGGTGTTGTATTTATTCTCGGGCTTCTTGATTTATACTGGGGTAAAAATGCTTATTGAAGCGTTGAAAGATGAGGAAGATGAAAAAGAAGGAGAAGCTTCTGAAGGAAAAATGCTTTCATTTATGAAACGCTGGATTCCAATGACAAATCAATTACATGAAGAGCATTTTTTCATCAAACAGGCTGGTAAATGGGTTGCAACACCTTTATTTTTAGCGTTGGTTATTATTGAAACAATGGATGTTATTTTTGCAATTGATAGTATTCCAGCTATTTTCTTGATTACACAGGATATTTTTGTTGTTTATACAAGTAATATTTTTGCTATTTTAGGTTTACGTTCATTGTATTTCTTGTTGGCGCAAGCAGTAACAAGATTTGTGTACTTAAAACATGCATTATCATTTGTTTTGATTTTCATAGGATCAAAAATATTTTTACCTTATATTGGTTTAAAAGTGACAACAACAGCATCTTTGATTGTTACATTTGGGATTTTAGCTGTTGGGATTGCCGTTTCTTTATATCAAACACGAAAAACTGAAAATCAAGTAATCGAAAAAATTTAAAAAAACGATTCAGTTAATGTAAAAAACGAATCAATAATTTCATTTTCTAATGGGTGGTTTTTGTTTTTAAGAACAAACCGCCCATTTACACATACATCACTGACACAGGATGAATCTAAGCTGTAAACACAGTGTGAATCTAAAAATTGTAATGGATGTGTTAATGTGTTGTGTGTGTCAACAAAAATAAAATCTGCAAGGGCACCTTCGATAATTTTGCCTGCATTTAGGCCTAAAAATTCAGCTGGTGTTTGGTGGGCCATTTTCAAAATACTTGAAACAGGGGCTGCTGTGATATCATGTGATTCGCCTTTTGCAGAAAGGGCTGCAACTTTCATTTCGCTAAACATACTTAAAGCGTTATTAGATGAGGCCCCATCTGTTCCTAAAGCAACTTTGAGACCTTTTTTTAAATAGGTATTTAAAGGCATTTGTCCTGAGTTGAGTTTTAAGTTTGAAATAGGACAATGGGCAATTAAACATCCTCGCTCTTTGATAATATTTTGATCTTCATCATTAAGCCATACACAGTGGGCCAAAATAGTTTTTGGTGTTAATAAGCCAAGTTTATCCAAATATTTTGTTGGGGTTAAACCGGTCTTTTCAATGCAATCTAAAACTTCTTTTTCTGTTTCAGCCAGGTGAATGTGCAAATATGTGTTATGTTTTTGAGCTAAGTCTTTGCTGAAAAGTAATAATTCTTCTGAAACGGTATAAACGGCATGGCAGGCAATGGTTTTGATAACTTGTTTGTTAGAACAAGGAGTTTGGATAAAGTGGGCCATGTCTTTTTTCTTTTGTAAAGTCTTTTTAGGGTCAAATAAATCCATTGCTACACAAGAAATTAATCCTCTGGCACCCATTTCATCAATGGCTCTAATAGTTTCATCCATAAAAAAATACATATCATTAAAAAGAACGGTACCAGTTTTTATCATTTCTAAAATAGCCATTCGTGATGCAATATAAATCTGTTCACCAGTTAATTTTTCTTCACGAGGCCAAATATCATTTTGCAACCAGCTAAACAAATCTTTATCCTCGCCAATACCTCTTAAAAGAACCATCGGGGAATGTGTATGCATATTATAAAAAGCAGGAAGAATAGCTTTTCCTTCTGCTTGAACAATTTCATCAGAAAGAGCTGTAGGAATATGTGAGGCTATTTTTTCAATTTTGTTTTTATTGATTAAAATATCCACAGGTTTGTTGTTTAATAATACCTGTCTAATTAAGATTGACATTTTTAAGCCCTTTCAGTAGAATACATGCGTGTTTTTATTATACAGGATATTGGAAGAATGTCAAATTTGTTTTCAGCAGCAGGATATATCTTTTTAATTGGATTTTTGCCTCTTTTCTACACTTTTTTTAAGTCATTAAAACAGGCGAATTTAAAAAATAAACAATTTTATCAACTGTTTTTAAAAGACGTTATTCGCACATTCCCTGTGTGTTTTTTGGTACTCCTTCCTGTTTTTATTGTGCCTCAATATTTGAAAGGCTATTTATATATTATTCATTTTATTTTTATGCCTCTTATGTTTTTGGAGTTGGGACATATCTTTTTGTTTAAAACAAGAATTGGTTTAAATACTTTTTTCACTTTGTTTGTTTCAAATATGAAAGAGACAAAAGAATTTTTAACTCAAAATATTCCCCCTGTTCTTTTTGTTTTGGGTATACTGTTTTTAGGGTTGCCACTGATTTTTTTGAATAAAATAGAGCCCCTTTCTCTTCCTGTAAAAACTCAAATTTTGGGAGCGATATGTTGTTTGGTTTGTGGAATGCCATTTATTCGAAATTTATTTAAAACAGGTTTTAAATTTAAAGATGGTTATGTTTTAAATCCATATAGCAACGTGTTGTATCATTTTTTTGAATATAAAAAAACATATGGTGAATTAAAAAAAATATTATCTCAAAATACTTCAAAACCATTTGAACAAATTAAAAAAGACTTGGATGAAACAATTCCAGAAACGTATATTGTTATTATAGGCGAATCTGCTAATAGGACACATTTATCTTTATATGGATATGAACGAGAAACAACCCCTTTTTCTAACAAAAGGAAAGAAGAGTTATTTGTTTTTAATAATGTGGTTTCCCCCTTTGCCCAAACAATGCCGGTGCTTGAAAGGGTTCTCACATTTGCAGATAGAGAACATCCTGAATTTTTAACCCAAAAAGGAACCATTGTTGACTTTTTTAAACAATCTGGATTTAAAACATATTGGTTGTCAAATCAATATGCATTATCAGATACATTGGTGACAGCTATATCTTCACATGCTGATTGGGAAAAATCATACAATTTTAGTGGGATGAAACGTTTTGAAAAAACAGGATTTGATGGGGATATGATACCGGATATTGAAAAAATTATTCAAGATAAATCAGTCTTAAAAAAAGTAATTTTTGTTCATTTAATTGGATCTCATTCTGCGTACACAAATCGTTATCCATCTGAATGGGCCTTTTTTAAAGAAAATTTAACGTGCAAAAATTTGTCGCAACAAGGTCACATTTTGTTGAACGCTTATGATGATAGTATTCGCTACACTGATTATGTTGTGAATAAAATCATTGATGTCTTAAAAGAGGAAAATGAAGTTTCATATTGCCTTTATTTTAGCGATCACGGTGAAGATGTTTTTGATACAACAACTCGAAAGATTTTGGGACATTCAGAATTAGCAAATGAACCAATGACAAGTGTTCCATTTTTTGTATGGACTTCTCCAGCTTATGTAAAAAATAGACCTTTCATTCAGTCAAATTTAACAAAAAATAAAAATACAGCTTATAATACAGAAAATGTTATTCACACCATTACACGATTGGCTGGGCTGATGAATGAGGATGTGTGTAAAGAAAAAAGTTTAGCAGATTAAAGTATTTTCTTTTTTAGAATGGATTTAACAAAGTGGTATTTTCTCATAAAAACAATGAGTTGAATAAGTTTTTTTGTTAAATCAATAGAGGGCGTTCTTGGTTTGACAAACACTTTTTTCATTTTTTGAAGAGTAAATGAATTAAGACCTACCATCCATTTTTCATACGAATATGAAAACTCTGTTGTGAGTATATCGATACAGTTTATAAGAGATTTTTTCGATGGGTAAAAAAGATGTTGTCTTGCTGTTAGACATAAAGCAAAGCGAAGCAAATCTTCAGTGGCATAACCATAGCCTACATCTTCAAAGTCTAAAAAAGA
The DNA here is from genome assembly GCA_017466695.1 of Alphaproteobacteria bacterium. GTDB lineage: Bacteria > Pseudomonadota > Alphaproteobacteria > CAAHEQ01 > UBA3637 > RGIG4140. The sequence goes on along the minus strand of JAFTTR010000031.1, from coordinate 27,061 downwards.
TTGTAATTTGTTTTCTTTGAACAAAATATTGTTATGATGAAAATCGCCATGAATAATATTTTTTTGTTTTTCTTCAATTTTTAAAGGTGATTCACCAATTTTTTGAAGTTCTTTTTGGCACATTTTTAACAAAAAATTAGATAATGAAAAAGGCGTGGTTTTTTCAAGCATAATATTGCAATTTTTTAAATATTCTTCTTGCAAAATTTTAAAATCATATGCTGGAATGAGAATTTTTTCATCTTCAAAAGAAATTTTTTGAAAACTTTTATACATATTTAAGATTTCATATAAATGTTTTTTTTGTACCTTACATGCAGGAAGTGATTTTCCATCAATATATTCTAAGACAAAACCATAACTATTTTTATAACTGAAAATAGAGTTGTTTTGAAAGGAAATGACATTTGCCGTTGGAATATTGTTTTGTGCAAGTGTTTTAATAATTTTAACCAAACGTTCAACGCCTTCTTTTTTGTGTTTCCATGCCAATTTGACAAGTAGTTTTTTGTCTTTTAAGGTTACTAAATAATTAAAAGAAGAGGCTCCACGTTTGAATTGATAGATAGATATAATAGGTGTTTTTAATATATCATTTGATAAAAATTGAATGAAATCATCTATCTGAGGTATATCTTTTTTATTCATGAAATAAGGACCTTTATTTTTCTTTTTATTTAGCATAATTTTTATAAAAAAATCAAGAAAGACTTTTAAAGATTGTTTTTTTATAAAATTTTATGTAAAGTGGAACCAAATTTTTAATGGAGGTTTTTTATGTTTGAAGAGTTAGAAAATGTTCGTCAACAGTGTTTAAATTGTCAAAAATGTCCTTTAGGAAAAACAAGAACAAATATTGTTTTTTCAGATGGAGTACCAAATTCAAATATTGTTTTAATTGGAGAGGCGCCAGGATTTAATGAAGATATGCAGGGGAAACCTTTTGTTGGAAGAGCAGGGCAACTCCTTGATAAAATATTAGAATCTGTTGGATTATCAAGAGAAAATGACATTTATATTTGTAATACTCTTAAATGTCGCCCTCCAGAAAATCGTGATCCATTACCTGAAGAAAAAAAGGCTTGTCGCTTTTACTTAGATGAGCAACTTCGTATTTTAAAACCAAAAATTATATTGCTTTGTGGACGGGTAGCGTTGACATCTTTTTTGCCGGATGCAGGTGCTATTTCAAAAATCAGAGGGAAATGGTTTGATGGGCCAAATGGGGCAAAAATGATGCCAATATTCCATCCTTCATATTTGCTCAGGAATCCTAGCCATAAACCAGGGTCACCAAAAGCTTTGATGTGGGAAGATGTTCAAGAAATTAAAAAGAAATATGATGAAATTAAAAAAGCTACGCTAAAATAAAAATTTCAAAACTCTTTTTGCAAGAGAAAGTTTGTTTTTAACAAGAGCTAAAATAATCAATTTTTGGAACAAGGATAAACTTAATCCTTGTAACATGTCATATTGTTTAACATCTAAAATAAGATTAATCAATTGTTGATTAATGCAAATCATGGTGCTTTCCGGTGTATGTAAAACAACATGTTTGAGGGCATTAAAAAAGTCTTGGGAGCACTTTCTTTTTAAAACAATAGCATTATATCCATTTACACGTCCAGATTCGATAAAGTAAGCATATTCAAAAACGATTCGTTCTTTTAAATTATTAAGAGTTTCAAATGAAGAAATAGAGGGAATATGAGCTTCTTTTCTGCAAAGATAAAGTGGATATTTAATATAGACATTGTCTTTAATTAATGAATAAAATTGCTCCATGAAAAAGTAGGGGGCAAACTCTTTTAAATTCGTATGGAATTTAAGGAATGAAATTGTCTCAGCATCAAATGCTTTTCCCTCGAGTTTACCATCGATTTGAAAAGGATTTTCTTGCCAAAAATCGGATAATAAATTTTGACTTTTTTTCTTTAACACACTTTTGTCAAATAAAATGGGCTGTTTTTGTTTTTTGACAATTTTTGATGTTGAAAAGTAAAAAGGATTTGAAGTTGCAATTTTTGAATGTGTATATCTAAGTGCATCAACAAAGATATCTAGCGCTTGGATGTGAAGTAAATCTGTATCATTTAAGAACAGAACATATTTTCCTTTAACGTGGTAAAGTGCATCATTATAGCAATCATATTTTGTTGGTGTTCCATTTTGTGTTTTGATAAGTTTAAAACGAGAATCCTTTTTTATAAGTGTGGTGAGAAAAGAATATTCTTCTTCTTGATTTTGTTTAACGCACAAGCACTCATAATCACTAAAAGATTGCAAGGTTAAACTTTCTAAGCAAAGATTTGCAATATTTTCAGTGTTGTTAAGAGCGATAATAATGGTTATTTTAGGCACGAATATCTCCTATTTAAATAAATTCTTAATACGTTGAACAATTTCTTGAGAAGGGTTAAATCCTCCTTTTACAGATTGAATAGTGCTTCCAGAAGGTAGGGCATATCCGTTGTCAAAAAGAGTTTTATGAAAACGCTTGTGTTTTTCACTCATCATATCATCTGGGGCAAAAATAAAAACAGGAACTTTTGTAGCGCAACATTCAGAGCACATAGACATAGAATCACCTGTCACCATAATCATATCAGCACAAGCTATTAATCCAAAATAAGGATTTTCAGTTTTATCTCCAAATTGATAGAAAAAAGTTGTTTCAGAAGGGAGGTTCTGTTTTAAAAATTTGGTTACTTCAGTAGGTGTTCTTCTTGAAGTGGTAACCATAACACTTTTAGGCGCAAGACTTAAAACATTATTCAATAATGTTTGAGCCATTTCAATTGTAAATGGTTTGTTTTTCGTTGCGCCTCCAACAATAAGGGAGAGACGAGGATTTAAATATTTTTTAAAAACTGGATCCCATTTTTCTTTTTCATCAATCAAGCGTTGAGATGTGATTCTGTGGGGTGTCCCAATTGTTAAAAATACATTTTTTGCTGACCCTTTATATTGATCATGCATGGGCAAAACAACTAAATCAGCATCATTAAAATAAGCTTTTCCTGGATTCATTAGTTGAACGATTTTTGTCTTGTTTTGAGACATTTTTTTTATCCACAAGGCAACCGGAAATGAGCGTCTTCCAGCGCTTAAAACTAAATCAGGATATGTGTTGGTTTTTAAAATTTGCTGAGATTCTTTTGTTAATCCGATTAATGTTTTTCCACGAAGGAAATTTGGTAATTTAATCCATTTTGTATAGCGAATATCTTTTCTTTCAAAAGGGAAATTTAAACATTCAGCAATGCCAAGCAGTTGGTTAACATTCCCCATTCTATCATCTGCAAGAATCCAAACTGTTTTTGTCATGTTAGCCTCTAATTACTTTGATAAATATCGTTTAAAACTTTTTCAAATCCATCTTGATGATTTGCTTTTGGGACAATAACAATTTTAGAGTCATCTTGAACAAATGTTTTTGTTAAATGAGGAGGTACAACTTTGTCTTTTTCCCCAATAAAATGGATTTGTGGAATACTTGATAAAGAATCTTGATAATCTTTAAGGTTTAAAGATCCTGTTAAAGGTGTGTCTTTATGATATGATGTCCATGCTTCTTGGTCTAGAACACCTGCAATGGTAATTAATTTTTGAATTTTTTGAGGTTGCTTTACAGCAATTAACCCAGCGACTTGAGCGCCTCCAGAATATCCTATCAAAACAATTTTTTGTGAACGAGCCTTTTTTGCAAACAAATTAATGGATTGCGCCATGCTGTTGATGATTTGAGGAGAAAATCTAGCGCATGTCCAATCATTTTGGATGCAGGTACTTGTTTGTAAATATTGGCAAGGACGTGCTAAATAAACAACATTGGGATGAGGATCTTTTGCTGCTATATCTCTTAAAAATGTGGAATGTGGTGTTGGATTATTCGTTGGTCTATTATAAGCATCAAAAGAATGTCCATCTCCCTCAATGTATATACGAATATATTCTCCAGGAGCTTCTATTTTATACCACGAAGCCAATACATATGGAGGAGCTGTCACAGTTTGAAACTGAAACTCAGTCAATGGATTTTTATGTGCACAGCCTGTCAAAAGTATGCAGAGTAAAAAAAGTGAAAATGTTCTAATTTTTTTTATCATCATTTTAATTTTAAAGGACAAATTTTTCTTAAGTCTATCAAAAATATTCTCTATTGACAAGCATAAAAGCATCACTTACTTTATTTAAGTAAATAATTTTTATTTTAAAGAGGAAAGGAGGGGATTAAAATGCCAGGATGTGGATGTGGAACAAAGAAAAAATAAATCATAAATTAAAAAACACCTGCTTTTGCAGGTGTTTTTTGTGATAAATCTTGCCAACTAGTTCAAAAATTTCTTCTTTAATCAAGATAATCTTCTAAGGAAGTTTTAATTTCTGTAATTTCTTGAACAAAGGCATCGGTCGCTTTTTGAGATGAATCTTTTTCTAATGAATGTGTTGTTGAAGATTTACTTGCTCTTAAACGTTTTTGAACACCTTTAATCGTAAATCCTTCTTTGTAAAGATAGTCTCTAATACGAGCCAATAAAACAACATCCTCAGCTTGATAATACCGTCTTCCCATTCGTTTCATAGGCTTGATTTGGTAAAATTGTGTTTCCCAAAATCTTAAAACCGATGCAGGAACTTGCAATAAATCAGCAACTTCTGTGATGGTTCTGTAGGCATTCTCAGCTTTGAGCATTAAAACTCCTATTAGCTATTTTTTAACATATTTTTTAATGTATTTGAGGCTTTAAAAGAAACAACCGTGCGTGGTGAAATTGCATGTTTAACACCTGTTTTTGGATTGCGACCAACACGTTCTTTCTTTTTGTGAGGAATAAATGATGCAAATTTAGAAATTTTTACAGTTTCACCATTTGATAATGCTGTGATAATGTCTTGTAACATTTGTTCAATTAATTTGAATGATTCTGCATGAGAAAAACCAAGTTCGCGATAAATAGCGTCAGCAATATCTGCTCGTGTAATTGTTTTTTGTGTCATTTTTTTTTCCTTTATTAATTTAAATTTTCTAGTGTTAGAATGTCATAAAATTCAAATACTTTCAAGTATTTTTTGTTGAGAATAAAAAAAATTATAATCTAATCAATGCTCCTGCCCAAGTAAATCCAGCGCCCATTGCATCTAATAAAATAAGTTGTCCTTTTTTTAATTTTTGAGATTTAATGCCTTCATACAAAGCTAAAGGAATTGATGCTGCAGAAGTGTTTCCCTGTTCTGGAAGAGTGATGATGACTTTGTCTAAGTCAATATCTAGTTTTTTTGCTGTTCCTTCAATAATGCGAATATTAGCTTGGTGTGGAACCAAAAAGTCAATATCAGAAAGAGAAATGCCTGTTCTATCAATAACTTCTTGAGCGACATTAGACAAGTTTGTAACGGCATGACGGAAGACTTCGCGTCCTTCCATATGAACGAAACCAGCTGTTTGTGTGCGTGAAACACCACCAGTTGTTGTGAGTAAGTCTCGTAATCTTCCATCTGAATGTAAAACGATATCAAGAATTCCTTCTTCTGTTGTTGAAATGTGTTCCGTTTCTTTGGCTTGAAGAACAACGGCACCTGCGCCGTCACCAAATAAAACACAAGTGTTTCTATCCGACCAATCAACAATACGAGAAAGTGTTTCGGCTCCAATAACAAGAGCTGTTTTAACAGTCCCTGCTTTGATAAATTTATCAGCAACACTTAAGGCATACATAAATCCAGAACAAGCAGCTTGTACATCAAAAGCAAACGCTTTGGTTGCTCCTAAACCAGCTTGAACACGCATAGCAGTTGCTGGTGTTGTATCATCAGGTGTTGTTGTTGCAAGAATAATAAGATCTAATTCTTCTCCTGAAATTCCAGCATTTTTTAATGCATCTTCACCAGCTTTTGTTGCTAAAGATGAAGTTGTTTGATCATCAGCAGCAATGTGGCGTAAACGGATCCCAGTTCTTTCTCGTATCCACGCATCGCTTGTTTCTACCATTTTTTCTAAATCGAAATTTGTTAAAACTTTTTCTGGCAGATAACCACCAACACCAGCGATGATAGATTTAATCATTTTATAACCCTTTTTTTTTATTCTACAATAACATCTGGAACATCAACATCAATTGTGTGTCTGAGTTCCTCTTTAATTTTGTTGCATAAGTCATTTTTTGCCATATGAATTGCTGCCTCAACTGCGCAAGCAAAAGCATAAGCATCAGCTCCCCCATGGCTTTTTACTGAGATTCCTTTTAATCCAAGGAACATCGCTCCATTATAATTCCTAGGATCCATTTCCTTTTTCATCTTTAATAAAGCAGGTGTTGCCAAAAGGAAACCTAATTTTGAAACAAAAGATTGTTTGATTGTTTTTTTGAGAATAGATGAAATAAATTTTGCTGTTCCTTCAATCGTTTTAAGTGCAATATTGCCAGAAAAACCGTCAGAAACAATAACATCAGCCTTACCTGCGCAAATGTCATTTCCTTCAACAAAACCAATAAAGTTAATTTTTTCTTCAAGAGATTTAAGGGTTGAAGCTGCTTCACGAATCTCATCACGACCCTTTGTTTCTTCAGAGCCAATATTAAGTAACCCAACAGTTGGGTGTTCTGTTTTGTATAAAACACGATGCAAAACATGTCCCATAATTGCAAACTCAACAAGATTTTGAGAGTTGCATTCAGCATTTGCACCTAAATCAAGTGCAACGAGAGGGGTTTTGCTCGTTGGTAAAACAGCGGCAATAGCTGGTCTATCTATCCCAGGAAGCGTTCCTAAACAAATTTTGCTCATCGCCATTAAAGCACCGGTGTTTCCTGCTGAGATAACAGCTTTGGAATACCCGTTACGAACAGACATAATCGCTTTCCACATACTGCTCTCACGGCCACTGCGAATAGCAACAGAGGGCTTTGCATCACCACTTATAACATCTGTTGTATGATGAATTTTATAACGTGTATCAGGGAGTTTGTATTCATCTGCTAATTTTTTTATTTGAGTTTCGTCCCCATACAAAAAAAAGAAAACAGATGAATCTTTTTTAGCGACTCGGCTAATGCCTTCAATCACTGATTGGGGAGCATTATCGCCCCCCATTGCATCAATTGATATGACTAATGTTTCACTCAACAGTCAAATTCCTTATTTTGCTTCAGATGTTTCGTTTACAATAATATCTTTTTTATTGTAATGACCGCATGATTCACAAACATGGTGTGGACGTGTTAATTCACCACATTTTGGACATTCAATGCAAGCATTTGTGCCCAAAGCCAAGTGTGAACGACGCATGTTCTTTTTTGATTTGGATGTTTTTTTCTTAGGTACTGCCATTTTAATCTCTCTTTTTCTAATTTGTTAAACATCAACTATTGATGTCTTTTTACTTACAATAGGGTTTATCTTATACATAAAAAATATAATTTTTGCAAGTGTTTTTTTAGTTTAAACAAAAAAATTATATTATTTTGAGTATGTTGTTCTATTTTTTTAGTAAAAAGCTCCTTTAGTTGTGTGATAATTGGTTTTGTAATTTCAGAATATGAGAGGGAATCGGATCATTTTCTTCTGGTTTTAACAAGTCATTAAAATTAAATGATTTATCTGTTCGATAAAAATGGTGTTCCGTTTCGTTTTTCTCTCTTCCCTCAATATTAATGTAAGCATCAAGAATATTATTTGCTTGAGATGAAATATTAAGAGTTCCACTTCTGACAATATATTCATCTCCTTGTTTAAATAAATTGTTTCTTAAGGCTGAATCAGTGCCTGTATATTTTAATGTTGTATTGAGCAATTTGAGTTCAGCATTTTTGATTTGCATAGATTGAGGCGTTGCTTCAACAGGGATATAAATACTTCCAGTTCCCTTTAAAGAAAATCCATCTATTTTTAAATAAGGATTAATATCATCCCAATTAACAGAACCATTTCTAAAATACAACAAAGAACTATTCGCTTTATATGGAATGGTAACATTATCAGCTGTCAGCTGAATGCCTGCAAATGATCCTCTTAAAGAAAAAATACGCAGTTGTTGATTTTCAAAACGAACAGAAGAACGAATATTTTGAAGTGGGATACCCCCTTCTATTTCATCAATGGCAATGTTTTGTGCTGATTGAGAAATAAATGGTTGCAAAGATTGAAGTGTTAATACCGTGTTTAAGTTTTTAATTTTAGAAGCGCCTTTGGTAAAATATAAATTCTTTAAAGAAAGATAGAGTGGTCCAGAAATTTGTTTATCACTTTTCCAGTCGATATTCCCATATAAAGAAATTTGCCCAGATAAATCTTGAATATCATTAGGGAAAAGAGTTGAAATTTGAGGCAAATCTTTGATTTTTTCAAGACGTAATGAAGGGATAAAAATGGTACCTGAAAAGTGCCCCGAATTTAAATTAACAGCCCCGTTGAAGTTGGCTTGAATTTTCTCATCAGCGAATAAAGCTTTTGCTTGTGTTTTTCCATTTTCTGAATGAATGCTTAATGAAAATGGTTTTTTGATAATATCGTTATTTGCAAGACTAATGTAAGAGGAGCTTAAGGCATATTGATTTTCGACACGATAAATATCATTAATGTATACAGAAGCATCTCTAATTTCTTGGAATGGATTTTTAAAGTTTAAATGTTGAGCTGAAAATGCTGCAGCTCTTTCAGGATTTGTATCATCTGTTTTGATTAAAAAAGTTTCAGCATTTAATTTTAACTTTGTGTTAGAAGGTTCTTGCAAACCCTCAAAAACAAGATCTCTTCCTTTAATATTTATCGCTGAAAAATTATTAGATATTTTTAAGGAATTTTCTTGTTGAACAGCACTAAATGTAATAGGTTGAGTGTTTTTATAGGTGTTAACACCATCTTTATATGTTATTTTACCAACAGTGATGGGGGTTGTATCTGTAATGTCATAAGTACATGAAAGATTGTTACAAGACAAATTTCCATATAATGTACCAAAAAGATTTTGAACTTCAAAAGAAGGATTCCCGATTTTTGTAATATTAATATCAATTGGATTTAAAGAGGATATGTTTGAAAAAGAGTTCAATTGAAGGCCATCAAAATCCAATGTAAATTCTGAAAGGAGTTGTTCCTTATTTTCTTGTTTAAGCTTTTTTGAAAAATGTAAACTTCCTTCAAAAGATTTTTTCTTACTGCTCAGCTCTAAAGTAATATCTTTATTTGTTTGTCCAAGAGAAAAAGAGGTGTCAATTTTAATATATAAGGGTGTTAATTCCTTTGTTTTTAAAGTAATTGAACCTGACAAATTTTCTGTTTTTTTATCAAGTAGATTTGTGGTCCCTCTGAGGTTTCTTAATGTCCATACAAAATTAGAGCCTGTTTTTTCAAGCGTTAAATTCCCCATTAAATTTGTATTGTCAGTTCGTATACGTAAGGGAACATTCATCGTGCTTTTTGCACCAAACTGTGCATCTAATGAAAAGTTGACTGGTATCTTATAATTTTTACCTTCAATTTCAAGTAAAGCGTTTTTTATGACAACAGACTGAATATCTATATCTTGTTGTTTGTCCAAATTAAGTAAAAGAGGGAATAGAGGGCTTAAATCAACAGAGTGTTCATTGTCTTGAACCTTAACTGTTAAATAGTCAAATTCTACACGGTGGACTTTTTTACGCAAAAAATCACCAAAGGAAGAATAAAGATACATATTCCTGATACGATAGGTTCTTTCAGAATCTTGAACATTTGAAAGTTTAATTCTAGAAAGCGTGTTATCGGAAACCTCTAATGATTCTACTTCAATATTATGGTGCTTAAGATATGTTTCGACAATAATAGGAAAGTGTGTGCGAGCATAATTAATCGTTAATATCATTGTAATCCCACCTGCATAAACAAGTGAAATGATGAACCCCCATATATAAGAAAGAATTTGAAAGGTTTTTTTATATTTACGTTTAATAAGGTCAAGAAACAATGTCGTTCTCATTAAAACAACAAAAGAAATAGAAGAAATTTGTTTTTGCTGAGTTTTTTTGCGTTTTTTCTTTTCTTTTTCACGCTCTTCTCTTCTATCTGGAGCTGCAATTTGATTTAACAACTCCCCTTCAGCACCCAAGCCATAGGCTGGTCTGGTCAAAACTTCTTGTTTTTCTTCTTTTACACCTGTTTCGTTTTCGTCCGCCATTTTTACCCCATATGAGATATAATATATTCCCCTATACTTATATCATATCTTCTTTTTTTTTAGGCGTCAAGCATTTGCTGAAATTCTTTTTCACTTAAAATAGTTATGCCCAATTTTTCGGCTGCTGTAAGTTTGCTTCCAGCAGCTGTTCCAGCAATAACAAAATCGGTTTTACTTGAAACAGAACTTGCAACTTTTGCTCCCATGCTTTGCGCTTTTGCTTTTGCTTCAGATCTGGTCATTGTTTCAAGTGTTCCGGTAAAAATAAGTGTTTTATTAGAAAATGGAGTTTCTTTTTGTTGTGGAGCAACAAAATCTAAAACTGTTATTTTTTGAGTTAATCCTTCGAGTAATTGTTGATTGTGTGGTTCTTGAAAAAAGTCCACGATAAAATCAGCCATAACAGGGCCAATTCCTTCAATTTGAGTTAGAATATCTAAGGCATTTTCTTGTCGAACAGAGGTATAAAAATGTTCCCATGAAACAAAGTTTTTTGCAAGGAGACGAGCTGTTGCTGTTCCTGTTTCTCGGATGCCAAGGGCATAGATAAATCTTTCTAAAGAAATTTTACTTGCATTTTTGATTGCATCAAATAGTTTTTCAGCAGATTTTGTGCCCCATCCGTCTTTACAAATTAATTCAAGTGTGTGATTTTCTTCTAAGTAAAATAAATCAAGGGCATTTTTAATCCAGCCAATATTAAAAAATGTTTCAATATTTTTATCTCCAAGTCCCTCAATATTCAAAGCATCTTTTGAAACAAAATGTTTAAGAGCTTCAATTTGTTGTGCAGGACAAATAAGCTCTCCTGTACAATAAACAATAGCATCTTCTCCTTCTTTTTTTGCAATAGAGCCACAAATAGGACAGTGTGTTGGGAAAATGTAGGGTACTGAATTTGGGGTTCTTTTTTCGGGAAGAGATTGCACAATTTGAGGGATAACGTCACCAGCTCGTTGAATAACTACCATATCGCCAATGCGAATATCTTTGCGTTCGATTTCATCTTTATTATGTAAGGTTGCGTGTTTGACAATAACGCCTCCTACATTGATTGGTTCCAAGTCTGCAACTGGGGTGAGCGCCCCAGTTCTTCCAACTTGTATGCGAATATTTAATAATTTTGTAATGGCTTGTTCAGCTGGAAATTTATGAGCAATAGCCCATCTGGGAGATCTTGCAATAAAACCTAATCTGCGTTGTAACTCTAAGTCATTAACCTTGTATACAACCCCATCAATGTCATAATCTAGCGAACTTCTTTTTTCGGATAATTCATTGAAAAATTGAATCATCTCTTTTGTTGTTTTGCATAATCTAATTTCTGGATTAACAGGAAAACCCCATTTTTTTAAAGTTTGTAAATATTCGTAATGCGTTTTAAATTGATTGGAAGAGTTTTCTCCACAAGCATAGGCAAAAAGACTAAGTTTTCGCTCAGCAGTGATATTTGAATCTAATTGTCTGAGTGAGCCTGCTGCAGCATTTCTTGGATTTGCAAATATTTTTTGTTTTTTTTCTTCTTGGCTTTTGTTTAATTCAAAAAAATCTTTTTTTGACATATATACTTCGCCTCGAATGTCAATAATATTTGGAATTTGAATATCAAAAAGAGAGGTTTCTCCTTGCAATTTTAAAGGGAGTTGTTTGATTGTTTTTAAATTATTCGTAATGTCTTCTCCTGTTGAGCCATCTCCTCTTGTTGCGCCTGAATAAAGAAGCCCATTTTTATAAACTGCCGAAAAAGAAAGACCGTCAATTTTAGGTTCTGCCACTATTTCGAGTGGATCGTTTTCACCAAGGCCTAAAAATCTTTTTATTTTATCAACGAAGGCATAAACAGCATCTTCTGTAAAAATATCCCCTAAAGATAACATTGGGACAGAATGCTCAATTTTTTTGAAATCATCTGAAATTTTTGAGCCTACTCGAAAAGAGGGGCTATCTGGTCTGGTAAGCTCAGGAAAGCGTGCTTCAATATCCATATTGCGATGTTTTAAACGGTCATATTCAGCATCACTGACAAGAGGAGCGTCATCTCTGTGATAAGCAATGTCTAATTCATGAATTTTATTTGCAAGGAATAAAAGTTCATTTTGCGCTTCTTCATAAGTTAAATCAGAAACATTTTTTTGCATATGATTCTCCAATTGTGTGTATTAAAGTAACAGTTGTTTTTCGAGTAATTCTTTGGCCATAATTTCAGCAGCTTGAGTAATTTTTGAGCCTGAAAGCATCCGTGCAATTTCGGTTAAACGTGCTTTTTCATCTAATTTTGTAACTGAAGTGGTGATTTTTCCATTTTTTTCAGCTTTTGAAACGGTAAAGTGTTGCTCTCCATATGAAGCAACCTGAGGCGCATGGGTTACAGATAAAACCTGACATTCTTTTGAAAGGCGATATAATCTTGAGCCAATAGCATCAGCTGTTGCTCCACCAACCCCACTATCAATTTCATCAAAAATAAGTGTTGGAAGAGAAGACTCTTTTGCTAAATTAACTTTGAGTGCCAACATAAATCGTGAAAGTTCACCTCCAGAGGCGACTTTGCTTAGAGAGGCAAAAGGTGTCCCTGTATTTGTCGAAACAAGAAATTCGACTTCATCAATACCTGTTTCGCAATAAGTTTCTTTTTTTGAAATATGTGTTTTAAAATCTGCTTTTTCAAGTTTAAGAGCAGGGAGTTCTGTTTTGACACTTTTATCAAGTGTTTGCGCTATTTTTTTTCGTTTTTGAGAAAGAATTTCAGCTTGTTTGATGTAGTTATTAAAGGCTTGATCTTCGGCTTTAGATAAGTTCTCTAAAAGAAAATCTGCCTTTTCAATATCATTTAGTTCTTGACGTAATTTTTCAATTAAAAGAGGGAGTTCATCGATATGTGTTTGATGTTTTCTTGCCAGTGTTCTTAAAGAAAAAAGTCTATCATCAATTAATGGTAGTTCAGACGTATCACCCCAATCGCTTGTGATTTGTTCGAGTTTTGAAATAGCTTCTAAAATTAAATCTTGTGCCTGATAAACAGTTTCTGTAACCTCTTTGAAAGTACCTTCCTCGTATTGAGAGGCTTTTTCAATTTGTCTGGTTGCAAGATTGAGTTGACGTGAAACACCTTTATTTTCATCAGCTAATAATTGAAAAGCTAAATTTGTACATTCAAGAATTTTTTCACTATTCATTAATGCAGTTCTTTTTTGAACAAGAGATTCTTCTTCCCCAGCCTTGGGATTTATATTTTCCAAATCCATCAAGCTTTGTTCAATATATTCTTTTTGCTGACTTAATTGTTCAAGTTGTTTATGAGCATTTTGCGTTTTAAGATGTGCTTCTTTATATATATGCCAAAGTTCTTTTGTTTTTTGAGCATCCTCACTTAGCTTACCAAAAAGATCTAATAATGAAAGGTGGTTAGCTGGATTTAAAAGGCTGTGGGTTGAAAATTGACCATGTATTTCAACTAAATTTTCACCAACTGATTTTAAAAGAGAAACACTGACGTTTTGGTCATTTATGAAGGATTTGCTTTTCCCTTCTTTTGTAACCATTCGTCTGATAATAAGAGTATCGTCTTCTAATTCAATACCTTGGTCGTTTAAAATTTCTAAAACAGAGTTAGGGATGTTTGAAAATTCTGCTGTCACAGAAAGTTGATTTTCTTCATGTCTAACAAGGCAAGAATCGGCTCTTGCTCCTAAAATTAAAGAAAGTGAATCAAGTAAAATTGACTTTCCTGCACCTGTTTCCCCTGTAAAAACGCCAAGGCCTTTTTCAAAAGTTAAATCAAGTTTGTCAATTAAAACAACATTACGAATTGACAGCGAGGTAAGCATTTATTTCTCTTTAGTATATTTTTGAATCATTTGTTTTGTTTTAAGTGTCCAAGGGCTTTTGGGGTAATAGTAGGTTAACAATGATTGCATTTGAATGGCTTGAGGTAACATACCAAGGGCTGTATAACAACTTGCTAATCTATATAATGCCTCAGATGATTGATTGGCATGAGGGTGCTCAATTAACACAGATTGAAAACGGTTGAGAGCTGGTAAATATTCTTTATTTTTCAAATAGTATCTGCCAACGGACATTTCTTTCCCAGCCAGATGAGAGGCAATTTCTTTTAATTTAACATTTACATCAGGCACATAGATTGAGTTTGGAAAACGATAGAGCAATTCTTTAAATGTTTCTAAAGCATCTTCAGTCATTTTTTGTTCTCGGCTTACATCAGACATTTGTTCGAAATAACAAAGGCCTTTGAGATAGTAAGCATATGCGATATTTCTATTTCCTGGGTGTAATTGAATAAATCGATCTAAAGCTAAAATAGCATCATCATATTTGTCAGCTTGATAAAATGAATAAGCAGTCATAATTTGAGCTCTTGGTGCCCAAATAGAATAAGGGTGTTGTCTTTCAACTTCATCAAAATGACGCGCAGCTTCTTCATAATCTTTTTGAGAAAAATAGTCATGTCCTTGACTATAAAGATGTTCAACAGGCGTGTCTGGAATGGAGGTATCTCCAGCAGCACAAGCTGTTAACGCTGACCCTAAGAAAAGACAAATAAGTGTTTTAATTTTTTTCATAACCAGTCCTTTTGTTTTTTTATTATGCTAGCAAGAAATAATCTAAATTTCAACTTTTTTCTTAATTAAAAATCAAAAACATCTATACGTATGTGATAGCTTTTTTTTGAAAAAATGGTTTGACTTTTTAGAGGTAATTGTTATGATGACCTTAGGATTCACTTTTTTAGGAGAGACGAAAAGATGGAAAAATATCCAACAAAAAATCAAAAAGTTATAGATTGGGTAATGTCTGTTGCAAAGGTAACAGAACCTGATGAAATTTATTGGTGTGATGGAACAGAAAAAGAGAATAAAAAGATTTGTTCTCTTTTGGTTGAAAAAGGTACTTTTATTCCATTAAATCCCCAAAAACGCCCTAATAGTTTTTTAGCTCGCTCAAATCCAAAGGATGTAGCTCGTGTTGAAAGTAGAACATTTATTTGTTCTGAAAAAGAAATAGATGCAGGACCAACAAACAATTGGGCTGCCCCTAAAAAAATGAAAAAAACGCTTTCAAAATTAATGAAAGGGTGTATGCGTGGAAGAACGATGTATGTTATCCCATTTTCAATGGGACCTTTGGGATCAAATATCGCACAAATTGGTGTTGAAATTACAGACTCCCCTTATGTTGTTGCAAATATGCGTATTATGACCAGAATGGGCAAAAAAGTTTGGACAGTTTTAAAAGATAAAGATTTTGTTCGTTGTTTTCATTCGGTTGGGGCACCTCTTAAAAAAGGGGAACAAGATGTAGCTTGGCCATGTAATCCTGAAAAAACATATATTGCGCATTTCCCAGAAACAAAAGAGATTATTTCTTTTGGAAGTGGATATGGTGGAAATGCGCTTTTAGGTAAAAAATGTTTAGCACTTCGTATTGCTACAACAATGGCAAGAGAAGATGGTTGGCTTGCAGAACATATGCTCATCGTAGGACTTAAAAATAAAAAATTAGGATTGACTTCATATGTTGCAGCTGCATTCCCAAGTGCTTGTGGTAAAACGAATATGGCAATGCTTATTCCTCCAAAAGCAATGGCTGATTGGGAAGTTTCAACAATTGGTGATGATATTGCTTGGATTAAACCAGATTCAAGTGGCCAATTAAGAGCAATTAATCCAGAAGCTGGTTTTTTTGGTGTTGCACCAGGGACTTCAACAAAAACAAATAAAAATGCTGTTGAATCATGCAGAGCAAACACTATTTTTACAAATGTTGCTTTAACAGATGATGGTGATATTTGGTGGGAAGGTTTAACAGAAAAAGCCCCAAAGCATTTAATCGATTGGCAAGGTAACGATTGGACACCAGATTGTGGTCGTCCAGCAGCACATCCAAACTCTCGATTCACAGCGCCAGCTAGCCAATGTCCATCAATTGATGAAGAATGGGAAAATCCAGCAGGTGTTCCAATTGATGCCTTTATTTTTGGGGGTCGTTTAGCTAGCAATACACCTCTTGTTTACCAATCATATAACTGGCAACATGGTGTATTCTTGGCCAGTACAATGGGGTCTGAAAAAACAGCAGCAGCTGAAGGAAAGACTGGGGAAATTAGAAGAGATCCGATGGCAATGCTACCATTTTGTGGTTATAATATGGGAGATTATTGGTCACATTGGCTTTCAATGGGTGCAAAAATTGATAAAAAACCTCTTATTTTCCGTGTTAACTGGTTTAGAAAAGATAAGGAGGGCCATTTCATTTGGCCAGGATTTGGCGAAAATATGCGTGTTTTAGAATGGATTGTGAAACGTGTAAATGGCCAAGCAAATGCGACAGAAAGTGTTTTTGGATATTCTCCACGATATGAAGATTTAAGATGGAAAGGTTTGAATATGACAGAAGAACGCTTTAATGAATTGATGAGTGTTGATGTTGATATGGCGCTTTTAGACGTTAAAGCTCAAAGCGATTATTTTAAACCATTGAGAAAACAAAAACGCCTTCCACAAGATTTTGAAGCAGAGCTTTTATTGCTTCAAAAACGATTGGAAAGACGAAAATAAGAAAAAAGGGGAGTTTAAAACTCTCCTTTTTAATTGAAAAACCACCTATATACGAGGTGGTTTTTCTTATATTTATATAAAAAAATTATTTTTGATAAATGTAAATACCTTGTTTTTTATCATAAACAAATGTTTCGACAGGATATGCAGGTTGATCCCATTTGATTTTTAACATTTCATTTGTTTGAACGAGGGCTTTGCCACAATCTGCGATTTGACTTCTACAAAAAATATTTTTATCTGATTTTTGAATCAAAGTATCTGTCCAAGCAGGATGTGAAATTTTGTATCTCACATCTGATAAATAAGAATATGTATTATTTTGAGAGTGTTTTTTGTAAGAATAAGATTTTCCCTCTTTTGTTTTAAAGGTGATAACATTATTTTCTTTTTTAAATTCTACTTCCTCATTGGAAGATAATTTGATATATTTCCCGTTTGTTTTGTAAATATAATCTTCGTTATTGATATCTGCGATATAATATTTTTCGCTGTTTGTTGGAGGGCAAAAAGTGTTTTTGTATACTTCAATATCTTGTTGAGGTACGATTTGTTTTTCTTGATTGGCTATTTCAATTTTTTCGAGAAGTTCGCATTTTTCATTCAGCGTATAAACAGCTTTGACTTCTTCAGAATTTGGATTAAAAAATCTTGAAAGGAGTTCTTTGTGAATTTTTGTAGAATTTTTATACATCTCATCATAATAGGTGTCAGAATTTGAATAATGATATCTTACGAATGTAAAAGGTTCGTAAATTGTTAGCAACTCGCCCCCTTTAAAAACGAATTGTTTCCAAAAATCATAATCCTCGGCAGAAACATAAGATTCATTATATCGAATATTATTTTGTTGCGCAAAGTCACGTTTAAAAATAGAAGCAGCATTTGCAAATGTATTATTAAAAATGAAAGAAATTGCAAAATTATTCTTCACTATATTATACTGATCCCAGTTGAGAATATCTTGAGCTGAGATTTTTTCATCAATATTGATTGTACCACCACTTAGGGCAACATATTTTGGATTTTCCTCTAACACTTTGAGTGACTTTTCAAGTCTAAAAGGAAGGGATTGGTCATCTGAATCCATGATTGCAATATATTTCCCTTTTGCTTTATCCATACCTTTATTTCTGGAATAAGAAATACCCTTATTTTTGTCGTTTTTAAGTAATTTTATGCGACCATCTTTTTGGGCGTATTGTTGAGCAATGATAGCTGAAGAATCCGTTGAAGCATCATCTACAATGATTAATTCAAAATCTTTGTATGTTTGGTTTAAAATGGAGTTAATAGCTCTTGGTAATAAATCAGCCCGATTATAAACAGGCATAACAACAGAAATAGTTGGTGTTGTCATTTTTTGATATCCGTATACGCATAAAAGGGATAAAAGAGCTGTTGAAGTAATAAGTTTAAATTTATTTTTCATGTGCGATAAAAAGTGGTTAAAGTTAATTTTTTTTATTATCGCAACTTAAGAAAAAATGTCAAGATTGTTTTTGAAACTCCAGATTATGAAGGGAGGAACATAATCTGGAGTAAGGGGACTATTTTTGGAAATTATTAGAATTTTTATGTTGAGTTTGTTGTTGATTTTGAGTGTTTTTATTTTTAAGAAGGTTATTTTCTTGCTGTTGCTTTTTTTGCTCTTTTTGTTGAGCCATAAATTCTTGATGATTATTGGCAGATGTATTTTTTGAACAAGATGAATTATCCATAATTTTCTCCTTTTCTTTGTTGATAACATTTAAAATATGGGAATAAATATAAGCTATTCAATTGAACTTTGAGTTGTATTCAAAAGGCTTTTTGTTTGACTTTTTGTGATTTTTTGGTACAATCAAACCAAAAATTTGAAAGAGGAAAAAATGCCAGAAATTAAATGTCCAAAATGCCAAAATGTTTTTACAGTTGATGAAACAGATTATGCTTTGATTGCATCCCAAATTCGAAATGTTGAATTTGAAAAAGAAATAAATGAAAAAACAGCTCAAGTTGTGAAAGAAAAAAATCAAGAGCTACAATTACTTCAAATGAAAATGAATGCTGAAAAAGAAAAGGCTGTTTTTGATATTTTAAAAGAGGTGGAACGGTTGAAAGCGCAAGTTTCAAGTTTTGATAAAGATAAAGCTTTGGCATTAAGTGAGGCATTGGCAATTCAAAAAGAAGAAATCGCATTCAAAGAACAAGAAATTTTAAAATTAAAAGGGCAGTTAAATGATTCTCAAAAAGATTCCTTGTTGAGAGAAAAATCTTTGAAAGAAAATTTTGAAGTTCAGTTAAAAGCAAAGGATGAAACAATCTCTTTTTATAAAGATTTAAAAACAAAAATGTCGACCAAAATGGTTGGGGAAACTTTGGAACAACATTGTGAAATTGAATTTAATAAATTGCGTTCAACAGCGTTTCCGAATGCTTATTTTGAAAAAGATAATGATTCAAAAACAGGGAGTAAAGGGGATTACATTTTTAAAGAATCAACAGCTGATGGGATTGAGTTTATCTCCATTATGTTTGAGATGAAAAATGAAATGTCAACAACAGCTACAAAACATAAAAATGAAGATTTCTTTAAGGAGTTGGATAAGGATAGGAATGAAAAAGGGTGTGAATATGCCGTATTGGTTTCTTTGTTGGAATCTGATAATGAGCTTTATAATACAGGCATTGTTGATGTTTCGCACAAATATCCAAAAATGTATGTAATTAGACCTCAGTTTTTTATTTCTATGATTTCTTTGCTTAGAAATGCAGCGCTTAATTCTGTTCAATATCGCAAACAAGTGGCAGAATTTAAAAATCAAAATATCGATATTTCAAAATTTGAAGATGATATGAATGATTTTAAAGATAAGTTTTCACGTAATTTTCAGTTGGCCAGTGATAAATTTAGAAAAGCGATTGAAGAAATTGATAAGACAATTGATCATCTTCAAAAAACAAAAGATGCGTTATTATCGTCTGAAAATAACTTGAGATTGGCGAATAATAGGGCGCAAGATTTAACAGTTAAACGCTTGACAAGGAATAATCCAACCATGAAACAAATGTTTGATGCGTTGAAAAATGAAAATTAATATAAAGAAATTTTGTAAAAACAAGGCGTTATTTTAATTTTTTAAGTTTTTTTTACTATTTATTAACTTTTGTCTGTTAATGATTAAAGTGTAGCTACACTTTTGCATAGGTTTATGCAATATTTTAACGCGTAAAAAAAGAGGTATACCATGAAATTGTCCCGCACTGCACTTAAAGAACTTAAAGCTAGATATTTAGATATCTTAAAAAAATGTGCCTATCTAAATGCAATTGTTGTTGCAGGCTCGTTGTTTGCTTATTCAGCATCTGCCACAACATTGGGGGATGTTATTCGTTCAGATGGTGAGGCTGTTTTTGACATTTCACAAAACGGAACGGGGACAGATCCAATTATCTATACAGTAACAGACGCTGACACAGAAACTGGGACGGAAACTGATTTAGGTGTTATTGGTGCAGGGAATAAAATAATTCAAGGGACGGCCAATACAGGGTCCACAATTGATCCATCAGATTATGTTTTGGATATGAATGGTTTTGAACCATTGGATGTGGATTCAGGAAGCAATTTAACAGTTCAAGATTTAACCATTCAAAATACTAAACAAGTTTTGAATGTTGATGAGGGTGGAGTAGCAAGTTTTAATAATGTTGTTGTTTCTGGTATAGATGAGATTGTGACAAATAATGGGTTGGTTACTTTTGATGGTGTAACGATTAATGATGGTATTCTTGTAAATGCAGGAGCTCTTACCTCAAAAAATAGTATAATTGCAAGTTTAAGTAACACAGGTGGGACAGCAAGTTTAACAGATACAGCTATTCAAAATACATTAGATGTGACAGGTGGAACAGTTACATTAGAAGGAATAATAGATGGGGCTTCTTCTGTTGGAGGAGATACAGCCATTTCCCCTGGTGCGACATTAAATGCCACAAATACGTCATTACAAGCTGTTGAAAATGCTGGTGTGTTAGATACAAATTCATCAACAATCGCTTCTGTTACAAATAGTAATAGTTTTGATTCTGATGGTGACACAATTGGTATATTAACCAACACATCAAATGCAAAATTAACAGGTACGAATGTTACAGACATACTCACAAATAGTGGTACATTAACGGCATCTGGTGGCACAATTGAAAGTTTAACAAACACAGGTGGAACAGCTGATATAACAAACGCTCAAATCAATGGTGTTGTTGGTGTTACAGGAGGAGCTGTTACAGTTGATAATACAATTGTGAATGCACAAACAACAGTTGGAGCTAATGGCTCTTTGACAGCTCAAAACAATGCGATTTTATCCACAGTTGAAAATGCAGGGACACTGTCAGCAACTAATAGTTCAATGACAGAGTTGACCAACACAAGTGGAACGGCAAGTTTAACAGATACAGCTATTCAAAATACATTAGATGTGACAGGTGGAACAGTTACATTAACAGGTACGACAAATCCACTCGCTGTTGGAGGAGACACAGCCATTTCCTCTGGTGCGACATTAAATGCCACAAATATGTCATTACAAGCTGTTGAAAATGCTGGTGTATTAGATACAAATTCATCAACAATCGCTTCTGTTACAAATAGTAATAGTTTTGATTCTGATGGTGATACAATTAGTATATTAACCAACACATCAAATGCAAAATTAACAGGTGCGAATGTTACAGATATACTCACAAATAGTGGCACATTAACGGCATCTGGTGGCACAATTGAAAGTTTAAGTAACACGGGTGGAACAGCTGATATAACAAATGCTCAAATCAATGGTGTTGTTGGTGTTACAGGGGGATCTCTTACAGTTGATAATACAATTGTAAAAGCGCAAACAACAGTTGGGACTGATGGTGCATTAACAGCTGAAAATGGGTCAAGCTTGTCATCTGTTGAAAATGCAGGAACATTGGATGTTTCTGGTGGTACAGTTGCAAGTTTAAGTAACACAGGTGGAACAGCCGATATAACAAATGCTCAAATTAATGGCGTTGTTGGTGTTACGGGTGGCACTGTTACAGTTGATAATACAATTGTAAAAGCACAAACAACAGTTGGAGCCGGTGGTACATTAACAGCTGAAAATAACTCAAGTTTATCAGCTGTTGAAAATGCAGGGTCATTAGCAGTTTCTGGTGGCACAGTTGCAAGTTTAAGTAACACAGGTGGAACAGCCGATATAACAAATGCTCAAATCAATGGTGTTATTGGCGTTACGGGTGGAGCTGTTACAGTTGATAATACAATTGTGAATGCTAAAACAACAGTTGGAGCTGGTGGTACATTAACAGCTGAAAATAACTCAAGTTTATCAGCTGTTGAAAACGCTGGGTCATTAGCGGTTTCTGGTGGTACAGTTGCAAGTTTAAGTAACACAGGTGGAACAGCCGATATAACAAATGCTCAAATCAATGGTGTTGTTGGCGTTACGGGTGGCACTGTTACAGTTGATAATACAATTGTGAATGCTAAAACAACAGTTGGGACTGATGGTGCATTAACAGCTGAAAATAACTCAAGTTTATCAGCTATTGAAAATGCAGGAACACTGGATGTTACTGGTGGCACAGTTGCAAGTTTATCAAATACGGCTGGAACGGCTGATATAACAAACGCTCAAATCAATGGTGTTGTTGGTATTACAGGAGGAGCTGTTACAATGGATAATGCCATTGTAAGTGCCAAAGCGACAGTTTCATCTGGGGCTTCTTTAATAACAAAAAACAACACAAGCTTATCAGCTGTTGAAAATGCAGGAACATTGGATGTTACTGGTGGAACAATTGCAAGTTTAACAAACACTGCAAAAACATCTACTTTAAATGGTGTTCAAGTAAATGGTTCTGCTTCTATTACAGGGGGAGCTGTTGTTGCAAGTGGTACGAATATTAAAGGTCAAACAACAGTTGGGGTTAACGGAAGTTTGACTACTCAAAATAATTCAAGCCTTTCTGGTGTTGAAAATTTGGGGAATGTATCTGTTTTAGACAGTCAGATTAATGGGTTGGTTTCAAATAATGGAACAATGACATTGTCAGGAGATGCCAGGTTATCTGGTGGTGTTTCTGGCACAGGTGTGATTAATAATACAGGCAATTTAACATTAGGTTCTGCTGATAATACAGCTTTCACCGGTGATTTTAATCAAACAGCAGGGCTAACCATTGCTGATAGTGAAAACTTCTTCCAAGGGAATAACAAAATAGCAGGAGGTTCTCTTGAATTAAAGGGAGATAGCTTAGCTCTTAAAACGGATGTAACAGGAAATGGTACAGTTACATTTGAAACAATAAATTCCACAAGTACTATAAATGCAAACAAAATAACCTTGTCAAGTGAAGTAGCTGGTAATTCATCTGTTTCCTTTACAAACGGTACTTATACTTTGGGTGATATGGGGGATGGAACTGCCACTGACAAAGTTGAATTTAAAAATGCTGTTGTTAAATTGACAGGTGATTATGGTGGTGAAACCTATAGTTTTGAAAATAGTACCATCGATTTAAGAGGAAATGGTATAACTGATGTTCAATTTAGTACCGATAATCTTCAACTTTCAAACACGGATTTAGCCTTTGATGTTAAGCTTTCAAAAAATGCTGATGGTACGTTATCAATGGATTCTGATACGCTCACAAATCTGACAACTCAAGGAAGTAATCCAACCTTTAATTTAGATTTAACAAAAGTTCAAATTGCAAACAATGTTGGTTTAGATAGTGGGTTAACAACCAGTATTTCAAAGAAAGTATTGGATGGGGCTTCATTTAACACACCAACAAACAGTGCTCTTGTTTCAACAGACGTATATCAATATAATGTTGGATTAAAAGATGCTCAAACAATTGAATTAACATCAATTCAAGCTGCGAATGGCGATTCATTAAAAGCTGTTAATCAGTACACGGGTAATAGTGCATTTTATATGACAAATCTTGATTCAAGATATGAAATGAATTCTGATTTAGGATTAACGGGTACCGGTAATAAGTTGATTCAAGGTGTTATTGAAACGACAGATACAGGTGCAGTTGTTATCAAAAACACAATTGATGCCAATAATTATAAAATGTTTGATGTACAAAATGATTCAACAAATTTGACTGTTAAAAATGTTGAAATAACAGGTGCAACATCAGTTTTGAATGCAACAGCAGGTACAACAATTTTTGAAAATGTTGTGATTCGTGATACAAACAATACAACATTATTAAATGGAAATCTCATTGATCAACCTATTATCACAAATGATGCTGGTGATGATACCATATTCGGTCTTGTTTTGAATAATGTATTCATTCAAGATGAAAATGATGAAATCAAAAGTACAGGGGCGCTGAAAACAACAAATAGTTCTTTAAAAGGATTAGAAAACTCAGGAAGATTTTATTCTGTAGATTCAACATTAACTTCTGTTTCAAATAGTGGTAGATTAACAGCAAATGGGGGAACGATAGCTCAGATATTGAATACGGGTGGTACTGCTAATTTAACAGATGCGCTTATATCTGGGACATTGGATGTAACTGGTGGAACAGTTGGCTTAATAGGTGCAACAACACCTTTTACTGTTGGTGGAAAAACAACAGTTTCAACTAATGGTACTCTAAATGCAATAAATACCCTATTTGAGAATGTTGATAATTCAGGTTCATTAACCACAAGTTATTCAACAGTTGATAATTTGGAAAATAAAGGAAGTTTCACATCTAATGGGGATACAATTGCTTCACTTGATAACAGTGGCACAGCAAACCTTACCGGGTCAACAACAACTACCCTTACAAACAGTGGAAGTTTAACAACAAATGGAGGCTCAGTTGCCACTTTAATAAATAACGATGGAACAGCCGGTTTAACGAACACAGCAGTTACGACATTAACGGTGAATAAAGGGACACTTACAGCAACTGGTGGCACAGTTGGTTCATTAACAAATAAAGTTGATGGTAATGTTACATTATCAGATGTTGCAGATGTTGATACAGTTGCAAATGAAGGAGTATTAACATCAAGTAATTCTACATTAGGAACCGTTACAAATAGCAATAGTTTCACATCTAATGGAGATACAATTGTTTCACTTGATAACAGTGGCACAGCAACACTTACAGGGTCAGCAACCACAACTTTGACAAATAGTGGTAGTCTGACAGCAAATGGCGGAACTGTAACAACATTAACAAATACATTAGGGACAGCTTCTCTTACAGATACAGCTATTACAATAGTAAATGCAAATGGTGGAAGTGTTTCTTTAACAGGAACAAATACCCTTGCTGTTAGTGGTAAAACAACCGTTTCAGCAGGAGCTGAATTGAATGCTCAAAATATTTCATTTGGTACGGTTGAAAATCAAGGAGAAATGAATTTAGCAAACTCTGTTCATTTTGCTGGAACTGTCGAAGGAACAGGCATAATTAACAATACTGGTAATTTAACATTTGAGACTGCTGATGTAAAAACATTCACAGGTACATTTAATCAAACAGCAGGAAAAACCGTTGCAGATAGTGAAAACTTCTTCCAAGGAACAAATACAATTTCAGGTGGTACACTTGAAACAAAAGGTAATACACTTGGATTTAATGCCACTGCAACAGGTACTGGAACAATTACATTTGAATCTACTTCAACGGATACAACACTTGTTCACAATGCAAATCAAATTACATTGTCAGATACTGTAGATGGAAATGCAACTATTTCATTTAAAAATGGTTCTTATACATTAAATGATATGGGCACAGGGAATTCAGGTGATTTGGTCCAATTTAACAATGCAAATGTGCAATTAACAGATTCAGAATATGCTGGCGAAACATATCAATTTGATAATTCTGTTCTCAATATGCAAGATGATGCTTATACCACAGTTAATATGGAAAATATAACAGGTACAAATACAACCTTGGCTGTTGATATTGGGCTTGTTTCAAAGGCAATTGATGATGGATTTGAAGGTGTGGTTGCAAAATCTGATACATTGAATGTAACAGGTCAAAACGCTTTTGTTGTGTCCAATGCAAACTTTAAAGTTGTACCAACAGCTGTTAATAACCAAGATGCAAATAAAGATGATGGGACATTAACAAGTTATACAGTTCAAGTTTTAAAAGGGAATGCCTCATTTGCAGATTCATTAAAAGGGTCAACCTCATTTAATGCTGTGACAAATGCATATACATATAATGCAATTATCTCAGATGATTTACAAACAGTTGAATTAAAAGCATTCAAAACAACTGATGGTAATTCATTAACCCATATCAACCAATATGCAGGTGATAGTAATTTCTATATGGTTGTAGATGGTGCATCTGGTTCAACGTATCAAATGACGTCTGATTTAGGCGCAACTGGAATTGGGAATAAACTCATTCAAGGGGCTGTTGAAGATAATCCAAGTGTCAGTATTATTGATGCAAATAACCACAGTATGTTTGAAGTAACAAACGCAAACACAAACTTAACTGTTCAAGATTTAACAATCAAAAATGCGACATCTGTATTAACTATGTCCAATGGAAACACGTTGCTTGATAATGTTATTATTGATACATTAGCTAACACTTCGCCAACAGTTGTTATCAATAATTCATCTACAACAGGTGAATATGGTTTAGTGTTAAATGATGTTCAAATTAATGATGTAAATGCATTAATTTCCAATAGTGGCACAATGAAATCAGCCAATAGTAATTTGCAAGGTGTTTCAAACTCAGGTACATTGCTTGCTCAAGGTGGTACAATTACTACACTTTCAAATGCTACAAACGGTACTGCAACATTGTCAGGTGTTACAAATGTTGATACAATCACAAATGAAGGAGTATTAACATCAAGCAATTCTACATTAGGAACAGTTACAAACAGCAACAGTTTCACATCTAATGGGGATACAATTGCATCACTTGATAACAGTGGTACAGCAAACCTTACCGGGTCAACAACAACTACCCTTACAAACAGTGGAAGTTTAACAACAAACGCTGGTTCAGTTGGTACGTTAACAAATAACAATGGAACAGCCGGTTTAACGAACACAGCTGTCACCACATTAACGGTGAATAAAGGGACACTTACAGCAACTGGTGGCACAGTTGGTTCATTAACAAATAAAGTTGATGGTAATACAACATTGTCAAGTGTCACAAATGTTGATACAGTCGTAAATGAAGGTGTATTAACATCAAGTAATTCTACATTAGGAACAGTTACAAACAGCAATAGCTTGACTTCTAATGGGGATACAATTGCATCACTTAATAACAGTGG
>JAFTTR010000030.1 GCA_017466695.1 Alphaproteobacteria bacterium | reverse complement strand
GATTTGGCATATAAATTCCTTTTGTTACAAATAAATTGAAGATATTAATTTTATTTTAGAATTTATGTGTGTTATTTTTTTTGTTTCCTCCTTAAAGGTGTATTTTGTTCACCTAAAAAAATGGTAACTTAAATTTCTTGTTTGTTCAATTTTTTTTAATCGATTGGATTGAAAAATTCTTTAATTTTTATAAAATTTGACATAATTTTAAAAATGTGATAATCTGAATTTTATACGCTTTATTAAAAAATATCTAATTTATTGAATTTTAATCTTAATTTGTTTGAAAAATAATTTAAAAAAACGTGCGATTCGTTTTGATTTAGATATATATCTTCAGTTTTTTTTATTGTAGTTTCATGGGTTTTTTACATGAATTCTTTTTAATTTTGGTGTATATAGGTCTTATTTTTCCTCTTAAGCTTAATAAAAAAAAGATTTATAATGCAACAAAATAGGGATTGATAAAAAAGGGTTTGTAAGAAATGCAAACCCTCAAAAAGATATGAATTTTTATTTTCTGATTAAAAAGTATATTCTGTATTTACGTTGTTGAAGCCAATTTTTAGAGTGGTATTCTCGTCCACTTTGTGTGTTGTTATATTATCAGCTGCACTTGCAAGAGCCCCAATGAGCCCTCCTTTGTTTTTAGAAGGATCATTGATTTGAACATCTTGACGAGCAGAAGGTTCGTGTGCTGGATTTGTGGGAGTTTCCTGTGCGATATAATTCCAATCTGTTGTTGATGGATTGTTTGGGTCTACTATTTGAGCATTATTATTAATGTTTTCAGTATAATTTGTTGAAGGGGTTGAGGGAACTTCAACGTCAAGACTTGGTTCTTCTCCTGCAAGAGGAAGCATTGTTAAATCTGTTTCAGTATCCATGGGTTGATCCCATTCGTTTCCAAGTTTTACGGCAGATGTTGGATTTTGATTGTTCATATGAGTCCCCTTATAAATTTTGTTATATTATTTTTCTATTATAGCATAAAAGAATGTTTGTGTCAAAAAAAAGAAAAATGACCTTTTTTTTAGGAAAAATAGAGGGTTACATAAAAAAAGGACCTATGGCTTGTAGGCTTTTTTATAAGATTAAATTGCTGATTTTTGGTTTTTGTTTTGATAAATAGTCCTTCAACTCTTCGGACAATTAATCGATAACCATATAAAAAAACCACCCCAAAGGGTGGATTTTTTTAATGGTGCCTCGTGTGTGAAAGATAAATCTTTCATCCCTCGCACGGCTCGGGACCGGCTACGCCGTCGTGTCTGCAAGCAGCCACCTGACTCTTCGGACAATTAATCGATAACCATATAAAAAAACCACCCCAAAGGGTGGATTTTTTAATGGTGCCTTGTGTGTGAAAGATAAATCTTTCATCCCTCACATTGTTCGGGACCGGCTACGCCGTCGTGTCTGCAAGCAGCCACCTGACTCGTCGAGCCAGCCAATCGATAACCATATAAAAAAACCACCCCGAAGGGTGGATTTTTTATATGGTGCCGATTGTCTGACTCGAACAGACGACCTGATGATTACAAATCAACTGCTCTACCAACTGAGCTAAATCGGCGCTGTAGATGTATTTATACACGATAAAAAAAAGAAATGCAAGCGTTTTTTTTATAAAAATTAAAAAAAAGTGTCTTTTTTTTAAAAGTGCTTGATTTTTATTTTGTTTTAATCCTCTCTTTGACGAGGTCTTGCAATGAAACACCCAGATTTTTCATGAAACTTGGCGCTGAATCCATTTTGATTGAAACAATCCAACCACCATTTTTGACTTTTTATCACTCTGGGACCGCTGGCTCCTTTTCGATAGTCTGCTCCTCCAGCTTTTTCATCATCTTCAGTTGTCAGGTGAATGGCTGCAATCATTTTAGCTGATTTGAATTTATCTAAGACAGCTGGAATTTCTTCTTCCTTTACACAAGTGAGCACTTCGTTACAGTAAATAAGGTCATGATTGATGGGCTGATTGTATTCTAAAATAGAGCCGATTGTAACGTTGGGATGAACTGTATTATAATTTCTGATATCAATGCCGTTGACGCGCATCCCCATTTTTTCAGCTTGAACGAGCAATTGACCAGAAGCACAGCCACAGTCAAAAAAAGACATTGGTTTTTCACCAAACTCTTCTTGATACAAATTTGCAATTTTTTTTACAGGGTGTGTGTAAATGTCCCACATATTGCCTTTTTTATCTGAAGCTGTGTAGGTGTAGGAGCATTTGATTTCGTAATAGTGCTTTTTTCTAAATAATTTAAAAATATTAAACATTGGAATTTTTTTAACCTCAAAAATTCCCCATTTTTGTTGCAAAAAGTATATCTTATTTTTATGATTTTTTCAATAAAAATTTAACATCTGTTTAAAGTGGGTTGTGCGATTTTTTGTGAATTTTTATGTATGGAATGTTTTTTTATTTTCTTGAGGAATTTTGAATTTGTGGTGTGCAATTTTATTGCCAGATTCTGTAAAAAGTTCATGCAAAACTGGTTGAGGTAAAGCATCTAAATAAATGCTTAAGTTATCCATAGTCATTGAGCCATAAGAAGCAGATAGGCTTACTTGCGCTTGCTTTATCTGTATAACTTGGTGTAAAAAAGTTATTTCATACAAAAAAAGAGCGATGTGTTTGTTCGTAAAGCCGAGAGAGTAAACCCAATTTCTTGGGAAAAATTTTTAGTTACTGTCATTTTATTTGTTTATGCGTCTTCTTCTAGAAGTTTTGGGATTGGAGGAAATTTTTTCTCCATCTTTATACATTCCAGTTTCTGTGACGTTGCCATGTATGTCATAATAGGTATATTCTCCGTTAAATTTGTTATCTTTATACATAGCTTTGGCTTTAAGTTTGCCATTGTTATAATACCACAAACCAACACCTTCTTTAACAATTGTCCGTGAATGGTTAGATATTTTTTTGTTTTTGTATGGAATAATAGATTTTAAGGCACCATTGTCATAATAATAATATTTTTTTTCATCTAATCCACCTTCTTTATATATGACTTCACTTTTTAATTTACCGTTATTATGATAATATTTGCTTTCAATTGGTTTTCCAAGTTTTTTTAAGGTTTTTGAATACCCTTTTTTGTTGTAGCTTTTTACCATCTCATCAGCAAATTCATGGTCTGTTAAATGGTGTATTTCTTCTTCTAATTGATTATCTTTGTTATAATAGTAATCAACATTGCCAACTCGTTTGATTTTCGGGGAGTTTTCGTTTGAAATTATGCACTCATAACGCCTAAATGCATCATCATCGATAAAATGCATTGTTTCTCTGAAATATCTGTTAGGACATTTAAAGCATAAATCTGACAAATCTAAGGTTACTTCACTTGGGTCATCACAAGCATAACACCCACCTTGATAATCCATTAAGGGTTTATCTTCAGGGCAATGACTTTGTTTAAATTTTGGTTCCGAAAGTTTTTGGGGCTTATTAACTTCTTTAATTTTAATTGAAAAAAGTGCATTTGATTCTTTTTCTGATGAAGTTAGAATACAAAGTTTTGCTTCTGGGCCCGTATACAAAATAGGATGATAAAATTCAGGATTTTTTTCAATACGATTTTTGCAAATATTGGTGCAAGCACCAGGTTTGACGCCAACTTCATCTTCTTCATCACAAGAATGACAGTTTCCTATTACATCTCTTAATGGTTTGTCATTAGGGCAAGAAGATAAGGCACAATAAACAAAATTCTCATGGCCACCTTTGGTGTGAATAGTGATTCGTTTTTCTTGACAGATATCACAATTTTTTGCGCCTTGAATTGAGGTGATTTCATCACAAGAATAACAAGAGCCTCTTGCTTTTAAAGGTTTATCAGGGGGACAGTTGATTAACCCACAGCCAGCATTTTTGTACAATTTGCGTGTGGGATTTTCTTGTTCATCTTTGCACATACTTTCACATAAATGTACATCATTAGGGGACATATCAATGACCCCTTTATATGAACAATTATAGCAAGATGCGCCTTCTCTTAAAGGGTGTGTTTCGGGGCAGTCTTTAGGTTCTATAATACATTCACCAAAAGTATCTTTTATCGCATTATCAGGGCATTTTTTTAACTCGCATCCCCAAAAGGTTATTTTTCTTGTTGATGTGCCGTTTACTTGACATTTAGATTCGCAATCAGCTTCATTTTTTAGTTTAATTTTATCTAATTCAGAACAAGGATAGCAGTTACCATGAATATCTTTTAATGGTGCATTTTCAGGGCATTCATCATTTGTTAGTTTGCAGTCGCCCCAAGTGTCTTTTTGGAAGCCTTCGGGGCAGGTGATGAGTTCGCAGGTATCAAAACCACCTGATTTTCGAATGTAGGTGCCATCGTTTGTTTTGCATAAATTAGAGCAGTCAGCCAATTTTTTGGGTGTGAATTTTTTAAGTGCATTACAAGAATAGCAGTTTCCATTGTCCCCTAATATAAAACCCTTTTGGCAAATGGCAGGAACAGAATCCTCATTTGCAAGAGAGGCTAAACTTAAAAAACAAAAAAAGCTCATAATAAGTAATTTTTTCATGTTATTCATCCTCAGTTATTTCGCAATTGAAGAAATATGTATAAGGTGTTGCACTGATGGTGGTGATTGATCTGTTGGGGCATTTTTCACATCCTTTAAGGGAAGGTATATCATGATGATAAATACAGGGTAGGCAGTTCCCATTTTCATCTAAAATAGGTTTATCGTCAGGGCAATTTGTTGCTAATAGTTCGTCAAAAGCAGGTTGTTTTTTCTCATCATAAAAGCGATTGTTTTCTTTTAGTTCACAGCTGATGCCTTTTAATCCATTTCCACTCCAAGCACCTGAAAAAAAGCGGTTTTTACAGTGTTCACATCCTGCAATAATATAGATATCTCTTTGGGTGGAAAGGCAACTGTGGCACTTCCCATAATTATCCATTAACGGGGTTTCATCTGGGCATTTTTTGGGTAAACAATAAGGTCCAACTTGGTATCGTTTCGTTTCAGTTGAACAAAGCTTTTCACATAAATCAAGTTTGTCAAAAGGCATTGCAAGAGGGTTTGGGTCATCACAAGAATGGCAAATTCCTCTTGTGTCAATTAATGGTTTTTCGGGTGGGCATTCCCCATTTATGGACTTTGTTTCTTCCTTTTTATCAGATTTTTCATCATCATTTTGAGCTTCAGGGCAATTTTTTTGAGCACTTTCAAGCATATTCATAAATTTGAAAAAATCATTTGGATTTTTTGAGTGGATATTTCCCATTTTTTCAAGGTTTGTTTTGGTTTTTTCACAGGTGATACATGTTTCATCAATCCAAATAACAGGTTTTTCTTTGGGACATTCTTTTGCATTGAGTGTGATTGAAAAACATAGTAAAACAAGTAAAGTAATATATCTCATAATCCCTCCTTAAATTCATTCTACTTTTTTTATAAAAAAAATTTTAACATTAAACAACTAAATTCTGTTATGATGATAAAAATTAGTATAAAATTGTGGAAGAATTAATAGGAGGATTTATGACATTTTTGGAATTAATAAAAGAATTGTTTAAACCAAATCCACTTGAAAATAAGCAAGTTCAAAAACAATCAGAAGACACTTTAAAAGAGGCAGAAAAACCAAATAATGAGGAAGAAGAACTCCTAAGCCTTACAACAGCAGAGGAAGAAGATGAGTTTTTTTGTTGATCTTGTACTTTTGTTTTAACTTGATTTTTTTACTCTTTTTTTGTAAAATAAGGCAAAATTAATTTTTGGTGGAGAAAATATGCTTTTATTATCATTGGATACAGCTTCAACAACGCTTTCGCTTTCTCTTTTTGAGGGGGAGGATTTAATTGCTTCTTTTGATGAAGTGATGCTTCGAGGGCAAGCTGAACGGTTGATTCCAGAAATTCAATCCTTGTTTGAAAAAACAGGGAAAAATATGAAAGAATTATCAGCTGTTGCTGTTGGGGTTGGTCCTGGTTCATTCACTGGGGTACGCATTGCGCTTTCAGCTGCTCGTGGCTTGGGATTAGCATTAGGAATCCCTGTTTATGGAGTTTCTTCTTTGGAAGCATATGCCTATGAATCTCAGGAGGATGTGCTTGTTACTTTGGATACAAAGCGAGGGGATTTTTATGTTGCTGGATATAATTCTTCTTTAGAAGAAGTTTTTGAGCCTCGTGTGATGACAATGGAAGAAATTAAAATTTTAAATCCTAAATTGATTGCTTCAGATGTGCCTGATATTTTTAAAGAAGCTGGTTTTCAGGTGCGAGAAAATAGTTTTTCTTTATCTCAACAAATTGCAAAAATTGCAAAAATGCGAGGGGGAAATAATTTGCCAGCTGAACCCCTTTATTTAAGAGAAGCTGATGTCACTATTTCAACTAAATGAAGCCTATGTGGATGTGGCAGCTGCTTTACATGCCACTTCGTTTGAGCACCCTTGGGATAAAAAGGAATTTTTAAGCCTTTTGTCCCTGCCAACAACTAAAGGGTGGATTGACGATTCTTCTTTGCTCCTTGTTTCGCATGTGTTAGATGAAATTGAAATTTTAACCATTTTGGTGCATCCTAATTTTCGAGGGCAGGGGAAGGCTTTTTCCCTCTTAACTCACCTAATCCAATACGCAAAACAAAACAATGTGCGCCAAATCTTCCTAGAAGTGAATATTCAAAATACACCGGCCATTTCTTTATACGAAAAAATAGGTTTTCAAAAAACCGGTATACGCAAAAATTATTATAAGATGAAGGATGAAAGAGGGCAATTTGTTTTTAAAGATGCTCTTTTATACACGTTTTTAACACATATCTAAAGCAAAAAAAATCATCTTATGTAGCTCTTCTACACGGCGATAATTTTTTTTATCTTTATCTATTGTGTTAAAAACGTGTATCCGGACCATTCTTTGTGCATCTAAAGCAAAAAAAAATCATCTTATGTAGCTGTTCTACACGGCGATAATTTTTTTTATCTTTATCTATTGTGTTAAAAACGTGTATCCGGACCATTCTTTGTGTATCTAAAGCAAAAAAAATCATCTTATGTAGCTCTTTTACACGGCGATAATTTTTTTATCTTTATCTTTTTTTCTTGCGCAAAATCAGAGGGTATGCTACTATTCTTTGTAGATAATACTTAAAATAAGGGGGATAAAATGAATACAACATCTAATTTAAATCCACATACAATGTCTCAAAAACTTTGGGAAGCGTTTAAAACTGGAGATTCTGAATTTATCAATAAATATATGGCTTATGTGGCAACACTTCCTGAAGAAAAGAGAATTGAATTTTTAAATACACCAGCAAAAAATGGATATATGCCAATTCACATGGCGATTTATAGGGAAAATACAGCTGTTGCTGAACAGATGTTTCAATATTACAAGGGACATGATTTGCCAGACACGGACATAATGGGCCCTGATGAATATGAAAGCATTGCTGAGCGTCCACAGTATAACTTTATTGGTACACCAGATCCAAATGGTGTTTTTGATTCTGATGATAAAAAAACAAGAAGATATATTGGGTATTCATCAGGCGAATCTTTTGATAAAGAGGTTTGCATTGATGGGAAAAATCATTTATTAGTGGCTGTTGATACACTACCCTATGAGGGGGATTATAAAAAATCAAAAATTGTTCAATCGGTTTTAGCTCATTCAACACAACAAGATTTTCAACAAGCAATCAATCAAGCTTTATATCGGAATGATATAGATGCAGTTGAAAAATTGATTAAAATTGGAAAAGATAAGAATTGGGCGCCAAGTGCTGAAAATGTGGAAAATGTTGATGAGTTTACTTATCCGGTTATTGATGGTGAAAATGCTAACCACATTCCTCAAGCAGAAAGATCTATGAAAGCCTATACAAGAGGTGTTAAAGCGACACTTCAAGCGATGCGTACGGCTAAAAAGAATAAGCTGTATAAAGAATTTACACAGGCTGTTAAAAGTGGTAATAAAAAATCAGCACAAGCCCTTGCAAAAGAGTGTTTTGATTTGATGTATGATGAAGCTTTGTCTGATTTTGCAAAAGCAAATAATCCTGAAGCAATGAAATATTTAATTGAAGCTGGGGCTGATATAAATGCTTTGAATAAAGAGGGAAAAACGCCATTGATGGTTGCTTTGAAACATCACGCAAAAGATGTTATTCCTTTTTTAATTAAACATCCAAATATTGATTTGAATGTACAAGATGAATCTGGCAATACAGCCTTGCATATAGCCACTAAAGATAAGTTATATCCAACTGTTAAATTGTTGAGTGAACAAGGAGCTCGTGTTGATATTAAAAATGAGCAAGGTAAAACGCCTGTTGATATTGCAAAAGAAGTTGCAACCCCAACGGACCGTTCTATTTTAAATGTGTTGACAAGAAGAAAACCTCAAGGATTAAATGAAACGTTGCGCCAAAATTCAAGTGATGCTTCTAAACCTGGAAGGAGTCAAAATCGAACAAATAACGCAAGAGAATAATCTTCTTTTTGAAAAATAATGTGTAATAAAACCCCTGTATAAGCAGGGGTTTTTTATGTTTTTTTTAGGTGCTTTTTATGAAATGAGCTTATTGCTCTAAATTGCCAAATTTACCAAATTCACCATTGAAATAGAGCTTAACTGTGCCGACAGGTCCGTGACGCTGTTTGGCAATAATGGCTTCAGCTTGATTAGCAAGAAGGATTTTTTTATCTTCCCATTCCTTCATTCGAAGAGCAAATTTCTCCGGTGTTTCGTTTAGGTGTTTAACTGGAACATCATTTTGTAAATAGTAAATCTCACGGAACACAAACATCACAATATCAGCATCCTGCTCAATGGAGCCAGATTCACGAAGGTCAGATAGTTGAGGACGTTTATTATCCCGTTGTTCCACTAAACGAGAAAGTTGTGATAAAACAAGAACTGGCACATTGAGTTCTTTTGCCATAATTTTAAGTTGCCTTGTCATTTCTGACAATTCTTGAACACGGTTTTCGCTTCTGCCAGCTGAATTGATGAGCTGTAAGTAGTCAATAACAATAAGCCCAAGGCCTTTTTCTTTATCTCGTTTGAGGCGTCTGGCTCTATTTTTAATCGCTGAAACAGTGATACCTGGTGTTTCATCTAAATAAAGA
The DNA here is from genome assembly GCA_017466695.1 of Alphaproteobacteria bacterium. Classification (GTDB taxonomy): domain Bacteria; phylum Pseudomonadota; class Alphaproteobacteria; order CAAHEQ01; family UBA3637; genus RGIG4140. The sequence goes on along the minus strand of JAFTTR010000030.1, from coordinate 7,879 downwards.
GGAACACGACTGAGCAAAGCAACACCAGCTGCTAATTCATCAAATTGTTGATCGGTGAGTTTACCTGTTCTCATCAAGTGGCCTGAAACTTCAGCTTTGGCTGATAAAATACGCCCAGCTAATTGTTCAGCTGACATTTCAAGGGAGAAAAAGGCAACTGATTTTTTCTCGGCTCCTGGTTTTTTATTTTCTTCTTCAAATTTAACAGCAGCATTGTAAGCTATTGTTAAAGCAAGGGCTGATTTTCCCATGGCAGGACGACCAGCTAAGATAAGCAAGTCAGAATCGTGTAAACCACCGAGTAACTTATCCATCTCGACAAGGCCTGTTGTAACGCCAGAAACACCAGAGGGTGTGTTCATTGCTTTTTGAGCAGACATCAATGTTGCTTGCAAGGCTGTGTTTAAAATTTGTGGTCCACCACTCAGTTCACCAGCGTTGGCAATTTCATAAAGCCTTTTTTCAGCATGTTCGACTTGTGAAATAGCTTCTTCATCAATTGAAATTGAAAAAGCGTCATTCACAACATCATTGCCAAGGGCAATCAGCTGTCTTCGAATGTATCTATCTAAAATTTGGCGACCGTAATCGGCTGCGTTAATAATGGTTGCAGAAGCTGCTGCAAGTTGCATTAAATAGGAAGCGCCCCCCACTTCCTTGAGTTTGTCATCATGCTCAAAGTATGCTTTGAGAGTGATTGGGTCTGCAATTCTTCCTTGGTCAATATAAAATTTGCAAGCTTCATAAATTTTGCCATGAACAGGGTTGGCAAAACATTCTGGACGCAAAAACTCTGAAACCTTTTCCATTGCACGATTGTTTGATAAAATCGCACCAAGGAGAGCTTGTTCAGCCTCCAAGTTTTGTGGGGGAATACGCATGGTTTCTTCCATCATACAATGATACTCCTCGTATTTATAAAAGAATCGGTTTCAAATTTAAAAGGTTAATAATGTATTAACATACACAAAAAAAATAATAAAGTAAAGTTAAAATAAAGGATTGCAATTTTATTTTTTTTTTAGTAGAGTGTTTACTGAGAACAAAAAGAGGTTTTATTTGATTTCTTTTAGATTTTAAGATGGTTTTTATGTGTTGAATAAGAAGGTGTAAAACGGTTTGATATGATTGGGAAATTAACAGGTTTTGTTGGCGGTATTTTTGATGGTTTTATTTTTTTGAACGTTAATGGTGTAGGGTATCGTGTTTTTTGTTCGACAAAAACTGTTGCAAGTTTACCAAAGGGAGAAAGTGTTTCTCTTTTTATTGAAACACAGGTCAGGGAAGATCATATTCATCTTTTTGGTTTTGCCTCTTTATCGGAACAAGAAGTTTTTAATACATTAACAGGTGTTCAAGGTGTGGGCGCTAAAGTGGGAATGGCGATTTTGTCTTCCTTAGGATTAAATGAAATTTCGATGGCTGTTGCAACAGGGGATAATAAGGCTTTTACACGTGTGTCAGGAATTGGCCCAAAGTTAGCCACAAGAATTGTGACTGAATTAAAGGGAAAAGCTGGCTTGTTAACAGCAGATATGATGGAGATGAATCCGGTTGGTGCTGCAACATCGGTTGCTACAGATTCAAGAATTTTACAAGATTCAATTTCTGCTTTGGTCAATTTGGGATATTCAAGAACAGAAGCTGGGATTAAGGCATCTGAAACATTAAAGTTAAATCCAGAGGCAACTTTGTCAGATGTTATTCGATTAACATTAAAAGAAATGGGTAAAGTAAATGGCTGAAAATAGATTAATTACCCCAAAAAAAACAGCGCAAGATGAGGAAATTTACAACTCAATTCGTCCTCAATGCTTGGCTGATTTTACTGGTCAAAAAGTCTTGTGTGAGAATTTGGCAGTTTTTATCAGAGCTGCAAAAGAAAGAGGAGATGCTTTAGATCATACATTGTTATTTGGCCCTCCAGGACTTGGAAAGACAACTTTGGCTCAAATTATTTCAAAAGAGTTGGGTGTTGGGTTTCGTCCAACATCAGGACCAATGATTTCAAAGGCTGGGGATTTGGCTGCAATTTTAACGAATTTAGAGCCAAGAGATGTACTGTTTATTGATGAAATTCACCGTTTAAATCCAACGGTGGAAGAAGTTCTTTATTCAGCAATGGAAGATTTTCAATTAGATATTATCATTGGGGAAGGGCCGGCAGCTCACTCAGTGCGGATTGACTTGCCTCCTTTTACGTTGGTGGGGGCGACGACAAGAAGTGGTCTTTTATCTACACCGTTAAGGGACAGGTTTGGTATTCCGATGCGATTAGAGTTTTATGAACCTGAAGAGTTGATGAAAATTGTCAAACGAGGGGCTCAAATCATGCAACTTGAAATGACAGAAGATGGTGCGATGGAAATTGCTAAACGATCCCGTGGAACACCTCGTATTGCTGGTCGTTTATTAAGACGTGTCAGAGATTTTGCCTTAAATAAAGCTGTAACGGCTGATATTGCTGATATGGCGTTGACGAGATTAGAAGTTGATAATTCCGGTCTTGACTTGATGGATAGACGGTATTTAACATGTATTGCTTTAAAATATGGAGGTGGCCCTGTGGGCGCAGAAACATTGTGCGCTGCCTTGTCAGAAGAAAGAGATACGATTGAAGAAATTATTGAACCTTATTTGATGCAGTTAGGCCTTGTGATGAGAACGCCAAGAGGGCGAGTTCTTTCTCAGGCTGGTTACAGTCATTTGGGAATGAGTGTTCCTAAAAATATGGTTCAGCCAGATTTGTTGGAGAATTTAAAATGATACATAACTATTTGGTGCGTGTTTATTACCAAGACACAGACGCTGGTGGCATTGTTTACCATTCAAAATATTTAGATTTTGCTGAAAGGGCTCGATCTGAATTGTTGGTTGAAATGGGTTTATCAAACAAAAAACTTATTGAACAAGGGGTAGCCTTTGTTTTAAGAAATGCGAATATTCAATATAAAGCGCCAGCTAGATTAGATGATGTTATTCAAGTTCAAACAAGTGTCAAGGAAATCAAAAATGCAAGTTTGGTTATGAAGCATTCCTTTGTTGTTGAAGGAAAAGAAATGGTTTCAATTGAATTGCAATTAGCTGTGATTAATCCAATGACTTTAACGCCTATTCGTATGTCAGCTGATTTAAAAGAGAAGTTTACAAGATATAATTTAGAAAATGAGGAGAATAAATAATGAATGAAGTAGCGAGCCGTTCCTCTTTATCCATGTATTCCATGTTCGTGGATTCAGATTTGTTTATGAAATTGTTGATTTTGGGCTTGTTATTTGCCTCAATTTGTTGTTGGGCAATTATTTTTGATAAAGCCTTTTTATTAAAACGAATTCGTTTGGGTATGAAAGCGTTTGAAGAACAGTTCTGGTCCGGTGGGTCGTTGGAGGCAATTTATAACAATCATGTGAAAAATCCATCCAATCCATTGGCGATTATTTTTGTGGCAGCGATTAAGGAGTTTCGCAGATCTTTGGCTGAAAAGAAAAAAACAGGTGCAGCCATTAAAATTCAAAAGCGTGTGGATAAAATGATGCAAATTTCCATTGATAAACAAGTAGATAAGCTTGAAACAAAGATGATTTTTCTTGCTTCAACGGGCTCTGTTGCCCCATTGCTTGGGTTATTTGGAACTGTTTGGGGAATTATGGATAGCTTTAACGCCATTGGTTTGACACAAAGCACAAATATTGCAGCTGTGGCGCCTGGGGTGGCTGAAGCTTTGTTCACAACGGCTGTTGGTTTGATTGCTGCTATTCCTGCTGTGATTGCGTATAACAAATTAACAAATGATATTGATCGCATTGCACACAGGATGGAAACATTTTCAGATGAACTGAGTGCTATTCTTTCTCGTCAAATTGAACAAGTGGAGAGTGAATAATGGCTAGAACATCAAGACGCACACGCATTCGGGCTGAAATTAATTTGACGCCATTGATTGACGTGATGACCTGTTTATTAGCTATTTTTATGTTGACAGCACCAATGTTGACATCTGGTATCCCTTTAAATTTACCTAAAGGTGATGGTAAGCAAATTGAAGGGGATGAAAAAACATTGGATATTAGTGTGGATTCAAAAGGTCAAATTTTTGTTGGAACTCAACCAATTGGGATGGATAAGTTAGTGGATAAAGTGAGAGCTATTGTAACTGAAAACCCTAGTATTGCAATGGTGATTAGTGGGGATAAAGCTGCCTCTTATGGAACGGTTATCGAAGTGATGGCATTGCTCAGAAGTGCTGGTTACACCCAAGTTGGTTTGAAAACAGATGCAAAAATAATGGGGCAAAATTAGATGATGAATTTTTATGAAGATGAACACGAAATATCACGACACTCGTCTTGTTTGGGGCTGTCTGTTGGTCTTCATATTCTTATTTTAATTTTAATGTGTTTTAATTTTGCTTGGAATACAGACGAGTTTGAAAAATCGCCACCAGCTATTTTGATGGTTGATTTAACAAAAGTTAAAATTGATGAAAAAACAAACTTGCCCCCTCTTGTTAAAGAGGTGAAAAAAGAAACGCCTCAACCTCAAGAAGTTAAAAAAGAAGAAAAAAAAGTTGAACCTAAAAAAGAAAATAAAACCCCTTTGGTGAAAAAGGTTGAGCCAGCTCCAAAGGTTGAGCCTCAAAAACCAAAAGAAGTTGCTCCTAAAAAAGAGGCTGTGAAAGTTCAAGAAAAAAAGACAGAACCCAAAAAAGAGGTGAAGAAAAAAGAGCCTAAAAAAGAAGTGAAAAAAGAAAAACCAAAGCCTCAGCCCAAAAAACAACCAAAAGTTGCTCCCAAACCTGTTCCTAAAAAACAAAATCAAGGCTTACAAAGTTTATTAGCCTCTGTTGAAAAGGTCAGAAAAGCTGCCAATCCAGCGCCACAAAAAGCAGCTCTTCCTGCTTCTGGTGAAACGGTGAATAAAGGAATTGCTGGGGGAACGGAAGGTTCTTTGATGAATGATTTGACAATTTCAGAAAAAGACCTAATTGCTAATAAGATACGTTCTTGTTGGAATGTGAATGCCGGTGTTCAAGATGCTGACAAGATGATTATTGAAGTCAGAGCATTTATTAACAAAGATGGGTCCGTTAGGGAAGTGAAGATTTTGAATATGAAACAAGATCCTATTTTCAGATCAATGGCTGAAAGTGCAAAACGAGCTATTTATGTTTGTGATGCCAAAGGGGAAGACTCTCCTTTTAGAATTTTAGCGAACAAGCGACCCAATATGTATAATTCGTGGAAACAAATTTATTTAAGAATGAACCCTGTGGATGGAGGCGTGTACTAATGAAGAAATTTTTATTGGTTTTGTTGATTGTATTTTTGGGATGTATTTCTTCATCAAAAGCTGAAATTCGCATTGATGTTACAGGGGCTCAGTCGGAACCTTTGCCATTTGCCATGCCGGACTTAATTGGGGATGATGGGGATGAACTGACGCAGGTTGTTGTGGATGATTTAGAAAGATCAGGTTTATTCAGACATATCAATCCAAATGCTTATATTCAAAAATTTTCAAGCATTGACACACGTCCAAATTTTAACGATTGGCGAGCGATTAATGCGCAGGCTTTGATTTATGGAACTGTAACAGAACGTTTTGGTAAGATGACAGTTGCTTTTCGCATTTATGATGTGTATGCAGGGACAGAGTTATACGCTAAATCATTCACAGCTGATTCAAAGTCTTGGCGTAAATTGGCGCATATGATTGCTGATGCTATTTATGAACGTGTGACGGGGGAAAAAGGATATTTTGACACAAGAGTTGCCTTTATTGATGAAAGAGGGAACCAGATGAAACGGGTTAAACGCTTGGCTATTATGGATCAAGATGGGGCTAATTTAACCTATTTAACAGATGGAAAAGACCTTGTTTTAACCCCTCGTTTTTCACCGAATATGAAAGAAGTTGCTTATTTTTCATATAAGGATGGAAATCCAAAAGTCTATTTGATGGATGTGAATACAAGAAGTTCCACTTTGGTTGGTAATTTTAAAGGGATGACTTTTGCCCCTCGTTTTTCTCCTGATGGGAAAAAGTTGCTTATTTCATTAGCAAGACGAGGCAATTCAGATATTTATACCTATGATTTAGCAACGAAAAAACAAGTTCAATTAACAAATCATCCCTCTATTAACACATCTCCCAGTTATTCACCTGATGGAAAACAAATTGTGTTTAGTTCAGATAGAGGGGGAAATCAACAACTTTATATTATGAATGCAGATGGTTCGAATGCGCATCGCATTAGTTTTGGTGAAGGCACATATGCCACACCTGTTTGGTCACCAAGAGGTGATTATATTGCCTTTACAAAAATCAGACATGGGCAATTCCATATTGGTGTGATTAAACCAGATGGATCAGGGGAACGCTTAATTACAAATGGATTTTTGGTTGAATCTCCATCATGGGCGCCCAATGGTCGTGTGCTGATGTTCTATCGAAAAGCGCCTTCAAGAAGTGATGGTTCAGGTGGAGATTCAAGGTTGTATACCATTGATATTACAGGATATAATGAACGTCAATTGATTACTCCTAACAGTGCCTCTGCACCTGCTTGGTCCCCATTGTTGCATTAGTGAAAAAAAAGTAAAATAAGGTATTGATTTTTATTTTAAAGGAGAGTATAAAAAAAATAATAGTCAACTATTTTTTTCTTGTAAGGAGAGGGGTATGAAAAAATTAAGTTCTTTGGTTCCTGTTTTAATGCTGTTATCAGCATGTACAAGTTATCAGCCAGATATTGAAGAAGCTGCAGAAGTGCGTATTCAAAATCGCAACGAATTGCGTGCAGAGTTAGGGTGTCAATTTGCAGATTCTCATTCAACATATCGTGATTGTTTGATTGCAACCTACAAAAAACAAAGACCAAGAACATATTCTGTTACAACCTCTTGTGATGGGCAACCTGTTGCCGTTGTCTCAAATGGGGAATTAAAACCAACAAATCCTGCAATTCTGCATGCAGCAGGGATTGAAACAAGTACTGTTGTAACAACAGTTCCTGTTCAAGTTTCTGAAACACAACCTGTTCCTGCTCAATCAGCAGCAACCTGTGTTTCTCTCCCAGGGCAACCTTGCGTTTATCAACAACAAGATGGTGTTTATGAAATGCAAATCCCAGCAACTCCTTGTGGACAAGAAGAATGCCCTCCATTAATCGAAGAACCTAAAACCGTTACCATTACAACAACAGAAACAGTTACCGAAAAACCAGTTGAAGTTGTCCCAATGCCAGAACCACTCCCAGAAAAAACCTGGTGGGAAACATATCAAGAAACGAAAGAAGCTCCAAAAGTTGTATGTCCATGTCCAGATCCTAATGATCCATGCCCACAATGCAACTCTAAATAATATTTTATAGGGCAACTAACTATAAAAAATCCCTTCTTATGTAGGTCGTTCTACACCGCGAAGGGATTTTTTATGTTATTTCCCTCTCTAAAATATTATTTAACCCCATATTCTTTTCTCATGGAGGTTACTCTACACCACGAAACAGGTATTGCTTTTATTCTAGCACTTTTAGTTTTATTAACACCCTCCCTTCTTATGTAGGTCGTTCTACTTAGAATGGGTTTTTTATGTTATTTCCCTCTCTAAAATATTATTTAACCCCATATTCTTTTCTTATGTAGGTCATTCTACACCACGAAACAGGTATTGCTTTTATTCTAGCACTTTTAGTTTTATTTATCCGCACCTTTTGTATGCAGGGCATTCTACTTAGAATGGGTTTTTTATGTTATTTCCCTCTCTAAAATATTATTTAACCCCATATTCTTTTCTTATGTAGGTTATTCTACACCACGAAACAGGTATTGCTTTTATTCTAGCACTTTTAGTTTTATTAACACCCTCCCTTCTTATG
>JAFTTR010000029.1 GCA_017466695.1 Alphaproteobacteria bacterium | reverse complement strand
GTATCAATGGTTCGGTGGCTATTGCGTAAAGGTACCACCCGATCCCATTCCGAACTCGGCCGTGAAACTTTACTGCGCCAATGGTACTTCAGCTTAAGCTGCGGAAGAGTAGGTCACTGCCGAACCTTTTATACACTCGTTCTCCTTACCTCCTTGTTCCCTCCCTCCTTTACCCTCCTTGCCCCTACTCATCCTAGGGGCCTTTTTTTTGGGTTTTTTGATAAACTTTTATGTTTATGCCTATCTTTGACCTAGTTAAAAGAAATTGCTTTTATTTGCGTGTTTAAATGCTTTTTTGTGGGTATGAGTGTCATGTCTCTATTGGATGACGGTTTTGTTTTATAAGGATTCGTTTCCTGTATAAAATAAATGAATTAAAATAGAGTGTGGCCTACATTGGATTAGTCTTTTGACTAAGTGTTATTTGCATTTGGATATATCGCTATCTAAATACAAATTTGGGTTAACTAGAAAAAAGGTTTTGCATGATAAAAGAAAATAAAAATTTTAAATTTGAAAAAGAAGCGTTTTTGTTACGTTGTCGCTATGAAAAAGAGCTTCATTCTAATAAAAATGGCTGGTCAACGTTAGGCTTTATGGTTATACTATCTGTTGTCGCATTAGCTTCTCAAGAAAGACACCTACAACCAGTTTCAAAAGGGACAGAAATAGCGCAAAAAGTACCTGTTTCTGTTTGTTCACAAAAGGTGGATGCTTTGTGTTTAAAGGAAAATGAAAAACTTGTTCATTCTAGATAAAGAAAAGAGGGTACCCATGAAAAGAAAAGTATATGAAGATTATGAACCTATTTCAAATATAGGCGTTTGTTCTTCTTTGTTAACAGTATTAGCTGTATCAACATATTTAGGTGTTTTTTCAAATACCACAAAAAAAAGTGAAAAAGAGGAACCTAAACCTGCTCAGGTTATTCAAAAGGCTGAGAAAACACAGATTCTTAAATCTCAGTATAAAAATGAACAAAAAGAACGTTTAAATTAATTTTAAAGAAAGAATTTTTTATACTACCCTAGTTAAATATAATTGGAGTTTTTGCGTTTCCTCTTCTTTTTAACTATATTTTTGATGATAATAAGAAATGTAGATGACTTAAAAAAGCTATCATTTACTTTAAAGAAGATGAGATTTTGTTATATTTAACATATATGAAATAATTTTACTTGTTTTTTAGGGTGATATTTAATACGCTATCATTGTATGATGCGTAAAGGAGGTTTTTATGGATACTGCAAAGGCTGAATTTAAAAGTTGTCTTACGACGGGTGTATTGGGTTTTCTTCTGAGTGTTTCAATTATTACAGGCGCTTATTACTTTTCTGGTGAGATGAATAAAGAACAAAAGAAAGAAAATACACCTCAAAAAATTTTGAAACCGTCTACACAGCCTAAAAAGGCAAATTATTGGATACCTCAAAAAGATAGATAATGAACGTTCTAAAATTAAAAATAATGTGAAAGTTTAGATTTGAATATATTTTTTAGGAGATAAAATGTTAAACAGGATTCGTGCTCTTTTTTTTGCTTTTATATGTGTTTTTTGTTTCTCTTCAAATTCTTATTCCAAAGAACTGAGTGCTCAAGAGTTATTTTCAAAATATCACTTATACAAAAGTGATGAAAATGCCTTAAAAGTTATGAAATATCTTTCAGATGAATTTTCGAAGATAGAACGAATCCGTCAAATGAGGAAAAATATTAATTCTATTGTTCCTGTGATGTGCTTTTATCACGGAATGGTACAAGAAACGCCTCATTTAAAGAAAAAGATTAATGACCTTCCTTTATCAAAATCAATGAGTTATATCATTGATATGGAAAGTTGGAATCGTGAACAATTAATCGGATTAATGAGAAATGGGTATAAAGAAATAGACGAAGCTGCTGATTTAGACTGCTTATGGGCAATTTATGCTGCAACAGGAGATATGAAAGCCCCTCTTATTATTCAAGATTATTTAGTTAATGGTAAAAAAGAAGCTAATCCATCTGTTGAAAAATATTTAATTATGTCAGCTGCAGAATGGAGTTTGAAAGCAAATTTAAAACACGATTCTTCACTGGATAAAAGTAAATTTGAATCATTTTTATTAACAGAAGGAAATAAAAGTCCTGAAGATATTGCGCAAGAGCTTATTCAAAAGGATAGATGATTTATAAAATTACTTTAAATTATGAGTGTTTAAAAAAAACATTATTAAAATAACTTGACAAAACAAAAAGATATGATACAATAGTATTATAACGAAAGGATATGTCCTTGTTATGGAGGGTAATATGAGTATCATAAAAAGATTAAGTTATTTGGTAGTTTTAACTTCTTTGTCTTTCTTTATTGGTGAAAAGTTTGCACCTGAATATGATTTTTTAGCTTCAAGGCAACAACCCATTATTCAAAAAGAAATTGTTGTTCAAAAAAAAGAAGTTATTGAAGAAAACAAAGGTCACCAAGGAATTGTTATTGGGCATATTTCTGGGCAGTATCAACATATATATAAATCCAAAAAAACAGCTTTGGTGGATTAATGGTGTTTTAAAAGCTGTGTGATATTCAAAAAAAAACCACCGGCTAGGCCGGTGGTTTTTTGTTTTTAGAAAAGTTATTTTTCTAAAATTGCAACACCTGGGAGTGATTTGCCTTCCATCCATTCAAGGAAAGCGCCACCAGCAGCTGAAACATATGTTAAATCAGGTTCTGCACCAGCTTTTTTAAGTGCTGAAACAGTATCCCCACCACCAGCAACAGATGTGAGTTTACCTTCTTTTGTGAGTTTTGCAACCTCAGTAGCAATATCATTTGTGCCTTTATCAAAAGGTTTTAATTCAAATGCACCAACAGGTCCATTCCAGATGAGTGTTTTACAATTTTTAATAACTTCAACAAATTCTTTCACAGATTTTTCGCCAATATCGAGCAAAACTTTTCCTGCAGGAACTTCATTTGCATCTGATGTATGAGGCGTTTGACCTTCGCCAAATTTGTCAGCCCAAACAAGATCAACTGGAAGAACGATTTTACAGTTGCCTGCGTTATCCATAATTTCTTTTGCTGTTGAAATCATGCCTGTTTCAACAAGGGAGCCTTCTCCCATTGGAATGCCTTTTGCAGCCAAGAATGTGTGAGCCATACCCCCACCAATGCAAAGGTAATCAACTTTTTTAACAAGGTTACCCAATAAATCAAGTTTTGTTGAAACTTTTGAACCACCAACAACGGCAACGGCTGGACGTTCTGGATTCCCAAGAGCTTTATCAAGAGCTTCTAATTCTTCTTGCATCAATCTGCCAGCTGCTCTTGGTAAAAGGTGAGCCATACCTTCTGTTGAAGCGTGTGCACGGTGAGCTGTTGAGAAAGCATCATCAACGTAAATATCGATACCACTTGCGAGCTGTTCTGCAAAAGTTTTATCATTTTTTTCTTCCCCAGCGTAATAGCGTAGGTTTTCAAGTAAAACAACATCTCCTGTGTTCATGTTACGAACAATGGTGTCTCTTTCATTCCCGATACAATCGTTCACAAATGTTACTTTTAAACCACTTGCTTGTTCCAAAGCAGGAGCTAAAAATGCCATTGTAAATTCTGGATTTTTTTCACCTTTTGGACGACCAAAGTGAGAAGCAACAACAACTTTTGCTCCTTTTTCAACAAGTTCTTTCAGTGTGGGAACAAATCTATCGATACGAGTTGTATCTGTGATTTTACCTTCTTTTGCTGGAACGTTTAAGTCTGCACGAACAAAAACAGTTTTTCCACTGAAGTCAAAGTCATTTAATGTTTTATATGTCATTTGATTTCCTTTATTGTTATTAAATTAAAAAGAGGGATTTGCAAAAAAATTACAATTCCCTCCTTCTAAAGCATTCCTTTTTAAAGGAGGCTTTTGCCTCTTTTAAAAATTATTTAATTAAGCTACCCATGTAAGCAGCTGTGTCGAGCATACGGTTTGAGAAGCCCCATTCGTTGTCGTACCAGCTCATTACACGTAATTGTGTGCCACCCATAACTTTTGTGCCGTTTGCATCAAATGTTGAAGAGTGAGCGTTGTGTGTAAAGTCAACAGAAACGAGTGGTAATTCGTTGTAACCTAAAACACCTTTTAATTCTGTTTCTGCATATTTTTTCATCACAGCGTTAACTTCTTCTTTTGTGACAGCTTTTTTCAAGATGAGGTTTGCATCAACGATTGAAACGTCTGGTGTAGGAACACGGATTGAAACACCATCTAATTTGCCAGCTAATTGAGGTAAAACCAAACCAACAGCTTTTGCAGCACCTGTTGATGTTGGAATCATGCTCATAGCAGCTGCACGAGAACGGTACAAGTCTTTGTGGACTTGGTCTAAGATTTTTTGATCGTTTGTGTATGAGTGAATTGTTGTCATGAAACCTTGTTCAATGCCAAATTCTTTATCCAAAACATAAGCGACAGGAGCCAAGCAGTTTGTTGTGCAAGATGCATTTGAAACAACGAGGTCTTCAGCTGTTAATGTGTCTTGGTTAACGCCATAAACGATTGTTTTATCAGCGCCTTGTGAAGGAGCAGAAACGAGAACACGTTTTGCACCAGCATTGATATGGACCATAGCTTTTTCTTTAGCTGTGAAGATACCTGTACATTCCATTACGATATCGATATCCATTTCTTTCCAAGGAAGTTGTGTTGGATCACGTTGAGCGATAACTTTTGTTTTGTAATCGCCAGCAATGATGTATTCACCTTCTGCACGAACATCAAATGGTGTTGCGCGGTGAATTGAATCGTATTTTAAAAGATAAGCATTTGCATTTGCATCACCTAAGTCGTTGATAGCAACGATATCAATATCTTTACGTCCTGATTCTAAGAAAGCGCGATAGACTAAACGTCCAATACGGCCGAAACCGTTAATAGCAACACGAACTGTCATATATTATCTCCTTTATTCTAGTTCACTTTTTCAGCATTTCGCTGGATTTTTAATCGAGGTTTATTTAGGCACAAAATTATGCAAAAATCAAGAATATTTTCAAAAATACATTTTTTATTGCCAAAAAAATGCTTTTCTGTTATAATAAACACATAAATTTGAAGTTGGGAGGGTTTATGCAAGCAGATATTGATGAAAAACCAGTTGAAGGACAAACTGAACAAAATGTAATAGAGACACCATCTGCTATGGATCCGTTTTATGCTGTTCGAAAAAAGAAAAAACGTAAAAAAAAGAAACCATTTCCAACAGATCCAGATGATCCAGAAACGGACGAGGATTTTGATGAAGAAGAGGATGATGACGATGATGACACGGAGACTTCTGGTGATACAGATGGGACCGAGGATGAAAATGAGCTTGTTCAAGAAGTTCAAAAACCAATAACTGTTCAAAAAGATCCGTTTCTAAATATTCCCAAACAACCTGAAAATATAGATTTTAAACGTCAAATAGATAATCCAAACAAAAAACAAAGAAGTCCACTTCAAAAGTTTTTTGATGTGTTGCTTTATGGTATTCAAGGGGCTAAATTGAGGAATGGCGATTTATCGGTGAAAAATTCAATGTTTGACGAGTTGCTCTTAGGCCTTGGATTTAAAGCATATTTAAAAGATGTTTTATTGAATAATCAGATTGTGAAATATTTTAAGCAAAAGACAAAAGGTAAAGATGATATGACCTTTTTGCAAAAAATGTTTAATGCACTTAAAAAGCGCATTAATAAGGATTCGGAACTAAAATCTGTACTCCCAGATTTGCAAAAAAAAGTTGTTCAGGCCGAAAAAAAGTCTTTAACCTCTGTTCTTGAAAAAGAAGCTCAAAAAAGAGCTCAAAATGATGGGCTTTTACCTCAGAATAAAGATATTATTCAGATTTTGAAAGCACCACAACGCCCTGCAAAAGTTGGGGCTCCAGTTGCTAAAAAAGAAAATATTGCCTTTACAAAAGAAGAAGCTAAAAAAATCCTTTTAGCTGTTGAAAAGGAAGAGCAAAGATTGAAAGAAGAGGAAAAGCGCCTTTCTCAAGCAACGAAGTTGGATGCTTTAAAAACTTCTTCTAAAGAGGGAAAAAATCCTTCTTTTCTTGCAGAACAATCCTCAAAAATAAAAGAAACGTCTGAACTAAAAAAAGAACAAGAACAAAAGGCTCTTCAAATGAGTGAGCGAGCAAATATTCAGGCTGAAAAAGATCAAATGATGGCTCAGCGTGTAGCTGCGCCGATTATTCCTGTTTCAGTTGTTGTTTCTCAGTCTGATAAAGATTATGCAATGCAACAACAATTGCGTACAACTGCGCAACAAGAAGCCAGTCAAATAAAACCTGAAGCTTTTGGCCAGGCTGCTGCAAAATTGGTGGGAATTGGTCTTGCTAAGGGTATGCAAGAATTAGCCTCTCAAAAGGGGTCGTCCCCATTGGGAAATATTGTTCGTGCTGCAGAAACAAGTGAAAGAGCTTCAAACAAAACCGAGCCTGTTCTTTCGGGAATGGGGCATGCTGAAGCAACAGCTGTTAATGTGGATGACAAAGGGCAAGCAACAAAAGTTCCAGACCAATCGCAAAGGCAGGCGCCTGATGCTTTGTCAGGGGCTTCACAAGTTGTTCCTGTATCTTCTGGGGATGAAAGAATGCCTACGACAGATAAAGGAAGAAGCAATAACTAAGGTTGATACATTGGCCATTTGCCTTGAATAACAGCATCAATACTCTCAAAAGATGATTTTGTTAGTGAGCTATAAATCCAGAAATTAACCATAATTCTCTCAACAAATCCACGTGTTTCACGGGAAGGAATGCTCTCGATAAAGAGGAGGGGGTCTTCTTGATAGAGCATTTGTTTTTTCCATTTAATTAAATTACCTGGACCAGCATTATAGGCAACAGCTGTAAAGATTAAATTGTAATTAATCGCTGGTAATTCCATTAAATAAAGCAAATAGTTTTGTCCCAATGCTAAATTATATGATTCGTTTTCCATTTTAGATATGTTGAAATTAATGCCACTCATTTTTGCAATAATTTTTGCTGTTTGTGGCATGATTTGCATTAATCCTCTGGCCCCAACGATACTTCTTGCATGTTTGTTGAAACAAGATTCTTGTCTCACAAAAGCAAAGACTAATTCTTTTTTGACACGCCAATTATTCAAAGGAGTCCAATTTGGAAGGGGAAACCTTTCTTTTGTGTCAAGAGAAACACCTGTTAAAGAGGTTAGCTCTTTGTAAAATCCCCTTTGTCTTGCATATTGAATAAATTTTTCTTTCTTTTCTTTACTTAAACTTAAATAAAGAGCTGCGAGTTCTTTTTCAGCCAGGGCTGTTTTCCCAACTTGTTTTAATGCGTAAAATCTGTTTAATGCAGGATGTGAAAAAGAGGTTTTTGTGACAATTTCTGGATGAGATTCTTCATCTAAAATATTTTCGAGATGATCACCCATCATATAAAGGGCAAGCAAACCATAAAATGTTCTGGGTTGGCCTGAAGCAAGTTCTAAGTAGTTTCCCACCTTTTGAAATTCACCCATTTTAAGATAAGCTCTCGCAGCCCAAAAACCAGCGCTTGATTTTAAAAGTGGATATCCTTCATCATGTTCAGCTGCTGTTGAGAAATAGTGAGCTGCGTTTTTATAATCTTTTGTTCTCCAGGAAGAAAGGGCTGCTGTCCAATGAGCAAGAGGGAGACTGTCTCCGGAGGTGTTGATTGCTTTTTTTGCGTATTTTAGGGATTTATCATCATTTCCATCTAAAAAGTATGAAAAAGCAATTGCTGTGTATACAATATCAATATCTGTTTGATTAAAAAGAGAAGAAACTTTTTTGCTTTCAAGTAATTCTAAAGCCTTTGTTAGTCTTTTTTGTTCAATCAGTTTTTTTAGGTTTTTTGAAAGTTTTTTTGCTTCATTTCTTTTTGAAGGAGATAAATAAGAAAATTTTTGTCGAGAAACAAGGTTGATAGGTTCATCTCTTCTTACATAAGAACAAGAACCGGCTTTACTTCCATATACAGGGTCTTTAGGTGATTTTGATGAGAGACGAAAATTCTTTTTTTTCCCTAAAGCATAAACATCATTTGCAATAGGAAGATGACTGTATGTTTTGATAAAGGAATTAATCTCTTGTTTTGAAGTTTTATATTTGCTGGAAAAATATTTATCAAATAAAATATAGCCTTTTAACAGTTTGTTAGAAAGTTTTTTTTCCAAGCTTTGAGCTGTGATATAATGGCCTTTTTGATGAGCTTGAAAAATTTCTTTGTAAAGCTTCACGTCCGTTTTGTTAAGAACGGACGCGTGCGCTGTAAAATTGATAAAGACAATTAAAAGAATTGTCAAAAAGTATGAAAAAATCTTTTTCATTTATCGTAACAAGTATTTGACCAGTTGTTTACACTCGCTGCTGCTGATTTTTTCAGCCTTACATGCTTTTACTTCAACATTGGCTGTTTGTGCTAAATGTTGGCAACTCTTACCCATTAAGAAAATATTTCCAGAGCCTGCAACACCACTTGGAATACCTCTAAATGAATAAGGAACTTTTGCTTCACCGTATTGAATAATTAGTTGTAATTCTTTTAAATCGTATTTTGTTTGGTTTTCAAGTGTTAAAGACCCTTTACAAAATTGAGAAGAAGCATCAATTGGAGGCGTTACAATTTCAATATCGTGGGGATAAATTTCAAAAAAGCCACTTTTTGCTTTTTCATCTTCTTCTGTTTCTTTTTTGGTTTCTGTTTCAGGTGTTTTTTGAGGTTTTTTTTCTGTTTCAACTTCAACAAATCCATCATCTTCATTCAAGACTGGTTCATTGACGCTCAGTTCAGATTCAAAAAGTTTAACAGGTTCATTTGCGATTTTTTCTTTTTCTTGCTTTTGAGCTTGAATTTTCGCTAAATCAGGGAAAAGAGCCTCATTCGCTTGTGCATTTGTAATGCTTAAAAAAGATAAAGCGCAAATTGTTAATAAAAAGTATTTTCTCATCTTTAACCTCTCTTTACATTTTGTTGATTTTAAGGTATGCTATGCTTCGTATTAACTATATTAGAGGAAACTATTTTAAATGGCAACATTTTTTTTCTGTGGTGTAGGTGGCATTGGTATGAGTGCTATTGCGCTTTATTTAAAAAAATCAGGTCACACTGTTTTGGGGTCAGATCGAGCATTTGATATGGAAAAAAACTTATTGATGAAAGAAACACTTCTTTCTCAAGGAATTATGCTGTATCCTCAAGATGGAACAGGGGTGTCAAAAACGGTTGATATGCTGGTTGTTTCATCAGCTGTTGAACCATCCATTTTGGATGTGAAAAAAGCTTTGGATTTAGGTATTAAAATTCAAAAAAGAGCTGAAGTATTGGCTGATATTTTTCATACTTTTAAAAATAAGATTGCCATTGCAGGAACCAGTGGTAAAACAACTGTAACAGCTATGACTGGGCATATTTTGTATCAAACACAATTTCATCCTGTGATGATAAATGGGGGGATTGGGTTGAATGCCTATCATAATGAATCCCTGTCAAATTTGATTTTTGATACAGGCGATACGTGTGTGATTGAAGCTGATGAATCGGACGGGTCAATTGAATTATATACGCCGTCAGTTGCTGTTTTGACAAATGTATCCTTGGACCATAAACCGTTGGAAGAAATTAAACCATTATTTGAAGCCTTTTTAAAAAGAGCAAAAATAGGGTGTGTGATTAACAAAGATTGTGTTGAAACAAAGAATTTAATTTTGCCAGATAGTCAGATTGTTTCTTTCTCTATTGAAAAAGATGCGTCAGCCTCCTTATTTGCAAAAGATGTTCGTCAAACAGAAAACGGTATTTCCTTTAACTTAAATGGGCAAAATTATGTTTTGCCATTCATTGGAGTTCATAATCTTGCAAATGCATTAACAGCTGTTGCAGCTTGTATGTTGTTAGGGGTTTCGAAAAACGAGGCGTTAATGGCTTTGTCCTCTTTTAAAGGCACAAAAAGACGATTAGAAAAGGTGGGGTCAGTAAATGAAGTTACCGTCATTGATGATTATGCACATAATGAAGAAAAAATTAAAGCGTCCTTATCGGCCCTTAAAGGAATGGGAAAAAATTTATATATCATTTATCAACCACACGGGTTTGCCCCTCTTAAATTGATGAAAGAGGGATTAACTCAAATGCTTAAAAGTGAATTAAGCGAAAATATCCATTGGCTTATGTTGCCTGTTTATTATGCGGGGGGCACGGTTCAAAAAACAATTTCATCACAAGATATTGTTACGCCATTGATTGAGTGTCAAAAGAATGCTTGTTTTTTTGAAACACGGAATGAGGTTATTTCATATTTAACAAAAAATGTAAATAAAGGAGATGTTATTGCTGTTATGGGGGCAAGAGATGATACCCTTTCTTTATTTGCAAAAGAAATTTTAAATAATATGGGAGAAATTAAATGAAAGTAGCAACCATTGTCGCACCGGCTTCACCTGCACCAAAGGAGCAAAAAAAAGCGATTGAAAAATTTTTTAATCAAGAAGGGTTTCAAGTTCGATTTGCGCCTCATGTATTTGATGCTGAAAGATATTTGGCAGGGACTGATGAGGCCAGAGCAGGGGATTTAAACAAGGCGTTAACAGATAAAGAAACCGACATTGTTGTTGCATTAAGAGGGGGATATGGTTCTCCTCGTTTGTTAGATAAATTGGATTATAAAGCCATCAAAAAAGCAAATAAACCTTTTTTTGGGTTTAGTGATAATACAGCTTTGCAATTGGCCTTGTTCAAAAAGTGTAAAATGATAACCTATACAGGGTTTAATGCTGATTGTGCTTTTAGAGGAGTTGGCCCTCAATTGTTGGAAACATTTCGTGGGGCTGTTGAAAAAAGAAGAATGTCTCTTCAAAATTTAACGCCTGTTGTATTAGGTCAAGCTCAAGGTGTTGTGTTAGGCGGAACATTAACAATGCTTGTTGGGCTTATGGGAACGCCTTTTATGCCCAAATTAGATGGGGCGTTGCTTGTTGTTGAAGAGGTGCATGAATCTCCTTATCGTATTGACAGAATGCTTAATCAATTGCGTTTAGGTGGATATTTGAACAAGTTGGCAGGGGTTATTTTATCCACTTGTGCAGATTGTACAGCGAAGGATAAAGCTGATGGAGATGTTGCCACTGTTTTTAATGATTTTTTTGGAAAACTGGGTATCCCTGTTGTGACAAATTTTCCATATGGGCATACGCCAGACAGAATTGTTTTCCCAATTGGGCAAACAGCTACTCTTGATGCAACAAAAGGGACCCTTGTTTTTGATAGTTATAAATAAAGGATAAAAAATGGAAACAGAGCTTTTAGCGCCAGCTGGGGATAAAGAAGCAGCATACAGTGCATTTTATTTTGGTGCTGATGCTATTTATTTGGGATTAAAGCATTTTTCTGCGAGAGCAGAAGCAGTTAATTTTGATAAAGCTGATTTAGATGAAATTACAGCCTATGCCCATCACTTGGGAAAAAAAGTTTATGTTGCCATTAATACGTTGATGCAAGAAGCAGAATTACCCACGTTGATGGAAAGTCTTAAAATTTGTTCCGATTGCAATGTGGATGCTGTGATTGTGCAAGATTTGGGTGTGGCTCGTTTGGTTAAAAGATGTTTTCCATCATTGGCGTTGCATGCGAGTACGCAAATGGCTGTTCATAATTTAGCAGGGGCGTTGGCGCTAAAAAAACAAGGCTTTGAACGTGTTGTTTTGGCAAGAGAATTGTCACTGGCTGAAATTTTGCATATTCAGGAAAAAGCAGGTGTAGAAATTGAAGTCTTTGTGCATGGCGCTTTGTGTTATTCTTATAGTGGATTGTGTCAGTTTTCATCATTAACCACTTCGAGAAGTGCTAATAGGGGGAAGTGTGTCTATTCTTGCAGGTCCTTGTTTGAAAGAAATGGGAAAAAATCTCATCTTTTTTCAATGAAAGATTTGGCTCTTGAAAAAGATGTTTTAAAACTCAAAGGCATTTCTTTGAAAATTGAAGGTAGAAAAAAAACAGCTCTTTATGTGGGTGCTGTTACAGATTATTATCGCCGGATTTTAGACACGGGGAAAGTGAATTTATCTTTAACGGATAATTTAAAACAAATTTTTGCTCGTCCTTGGACAAAGCTTCATTTTCAAGGGAAAAACAAAGATATTATAGATGAAAATTTTGTAGGGCATAGAGGACTTTTAATTGGCGAAGTTGAAATGGTTGTAAATGGGGAATTGACATTTAGAACCAGATATCCCATTGAGCGCTATGATGGGATTCAAATTGACATTCCAGGGGTTGAAAAACCTTTTGGTTTTTCGGCTGAAAAGTTGTTTGTGAATAAAAAAAGTGTTTTTGAAGTTTCAAAAGGACAAAAAGTTTCCATAAAATTACCGAATAATTCTCCTTATATTAAAAAAGGATATTTTGTTTATTTATCCTCTTCTACAAGGGTCAAAGGTGCTTATTCTTATACCAAGCCAAAACCAAAAGAATTTATCAATCAAAAAGAAATCGATGTTTTGGTATTTGTAGAACAAAATTTAATCACAGCTTGTGCTTTAGAACAAAGTGTGAGTTTGAGTGGGGAATTTTCACCAGCCAAACAAGTGGATAAAGTTTACGAGAATGTTAAATCTTCTTTTAACAAAACAGGGGATCTTCCTTTTAAATTAAGAAGTTTACATTTGGAAAATAAGGAAGGATATTTTGTGCCTGTTTCTCTTTTAAACGAATTAAGGCGCCAGCTTTATGCCTTGATTGATGTAGATAGCAAAATGCCCAAAATGCCAGCATATACTTTTAAAAAAGAACACGAGGCGCCTCAGTGGACGATTAAAACGGATCAACCTTGGTTGTTAAAAAAAGTTGATTTGTCAGATTTTGCTCAAGTTATTATTGAAATCAATCCCACTTTAATGGAGGAAGAATTTTCATTCATTCCAAAAGATAAAATTGTGTTATCAATTCCTTGTGTGGTTCGACCTCAAGAAAAATGGGAAAAAACAATTAATAAATTTTATAAATTAGGGTATCAAAAATGGTTAATTGGGAATATTTCAGGTCTTTCATTGTTGCCACAAAAAGCTGAAGTTTCTTTTGATAATACAATTGGTATGTTAAACACGCAGGCGATAGCTTATGCTTTTGATCATAAGGTGAAAGGGATAACATTTAGTGTTGAAGACACACAAGAAAATATTCAAAAATTAGCAACGGATATTCAAAATACAACTCTTGTTGTGTATCAAGATGTGCCTTTGTTTATTTCAGCTAATTGTGTTCGTCAAAATACGTGTGCTGAGTGTACGCATAAGCCGTTAACAGATATCATTAAAAATGGTAAAGATTCGTTTATTATGATTTCAAAGGATTGTCAAACAGTTGTGATGCGTCAAACACCATATTATATCGGTGTTGAGGTAAAAACAATTTCACCTACATACTACCGTTTAGATTTTTGTCATCGTGTTTACTTGGAGGAAGAGGTTTTGTCTGTTATTGAAAAAGCAAAAGCTCATCAAATGATTAAAAATTCGTTTACGGGGAACTTTAAAAAGAAGTTTGCCTAATATAGTGTATTGATTTTTATGTTAAAAAAACTTAATATAGAGAAAGTTTTTATTAAAGGAGAAGCAAAATGTTAAAATTTTTATTTAAAACGATTTTAATTTTATTATTGTTAATTATAGCTGCTTTAGTTGGAGCATATTTTTATGCTGGTGAGATTGTCAAAAAAGCAGTTGAAACCTATGTTCCTCAAGTAACGGGAACAGCTGCAAAATTAGATGGTATGAATTTATCTTTGTTTAAAGGTGAAATTTCATTGTCAGGTTTGACAATTTCAAATGTTAAGGGATACAATTCTCCAGATGTTTTTTCAGTGAAAAAGATTTATGTACAAATTGATCCTAAAACAGTGTTAGAGGATAAAATTGTTATCAATAAGATTTTAATTGACGGGACACATGTTTCAGCAGAGGCAACGTATAAAGATGGTGCTATTACTTCAAATTTAACAACGATTAAAAATAATGTTGATCAGTTTGTGAAAAAATCAGCAACAACAGAGCCTTCTCAAAAAGTAGAAGTGAAGAAAGAAACATCAAAAGAGTCTACATCTTCTTCAAAAGCTGTTGTGATTAAAGATTTACAAATTAATAATTCTTCTCTGACTGTTGGATTATTAAGTCAATCAATGGATGTTCCATTGCCTAATATTCAACAAAAAAATATTGGAGAAAAAGGTCAAAAGAAAACACTTAAAGATACAGTTGTTATGATTTTTGAAATGATTTCTGTTGAAAGTATCAAAGCAACAGCTAAAAGCGCTCAAGAATTGTTGAAGAAAAGTGCTTCTGAAGCATTGAAAGGGGCAGGGGCTATTGTTGAAGATGCAAAAAAGAATTCTGAAGGATTGATAAATGCTGTGAAAGGTATTTTTTAATCTTAAAGGAGTGAACTATTAAAAAAAGGCGCTTTTAAAGGCGCCTTTTTTTGTGTTTGTGATTAGAAATTACATACCATTACCACGATCTTTTTCAAGAGGTGTAATCTCTGAAGTTCCCTCGGTAATGTTTTGTCCGTTTTGGGCTAGCATATTAGAAACATTTATAGCTTCTTCTTTTTTAGTTTCTTCTGCAGCATTTTTTGCATCTACTTGAGCTTGCGTGCCACCCAGTAATCCTTCAGCAATTTCTTCAAATGCTTTTTTTGTTTCTTCTGCAACCATGGTAGCCCCCTCCTAAAAGTTTTTTCTTTCTAATTATTATACCACATTTTTAAAAATATGGCAACATTAAATATTTGGGCCTAAATTTGTTTGGATATCATACTCTTTTAAAAGGCGTGGATATTTTGAAAGTGCAGCTTCAACTTCTTCTATAATTTGGGTGATTTTTTGTAAAGGTAATCCAGAAATTTTCGCAGCTTGAATAAGGTCCTCATTTAAAATTTTACGCCCTTTCCCATTGACCATTGCTGTTTGTTCCCCATTAATCCCAGCAGAAGGTGTAATGTCAAAAGCAGGGGTCATTTTCCAATGATAATCTTTTGTCATAAGATACGCAAAGTTTTTTGTGTGATCATCTTTGTTCCCAGATTTGACGTTGAAAATCATGAGGCGAACCATTTTTTCAACCTCTCGTTCGTCATGGGTTAAATGGGAAGTGAGACGAATAAGATTTTCATAATCAAGTGTTGGAATACGGTGGGACGCATGAAGTAATCCACAGGCACTGTGGACATGGATTTTATTCACGCCTTCTCTATCAAATCGCTGAGTTGCAAAGTGCCCTCTTGAATTTTGAGAAGGAAAAAGGTGCGTTTCAGGCATTTCTATACCAGCATCTTTTGCCATTAATGAATAAATGTATTCCAATGCCCCTAAATTTCGATCATCAGAATCTGAGGAGAATTTAATAATCCAAGGTGTGAAAGAGTCAACACATTCTCTACCACTTTTAATCGTTTTAAAATCTTTTGAAACAAGAGCTGTTATCTTCGGTCTTGCACCAGCTGTTGAGCCATTTAATGTACGTAGGTGTTCCAAAAATTCGGAACTTTCACCTTGAATGATTTTATCAGCTCCTGCAGAAAGAACATCTAATTTGAGTTCTTCAAAATCCGGTGCATTTGGCGTGCTTTCTGGTTCATACTCAAGCGCTCCAGGTGCTTGTGCTCCAATAATAGAAAGACGGTGCAGGGGAGTAATTTCGTAATATGATAGCCCTTGTTTTTGTAAATATCTGTCTAACAACAAACAACCCCAACCGTCTGGTAAAGAGTCATTAAAGAGCCCAAACAAGCCATCAAAAGTTTGTTTTTTATCTTCAAAAATACCAGGTTGCAAGGGGAGCATAAAGGGGGATAAACTAATCCCTAATTTTAAAAAAGAGGGAGCATATTCAAATAAGATGGTGTCTCTTTGTTCAAGAATTCCAACGAATATTTTTTTTTGATAAGCATTAAAAAAGACTTTTAGCTTAATCATATTTTCCCCTTTATTTTAGTTTCCCTCGTTGGCGTTTTTTTGAACAGGTATTTAAAGAGAATAAACTGGTTCTATTTTTTTGAGATGAAAAGAGTGTGTCAAAATCGGACAAAGCCCCAACAGCGTGAGCTAGTTTCAAAAGGGATTCAAGAGAAATTTGGCCTGTTGCTTCGAATCTTTTTAAAGACCCTAGGCTAACGCCAGATCTGGAACAAATACCTTCTTGTGTTAAATTTAATTCCAATCGTTTAGATTTAATTCGAAAGGCTAAATCTGTCATTATTTCTGTTGGTGTTTTTAAAATAAAAGTCATTATATTATCCGTTAACTTGTTTTATTGTGCTTTATATATAATATATTATCTTTTAAATTTTGTCAAGTAAAAAGGGGTTTTAACGTGTTGTTTAAAATAAAAGCCCCTTTCGAAGGGGCTTAAAGTTTAATTTTGAGGTCTTTCTTTGTATTTTTGAATTTCTGGCGAATTTAAAAAATCATTATACCATTCTTTTTTATTTTTCCAATAATCATCATCTGGTTGTGCATCAAAGAATTCTTTTAATTTAACAAGATCTGGATAAAATTTATATTTCAAATCTTCTTTTAACCAATTCCAACGAGCTGGAACACCGTTGATATATACATTTGCAACTATTGTCGCTTTTTCTTGATGTTTGGGGTTTAAATGGGTTCTTTCCCAAATATATCTTGCAATTCTGGTATAGGAATCGAAATATTTTGATTTATCAGCAGTGATGGCTTTGGCATGAGCTCTTTTATAATAGAGGACTCTTGAAATTGAGCCAATACGTGCATCTGAAAAGAGTGTGTGAAAGAAGAATACATCATCCTCAAATAATGTTCGAGGAGGAAATTCAATGTTATTTTTTTGGATGAATTCACGTCTGTAAATTTGTTTCCCAGATGTTACAGGGTATCCTGATAGTTCTCCAGCAGAGAAATCTTCTACAGTATGAATGTCGTGTGGGTTCATCTCTAAGCGAATGGGCAGTCGGTCATATCCTCCAATTCCCATAAAGTGGCCTTTTTCATTAACGTGACCTGTGTAAAATGATACCATATCCATTGTTTTTCCGGTTGTCTTTTTGTGCAAAATTTCAAGTGCTTTTTTGTCAATCCAATCATCAGCATCTACAAACCAAAAGTACTTTCCTTTAGCAATTTTCATCGCTTTATTTCGAGAGAGTGAAAGACCCATGTTTTCATGTTCAATAATGGTTATTTTAGGGTTGTTTTTATATTTTTTTAATATTTCAGAAGTTTTATCTGTGGAGCCATCATTTACGACAATAAGTTCGTAGTCTTTAAATGTGGAATCGAGAACTGAATCAATTGTTTGTGGTAAATAATGTCCATAATTATAAGAACAGATGATAATAGAAAAATAAGGTTTTTTCAAAAAATGAAATGAAATGATAACGCAGCAAGTTGCAATGAGAAGTAATTTGATGAATTTGGATGATTTAAAAAACATAGAACCTCACTTTTTTTTATATATACTTCTTACTTTTTATGTCAAACTAATGAAAAAAGCAAACAAATTTTTATTTTTAGAAAAACTTGTTTTATTTTAGCAAAATAAAGTTAAAAAATTGAATAAAAAGCCTTTTTAAAAAGAACCGCCAGCACCGCCACCACCAAAGCGGCCTCCACCTCCAAAGCCTCTACCACTACGTGAATTTGCTTTTCCTTTTAAGATATTTTTCAATAATGAAAGAAAAATAAGCACAAGACCAATAAGTACAAGACCAAAGCGTTTTAATTTTTCTTCTCTTGGGGCTGTATACACAAAAATAAATCCTCCAATTGAGTAAGCAATTAAAAAGAGTATACCAATTAAAAGTTCAAAATTCATATGGGTGATTTTGTGCCAAAAAGAGGGTGCAAAGTCTTTTCGATGTGAAAGTAATCCATTGACGCCGGCAATTGTGGCTCTGTTGTAATCATCCTCTTTTAAATAAGGCAACATTTTGTTATTAATAATTTGTTGAACTTTAGAGTTTGTTAATGTTTTTTCTATGCCTATGCCTGTTGCAATCCAGACTTTTCTTTCATTGGGCGCTATAAGCATGACAATACCATTGTTTAATTTTTTATCTCCAATCCCCCATAAGTTGCCAAGGTTTTTAGCATATTCGTTGATTGGAATGCCCTCTAAAGAATTAATCGTTGTGATAACGATATTCTGAGCATTGTATTTTGTGAGTGTTTGAATGATTGTGTTTTCAATTTCAGGGTGAATTATGTTGGCTTCGTCAACAATTTGCCCTGTTAATTGAGGATAAGCGTGTGCTTGTATAAATAAGAATAAACTGATAATAAAAGCGATTAATTTCATGATAACCATTGTTTGTAGTATTTATCATAGTAGGGCATATTTAATTTGAAAAAGCAAGGATATTTATTTTTTATCAAAATACTTTTTAGGGCAGGGGCATCTAAATAAAACATTCCTCGTCCTCGTGCCTCGGACTGCCTATGGCAGTAATAACCTCGATATAATGGATGGGTTAAAATGTGCATAATAAATAGGCAGATAATAAATAAAACGCTGACTGCAGTGTACAATCGCTTGGGTACATAAAGGAGGTGTTTTATTATGAGGTGCCATTTAGTGGGGCATTTTAACGTACAAGAGGTTGTGCTTTTTATTTTCCCTCTTCCTCGGGGGTTGCGCTCTTTCCTTCGTTCGCTACATAACAAAAAAACCACTCGCAAGGAGTGGTTCTTTTGTTGGTAGGCGACTACTTGATTGCTCGGAACTTATAGTTCCTCGTCCTCGTGCCTCGGACTGCCTACGGCATCGCTCGCAAAGCTCGCCGAACCTTGCCCCCTCTTCCTCGGGGGTCTGCGCTCTCTCCATAGTTCGCTACATAACAAAAAACCACTCGCAAGGAGTGGTTCTTTTGTTGGTAGGCGACTACGGATTCGAACCGCAGACCCCCTCGGTGTAAACGAGGTGCTCTAACCAGCTGAGCTAGTCGCCCTTAAAAAAGGATGATACGTTTATATCATCCTTTTTTTGGTTTGTCAACAAAAAAATAATTATTTTTTGTTTTTGTTGATTGTTTCTTTCAAACCTTTACCAGCACGGAATTTTGGTTGGTATGATGCTGGGATTTTGATTGTTTCGCCTGTTTGTGGGTTGCGGCCTTGTGTTGCTGCACGTTTTGTTGCGCAGAATGTACCGAAGTTTGTGATACGTACTTCGTCACCGCTTTTTAATGTTGTTGAAACAACATCAATAAAAGCTTCTAAACTTTGTGATGAAACTGTTTTTGTTAAACCTGATGCGCTTGCGATTGCATCAACTAATTCTTGTTTATTCATAATGAACTCCTTTGAAACTTTTTGTTTGAGTTAAACAGGGACAATCCCTTACGAATCCTATCTTAATGGCTGTTTTAGAGGAATGTCAACAATCTTTTTTTAATTATTTGGGAAAAATGATATTTTTTTTTCATAAAAATGTATGTATTTAAGTGTTTATTTCTGTAATGTATTGAAAAATAAGAATAAAAATAAAAAACGCTTTAAATGAAAAAAATTTATTTTTTTTTGTTTTTTTTATAAAAAAAAGTGGAAAAGAGCCTTTCTTTCCCACTTTTTTAATGTTTTTTAAGTTTATTTTTTTGTTTTTGAAGTCGTTTTTTTAGATTTTGTTTCTGTTTTTTTTGCGATAGGTGTTGTTTTTTTTACCAATGCATGTTGCAAAACAGTTAACGCTTCTTCAACAGGAATGATTTTTAATCCTTCTTTAACATTGTCTGGGATTTCCTCCAAATCTTTAACATTTTCTTTTGGAATGATAACTGTTTTAATCCCAGCACGTAAAGCTGCAAGAAGTTTTTCTTTTAATCCTCCAATAGGTAATACACGACCTCGTAAGGTGATTTCTCCTGTCATAGCAATGTCTTTTCTCACCTTAATTCCGGTAAAGGCTGAAACAAGAGATGTCATCATTGTAATACCGGCTGATGGGCCATCTTTTGGTGTGGCGCCTTCAGGTACGTGAACGTGAATATCATTCTTTTCGAACAATTCATTTTCAATGCCAAATTCTTGAGCATGGGCTCGAATGAATGAAAGAGCAGCTTCGACAGATTCTTTCATCACGTCCCCTAATTGACCAGTTAAGCGAATATTGCCTTTTCCTGGGACGATAACAGCTTCAATGGATAAAATATCTCCACCAACTTCTGTCCATGCAAGGCCTGTAGTTGTTCCAATTTGATCATCTTTTTCAACAACGCCATAATTGAATTTTTCAACGCCGGAGTATTTTTTGAGGTTTTTGGGTGTAACCGTAATTGATTTAATATTTTCAAGTTGAATTTCCTTGAGTGCTTTTCGAGCGATTTTGGCGATTTCTCTTTCAAGGTTACGAACACCAGATTCTCTTGTATAACAACGAATGAGTTGAACAATGGCTTCATCAGAAATTTTAAGTTCTTTTTGAGTGATGCCTGTTAACTCGAATTGCTTTTGGATGAGATGGCGTTTTGCAATTTGAAGTTTTTCATCCTCTGTATAACCAGATAAATGAATAATTTCCATTCTATCTTTCAGAGGGCGAGGCATATTCAAAGAGTTCGCTGTTGTGATGAACATAACATTTGATAAGTCATAATCAACTTCAATATAATTGTCATTGAAAGTTGTGTTTTGCTCAGGGTCTAATACTTCCAAAAGCGCAGAGGAGGGATCGCCTCTGTGATCGTTTGCAAGTTTATCAATTTCATCTAATAAAAAGAGGGGATTGACTGTTTTTGCTTTTTTCATCCCTTGGATGATTTTCCCAGGCATAGCACCAATATAGGTGCGTCTATGACCTCTAATTTCAGATTCGTCATGCATACCACCTAAAGCTGCACGGACAAATTTACGTCCTGTTGCTCTGGCAATGGATTGTCCTAAAGATGTTTTACCCACCCCCGGAGGGCCAACAAAACAAAGAATGGAGCCTTTGAGACAATTTGTTCGTTTTTGAACGGCTAAAAATTCTAAAATCCGTTCTTTGACTTTTTCCAATCCATAGTGGTCTTCATCTAAAATACGTTGTGCTTCAATTAAATCTGTTTGAAGTGTTGATTTCTTACGCCATGGAATAGCTGTCAGCCAGTCAAGATAGTTGCGCACAACGGTTGTTTCTGCACTCATCGGCCCCATCATTTGAAGCTTTTTAAGTTCTGATAAAGCTTTTTCTCTTGCTTCTTTGGGCATGCCGGCTTTTTTGATTTTCTTTTCAAGTGTTTTAATTTCGCCACCATCTTCTGAATCGCCTAATTCTTTTTGAATGGCTTTCATTTGTTCGTTCAAATAATATTCACGATGGCTTTTTTCCATTTGTCGTTTCACACGTTTTCTAATTTTTCTTTCGACCTGTAAAACACCAATTTCTTTTTCCATAGCTTGATAAAGTGCTTCTAATCTTTTACTCACAGAATCAATCTCTAAAATCTTTTGTTTTTCTTCAACTTTAAGAGAAAGGTGTGTTGCGACAATATCTGCGAATTTTTCTGGTTCTTTGATTTGTGAAATGGCCACCAAAACTTCAGGACCAATACGTTTGTTTAATCTAACATAATTTTCAAACTGAATGGCAACTGAACGGTTGAGAGCTTCAATTTCTGTTTCTTTATCCACTATGTCAGGAAGAAGTTCTGCATGTGCTTCAAAAAAGCTGGTATTTTGAGTAAAGTCGATGATTTTGGCTCTGCAAACACCTTCAATTAAAATTTTAACAGTTCCATCTGGCAATTTAAGAAGTTGCAAAATATTGGCAAGTGTACCTGTTTTGTAAAGATCGCCAATATAAGGATTATCAACAAGAGCGTCTGTTTGCGCTACAAGAAGAATCTGTTTGTTCGTTGACATTGCATTTTCAAGAGCTGCAATGGATTTGTCTCGACCTACAAAAAGGGGGACAACAACGTGTGGAAAGACGATAATGTCTCGTAATGGCAAAACGGGATATAATCCATCAATCATTTCTGAAGTATTCATGCTTCCTCTCTTCATCTGGTTATTCAGTTTGCTAAAAAACAGATTTATTTACTTTGTTTAGATAGGCGTTAAATAAATAAAATAAACCAACTCAATGGTCTTGTTTTTTCTTCTTTTTGTATAATATATGAATGTATGTTGTTTTTTTTGAAATGTAAAGAGGACTTTTCTTTTTTATACAAAAAAAGGAGTGATTTTTTATCACTCCTTGAATTTGTTAACTTTTTGTTAATTCTTATTTGCCTTTTTTGACAAATTTTGGTTTTTTCTCACCCAAGACGCTGTCCTTGTCAATAATGACTTCTTTCACATCTTTTTGATCCGGAAGCGTGTACATAACATCTTGTAAGAGATTTTCCATAATGGAACGTAAACCCCTAGCACCTGTTTTGCGTTCTATTGCTTTTTGAGCAATGGCTTTATATGCCTCATCAGTTACGGTTAATTCGACATTATCCATTTTGCAAAGCGTTTGATATTGTTTAACAAGCGCATTCTTTGGTTCTTTTAAAATGGAAATAAGCGCTTCTTCATCCAGCTCTTCTAAGCTGACAATAACAGGTAAACGCCCAATAAATTCGGGAATTAAACCAAATTTTAACAAGTCATCTGGTTGTAATTTTTCGAGTAATTCTGAAATGTTTTGTTCTTCACCTGATTTTGTTTCAGCGCCAAAGCCAATGGAGTAGGCTGCTTCTCTTCTTGCAATAACTTTTTCAATACCTGCAAAAGCACCCCCACAAATAAAGAGAATATTTTGAGTATTTACTTTGATATATTCTTGATTTGGGTGTTTACGCCCTCCTTGAGGTGGAAGAGAGGCAATAGTTCCTTCAATCATTTTAAGTAAGGCTTGTTGAACGCCTTCACCAGAGACATCTCTTGTGATTGAAGGGCCGTCAGATTTACGAGCTATTTTATCAATTTCATCAATATAGATGATGCCTCGTTCTGCTTTTTCAACATCATAATTGGCATTTTGTAAGAGTTTTAAAACAACGTTTTCAACGTCTTCACCAACGTATCCTGCTTCGGTTAATGTGGTTGCATCAGCAATTGCAAATGGAACATTTAAAACTTTTGCAAGGGTTTTTGCCAAAAGTGTTTTACCACTGCCTGTTGGCCCTAAGAAAAGGACGTTTGATTTTTCAATTTCAACACTGTCTTTATCTTTCCCAGCAAGTAATCTTTTATAGTGATTGTAAACAGCAACAGCTAAAGCTTTTTTAGCTTTATGTTGCCCAATGACATATTCATCTAAAAATTGATGAATTTGTTTTGGAGACTTTAATGTTAAAGAAAGCTCTGTGTTCTCAGCTTTTTCTTTTGCATCTTTGTCTTCATCTAAAACGCTTTTGCATAATTCAATACACTCATCACAAATAAAGACAGTTCTTGTTTTGCCATCTTCCATTTTTTGTGGTTTTCCAGCGATGAGACGATTGACTTCATTTTGTGTTTTGTTACAAAAGGAGCATTTTAAATCAGTTGAATTGGGCATATCATTTTTAATCATCTATTTCTCCGGTTTTGTAATAACTTCATCAATTAAGCCAAATTCTTTTGCTTCATAGGCTGTCATAAAATTATCTCTTTCCATGGCTTGTTCAATAACAGATAAGGGTTTTCCTGTTTGTTCAACATAAATTTGATTTAAACGAGCTTTGATGGCTAAAATTTCTTTAGCATGAATTTCAATGTCTGTTGCTTGACCTTGGAATCCACCAGAAGGTTGGTGAATCATCACACGTGAATTTGGAAGGGCAAAACGTCTGCCTTTTGCACCACAACATAATAACAAACTCCCCATTGAGGCGGCTTGTCCCATCACGACTGTTGAAACTGGACATTTAATGTAATTCATTGTGTCCAAAATGGCAAGGCCGGATGTGACAACGCCTCCTGGTGAGTTGATATAAAAAGAAATTTCTTTTTTTGCGTTTTCAGCT
This sequence comes from Alphaproteobacteria bacterium, assembly GCA_017466695.1. Lineage (GTDB taxonomy): Bacteria > Pseudomonadota > Alphaproteobacteria > CAAHEQ01 > UBA3637 > RGIG4140. The sequence goes on along the minus strand of JAFTTR010000029.1, from coordinate 21,413 downwards.
TCTAAAAATAAAAGTTGAGCACAGATTAAACTGGCAACGTCATCATTGACCTGTCCTGTTAAAAAGATAATTCTTTCTTTTAATAATCTGGAATAGATATCAAAAGCTCTTTCTCCACGACCTGTTTGTTCAATGACGGTTGGAACGAGTGTGTTTACCATAGGTGTCATAAAATCTGTGTAACGCATGTTAAAAACTCCTTGTTGTGTTGTCGTTATTTTTTGTCAGGGTTGTAAGCGTATAATTCATCAGCAGATAATGCTTCTTCATTTACTTTTACAACTGTTAAAACATGATCAACGACTTTTTCTTCAAACAATGGGGCTCTTAAACCATCCAATGCTTGTGGATTTTTTTGATAGTATTCAAAGACGACTTTTTCTTGTCCTGGATATCTACGAGCTTCAGCCATAACTGCTTTTGTTAAATCATCTTGTGTTAAAGTGATTTTGTTTTCATTTGCAATTTCAGCTAATAAAAGCCCTAAACGAACACGGCGTTCAGCGATTTTGCGATATTCAGTTTTTAAATCATCTTCTGATTTTGCTTTTTCTTCTTCATCCAATTGGTTGTTCTTTTTAGCTTCTTCAAATTGTTTCCAAATTGAATCAAATTCTAAGTCGACCATACCTTGTGGAACTTCAAAAGAATGAGAGTCTGAAAGAGCATCTAACAGAGCACGTTTTGTGTGCATGCGTGCAATATTAGCATATTCTTTATCTAACTCAGTTTTAATCATTTCTTTTAATTTTTCAAGTGATTCGCTGCCGAACATTTTGGCAAATTCATCATTGATTTCAGGTGTTGACATTTTGCGTAATTCTTTAATGACAACTTTGAAAAGAGCTTTTTTGCCAGCTAAATCTTTAGCATGGTAAGTTTCTGGGAATGTAACGTTAACGTCAACAGTTTCGCCAATATTTTTACCTGTTAATTGTTCTTCAAATCCTGGAATGAATGTGTTTGAACCAAGAGCGAGGTAGTAATCTTTTCCTTTGCCACCTTTGAATTCTTCGCCATCAATTGTACCTGTGAAGTCGATAACAATCACATCATCCGTTTTTGTTTCACGTTTTTCATCACAAGGGACTGTTGTTTTTTTAGCATTTGCTAATTTTTCTAAAGCAGCGTTGATTTCTTTATCTGTTGCAGTAGCAACTAATTTTTTAACTTCTAATTTTGTTAAATCGGCTGGTTTAATTTCTGGAAGAGCTTCGACATCCATTTTAAATTCGATATCTTTGCCATCTTCAAAAGTTGTTAATTCAATTTTTGGACGTAATGCTGGGCGAATTTTATTTTCTTCTAAAGTTTTTGTGGCTCTTTCTTGAATTAAATCATCAAGAACTTCACCTTTAACAGCATTTTCATATTTTGTTTTGATAAGGTTCATAGGGGCTTGACCTGGACGGAAGCCTTGAATTTTAGCTTCTTTGCGAACTTCTTCTAACTTAGCTGTGATTTTGTCTTGAAAATCTTGAGCACTAATCACAACAGTGAAAGAATGAGCTAACTTTGTTTTTGTCATTTCTTAATTCCTCTTTATATCTAACTATAGTTGGTGCGGATGAAGAGACTCGAACTCCCACGCCTCTCGGCAACGGCTTCTAAGACCGTCGTGTCTACCATTCCACCACATCCGCATTAGTAATATCTTGAAAAATAAGATAAAATTATATTTTAATGCTCGTGATACTTTTGCATTTTTTCATTTGCAATAGTCTATATAACATATATTTGATAAAAAAGAAAGTGTTTTTTGTTCGTTTTTTAAAATAAAAAAGATAATTTTCTTGAAAAAATAACTTTTTTTGACTATAATTGTGCCACTTATTTTTGAATATGAAATATTTATGAAAGAGAAATTTATGCCTAATAATTTGACTGAAATTACATCTAAAAGACGCACATTTGCGATTATTTCTCACCCTGACGCAGGTAAAACAACTTTGACTGAAAAACTTTTGCTTTTTGGGGGTGCGATTAATCAAGCAGGGGCTGTGAAAGCTCGTGGTGAAAATAGACGGGCTCATTCTGACTGGATGAAGGTGGAACAAGAAAGGGGTATTTCGGTTGCCTCTTCCGTGATGAGTTTTGAATATGGAGGCTGTTCATTTAACTTATTAGACACCCCAGGGCATGAAGACTTTTCTGAAGATACGTATCGTGTTTTAACAGCTGTTGATTCGGCTGTGATGGTGATTGATAGTGCAAAAGGGATTGAGGCTCAAACAAAAAAATTGTTTGAAGTGTGTCGTTTGCGTGATATTCCAATTATTACATTTATCAACAAGCTTGACCGAGATGGACATGAGCCTTTTAAGTTGTTAGAAGAAATTGAACAGACTTTGGCATTGGATGTATCACCTGCTTCTTGGCCAATTGGCATGGGGCGTGATTTTAAAGGGTGTTATGATTTGTTAAATGATAGACTTTGTTTGTTTGAAAAGGGCGTGAACAAATCTGTTTTGCCACAAGAAGCGGCTGAAATTAAAGGTCTTGATGATGAAAAACTTTCTAAAGTATTGTCTGAAGATGTCATTGAAACATTAAAAGATGAAGTTGAAATGGCAAAAGGGCTTTGTCCTGAATTTGACAAAGAGGCTTATTTAGAAGGGTCGATGACGCCGGTCTTTTTTGGTTCTGCTGTTAACAATTTTGGGGTGAAGGAGTTGTTAGATGCGCTTGTGAAATTTGCGCCATCTCCTAAAGCGCAAGAAACAGCTTCGAGACAAGTTTTGCCTGATGAAGAAAAAGTTTCAGGTTTTGTGTTTAAAATTCAAGCGAATATGGATCCAAAACACAGGGATAGAATTGCCTTTATGCGTGTTTGCTCTGGCCATTTTAAGCGTGGGATGAAATTGTTGCATTTAAGAAGTCAAAAACAAATGATTTTGCATAATCCGGTTATGTTTTTAGCACAAGATAGAGAGGTAGCTGAAGAGGCTTTTGCTGGCGATATTATTGGAATTCCAAATCATGGGGGAATGCGCATTGGAGATTCTTTTTCAGAAGGAGAAGTTTTGCAATTTAAAGGAATTCCTTCTTTTGCGCCAGAACTTTTGAAAAAAGTGCGTCCACAAGACCCTTTAAAGGCAAAACATTTAGCAAAAGCGTTGGATCAAATTGCTGAAGAAGGGGGTGCTAGTATTTTTAAACCTGTTCACGGGTTTGAATGGATTGTAGGTGTTGTTGGTGTTTTGCAATTTGAAGTTTTGGCTGATAGAATTCGAACAGAATTTGATGTGCCTGTTATTTTTGAACCAACCAGTTATTATACAGCTAGATGGGTGAGGGGTGAGGTATCAAAAGTTGAACGTTTTAAAACATTAAATGCAAGTACGATGGCGACGGATCATGATGAAGCACCCGTCTTTTTAGCGCGCAATGCATGGCATTTGAATAAGGCGATAGATGATTTTCCAGATATTGAGTTGTTGAAAATTAAAGAATAATGACACTCTTGTCTATATTTTTGAAAAAAATCTTGAAAGTGCATGTGTTTTATGATAAAATACATGCACTTTTTATTTTTTTAATGGATGGGTTATGATACAAGAAATTATTGGTTCTGATAAGCCAACTTTTATGCTTTCAAGTGTGTTGTATAAAGATAGAAAAACAACGGCGCACAAGATTAAAAAATTGCCAAGACCTGAATTGATTGATGCTCGGTATATGTATGAAATGCATGGCTATGAAAATGGAAAGCCAATCAAGGTTGTGCAACAAATGGCAGAAGCTGGCTTTTTCGATGGGTTAATGAGTAATAATGCTGTCCGTTTGGCAAAAAAGAAAGGGTGTTTACCAGAAGGTATGCAAGTACATCATATTGTTCCTTTAAAATTAGGTGGTTCAAATGATATTGACAATTTGTGTGTCGTTGATGCTGAAACACATATGTTAATGCATCGTTTGATTTATCAACCTGTATTGGATCGATTAGAAGTGAATGATGAAGGTGTTCTGATTTTGCCAGAATTTAAACGTGTGATTGTTAAGGATGATAGGGAAGACTTCTTTTTATATTCTGAACTTAGAAAATTTGAAGAATCGACACGAAATTTTGTGACACGGCACCGTCGGACGAATTGTAACTCTGACATGGGATTTAGGGATGCTTTTTGCCAATCTCGGTCTTTAAATAGAGGAGGTTGTTAATTTCTCATGTATAATAAGATTGAAACAGAAGATAAAAAAATCTATCAAGTGGGTGAGGGGGAGAAAAAAAGTATTTATTTACTTTCTCAAACGCCACGTATTATTACGATTAAAGAACGTCAAGAAGTTGCAAATGAATTTGTTAAAAAGATTGCAAAAAAAGGTCTTTTAAATGGTATTTTAAAAAGACGAGAAATTATTCATGCAATCAAAACAGGGATATTGCCAAAAAAATTTAATGTGCACCATTATGTGCCATTAGGTTTAGGTGGAAAGAATGAAGAATCCAATTTATGTGTGATTGAGCGTAAACTTCATAAATGGCTTCACTCTTATTTGTTAGAGCCGATTTATCGTGATGTAAAGTTGGATGGAACACATAAAAAATCTTATATTTCATTGCCAATTAAACAAGAGGTGTTGCTTGCAAGTGATGCGCATCTTTTTTTCACTCAGCAAGAAGTTTTGGATATGGAAGAAGATTTGAGAACAGGTCAAATGCCTGTATATAAACGTCCAAACGAATTTTCAACTGATTATGTTGCCTCAATGCGTTTTGCTGAGCAATTAAAAAGGGATATTCTTTTTTGTGATGATGAAGAAGAGCGAGAAAAAAGCGAGCAAATTATTGATGTTATTGAGCGTAAAATTCGAGCTAAAAATACAGAATATCGTCGAAAAGGAATGCAGATTCGAAAATATTGGAATGATAGACGAGAGGGTAAAACAAGGCACCCTCTTACAAGAAAAGAAAAAGCTGAATTAGGCGCTAGAAAAGCAAAAAAAGTTGCTTCAAGAAGGTGGTATCCTCATTTGGTTGCGCTTAGATTTTCAAAAGATGAATATCAAAGATAAAATTTTTCTTTATTTTTGTTGGTATTGTTGAAATTTCTTTGACATTTTAAATAAAAATTCGTATAATTCAATCTTGCCTAATGATAAAGAGGTGTTGCTTTTTTTGTTAGGCAAGATTGTTTAACTATATGAAAAGGATTTAAAATGATAGAAATTAAATTACCAGATGGGTCAAAAATGATGGTTGACTCAGGTGTGAATGGGTTAGATGTTGCAAAAAAAATCAGTGAGGGCTTAGCAAAAAATGCTGTTGCCGTTCGTTTGAATGGAGAATTGACTGATACAACAACACCTATCACAACCAATTCTGAGATTTCTATTATTACAACGAAAAATGAAGAAGCTCTTGAAGTTTTGCGTCACACAACAGCGCACGTTTTAGCTCATGCTGTAACACGTTTGTACAAAGACGCTCAAGTCACAATTGGCCCTGCAATTGAAAATGGCTTTTATTATGACTTTTATGGTATTGTTGTTAAAGAAGCTGATTTGCCAGCAATTGAAAAAGAAATGCAAAAAATCATTGATGCTGACTATCCAATTGTTAAAACGATTGTTTCACGTGCTGAGGCTGAAAAAGTTTTCTCAGAACGAGGTGAAAAGTATAAGCTTGAAATTTTGCATGACATGCCAGAAGATGTTCAAGAAGTTTCTTTATACACGCAGGATGACTATGTTGAATTATGCCGTGGTCCACACTTATCCAGCACGGGTAAAGTTGGGAAAGCATTTAAATTAACGAAAGTGTCTGCTTCCTATTGGCGTGGAGATGCGTCTCGTGAATCATTACAACGCATCTATGGTACGGCCTTTTTCAACGAAAAAGATCTTAAAAATTATTTCACGCTTATTGAAGAAGCTGAAAAAAGAGATCATAGAAAGTTGGGAAAAGAAATGGACTTGTTCCATTTTGAAGAATATGCTCCAGGGGATGTTTTCTGGCATCCAAGAGGGTGGACATTCTTCCAAACGTTGATTGATTATATGCGCAAACGTCAAAAAGCTGTTGGCTATGTTGAAGTGAATACGCCACAATTAATGAACAGAGTTCTTTGGGAAACATCTGGTCACTGGGATTGGTATCATGAAAATATGTATACAACGGAAATTGAAGGTAAAGCCTTTGCTTTAAAACCAATGAACTGCCCTGGTGGTATGCTCATTTTTAAACAAGGGATTACAAGCTATCGTGATTTGCCTCAATATATTGGTGAATTTGGACGTGTTCATCGTAATGAAGCTTCTGGTGCATTACATGGGTTAATGCGTGTACGTGCCTTTACGCAAGATGATGCGCATATTTTCTGTACTCCAGAGCAATTGAAAGAAGAATTACAAAAAGTTGTTCGTTTAATGTTGAGTATTTATGCTGATTTTGGATTGAGTGATATGTCAATTAAACTTTCAACAAGACCAGCTGAACGAATTGGGTCTGATGAGGTTTGGGATATGCTTGAAAATTCATTAGCTGAAGCTTTAACAGATATGGGTTATACCTATACAATCAACCCAGGTGATGGTGCATTCTATGGTCCAAAATTAGACTTTAAAATGCGTGACGCATTGGGTCGTGAATGGCAATTAGGAACGTTGCAAGCTGACTTGAATTTACCAGAACGTTTTGATGTTTCCTACATTGGTGAAGATGGGGAAAAACATCGTCCAATTATGTTGCACAGAGCTCTTTTTGGTTCTTTGGAACGTTTTGCAGGTGTTTTTCTTGAAATTTGCGCTGGCCATCTCCCATTCTGGTTGGCTCCTGTTCAAGTGATGGTTATGCCAGTTACAAACGATCAAGATGAATATGCTAAAAAAGTTGCACACAAACTCAATGTAGCAGGTCTTCGTGCTGAAACAGATTTACGTAGCGAAAAAGTGGGCTACAAAATCAGAGAACATTCTTTGAAAAAAATCCCAGTTATTCTCGTTGTAGGTAAAAAAGAAGAAGCAGAAGAAACCGTCACAATTCGTCGCTTAGGGTCCCAAACTCAAGAAGTTAAATCTTTAGCACAAGCTATCAAAGATTTCAAAATTGAGGGTAGGTATCCTAGTATCGAATACGAAGATTAAAAATCTTGAAAAACAGCATCTAAAAGCAAAACGCTCCTCTCATGTAGCTAGTTGTACACTACGAGGAGCGTTTTTCTTTTATCTATCCGTTTTTGAAGATTTTTATGCCATTAGACTAAAGCAAGTCCTAACTCTACATTTTTTTTTCTACACTACGGAAGGCGTTTTATACTATCTAAGGTTTTATTTTTGTTTTATACTTGGTGTTTAATTTAAAACATTTTTGCAACTTATTCTACACTCTGAGAAGTGTTTTTTTATTTGTTTATTTGATTATGAGGTATAAAAAAAGGTGGTTATAAAAACCACCTTTTTCATCAAATGAATTTGAAAAATTATTTCATTTCATTTGATTCTTTGATAGCATTTTCTAATGCTTGATTGAGTAAGGCCCCACCATGTGGTTTTCCGTTCACAATCATATATGGAACACCTCTAACGCCAATTTCTTGAGAGAGTTTGATGTTTGCATCAATTTTTGCTTTGATTTCTTCTGATTCAGCGTCTTTTGATAATTGTTCGACATTTAAGCCGACTTTTTTACCAAGTGCAACAAGAGCTGCTTTATCAAGATTTCCTTGAGCTTTTACAACTTCGTGGTGCATTGCTTCATATTTGCCTTGTTTCCCAGCAGCTAAGACGTAGCGAGAAATAAGGGCGCTGCCTTCACCAAAGATTGGGGAATCAATTGGAATCCAACGAACATTAGGTGCTTTTTTGCTTTCAATTTTTTCCCACAAAGCTGCGTTTGTTTTTTTACACCAGCCACAGCGATAGTCGAAAAATTCAATGATAACAAATTTACCATCCTTGTTTCCAAGAGAATAGTTTGTTTTGTCAGCAATGATTTTGTCTTTGTGTTCTGCAACTTTTTGAGCTTGCTTTTCTTCTTCAATTTTGCGAATTCTTGCTTCTTCAGCTTTTTTCTCAGCTTCGATACGAATTTTTTCTTTTTCAACAATTTGAGCGACAAAAGCACTGTTTTCATTCAAATATTTTGTGATTTGAAGGTTGATGTTTGGCATTGTTTGAGAAGCTGGTTGAGGTTTTGAGCATTCTGAACCAACAATTAAAATAGAAGCTGAAATCATCAATGCACTTGTTAATGTTGTGAAACATTTGATGAATGTTTTGCAAGATGATTTGTTGCAACCACTTTTTGAACAGCAGCAAGAGTCACTTTCTGCGCATGTGCAAGAATCGCAGCATTTTGTTTCTTTTGTGTATTCGCAACTGTTATGGCAACATTCTTTTTTGTCAACAACAGGAACGGTTTTTGTTTTTTTAGTCATAATGTCTCTCCTTTTTTTATGAACCTATTTATGTTTATAGCTGTATCTCAAATGAAATGTCAATAAAAAAACTTTTGATTTGTTTAAAAAAAATAAAGAGCAAAGTTTTTTCTTCGCTCTTTATTTTGAGTCTTTATGTTTTGTTTAAATTAGAACTTGTATTGCACGCCAAAGCTGAGCAAATCAGCACTGGATGTGTATTTCATGTTCATTCTTGAGGCTCCATCAGCCGTACCATAAGCGTTTGAACCATGAATGAAAATGTGCATATAACCGGCATCAATTTGCCAATTATTTTTCTTATATGACAAACCAAGAGAAGTTAACACACGGCGACCATCTGGAATACGAGCAGTTCTATATTCAGGTGATTTAATCACTGTTTCGTCATAACCAATACCAGTTCTGAATGTCCAATTTTGGTTGCGTCTGTAATCTAACCCAATGGCATAATACCAAGTGTTTTTCCAATTTTCATATGTGCCTGTGAGCAACTTGCCTGTTTTTGTTTCATAAATGTCCAAACGGTCAAATTGGCTCCAGCGTGTCCATCTAGCAGTACCTGTTAATGTGAAACATTTGTTCATATCCCAAGCACCAGAGAATAATAATACCTCAGGTGTTGTGATTTTTGTGAAAATGTCTTTATTGCCGTTTGAATATCCTAAAGGGGCAACATAAGTGGGCATGCCAGTTAATTTAACATCCCCTTCCAATTTGTGTTTGACTTTTGAACGATATGACACACCCAAACGCACGTCTTTTCTTGGCGTATATGTTAAACCGAGTGTATAACCCACACCCATATCATCTCCACGGAGGTTATTGGTCGCTCCAGGGATAGAAATAGCCGTACCAGCATAATTGGTGGAAACAGCTCCAGTTAATTTGGCTTCAATATATTGCAAATTGACAGCTGCCCCTAAGGCAATGGTATCTGTCACTTGATAGGAAAGTGAAGGGCTGACTGTTTGAGCAGATACTTGTGAGAGCTCAGCGTGTGTTTCACCAAACCAACCATTCTTATAGTCTGTTGCTAAACCAAAGGGAACATAAGCACCAATACCAAATGTCATTTTATCATTTAATTTATGTTGCGCAAACACATTTGGTAACACACGTGTTGGACGGGTGTGTCCGTAACCTGTTTTTATTCCAGGAGTAACAGAAGGACCTTGAGCTAATCCATTGAGTTGATTATCTTCTACACTTCCCTTATAATCTGTGTGGAGGCTGACCATTGTTACGCCAACTTGTCCACCACTTTTTGCATTATATTGCATACCAGCAGGGTTAAAACCGATTGCAGAATAGTCATCCCCCATGACGCCAACACCAGCGAATGAACGACCCAAACCTGTGGTTGTATATTCTGATAAATGGTAACCAGCAGCTTCAGCACCTGTTGAAGCAATTAAAGCGCTTAAGGCAACGGCTGGTAATAAAATTTTTTTCATAATAAAAACTCCTTAAATTATTTTATGAGACATTTTTTCTCTACATAAAATTTTATGAAAAAAAAACTAATTATGTCATTTTGTAACAAATTGTCATAAATGTGTATTCAATATGTAACAATAATGTAACATAAAAAAAGAGTTGAAAAAGTGATTTTTAAAATTGCAAAAAAAGATAAAAAACAGTACAATAGGCCAACTAAAATTTAAACTGAAAGAGGAAATAAATGGTTTATTTAATGCTTGCATTAGGCTTATTTTTGTTGGTTTATGGTGGCAATATGTTGGTTGATGGTTCAGTGGTTGTTGCAAAAAAAATGGGGTTATCCTCTTTAGTAATTGGGCTTGTTCTGGTCGGATTTGGAACATCAACCCCTGAGTTATTAGCATCTCTTATTTCTGTTTATAAAGGGTCAAATGGGATTGCAGTTGGTAATGTGATTGGATCTAATATTGCTAATATTTTATTAGTGCTTGGTTTGGCTGCTTTGGTTCATCCCATTCAAATTGATATTAAGGATTTTAAACGAGATGGGGTTGTGTTGATGGTTGCTTCCTTGATGGTTTTAGGCGCCTCATTTTTGGGGATAATCAATCGTCTTATGGGGCTTGTATTTGTTTTAGTTTTGATGGGTTATGTTTATTATTGTTACAAAACGGATAAGAAAAATCATCAAGATGAAATTGAAATACCTCAAAATACATTATCTCTTCCTAAAGCATTGTTTAAATCTATTATAGGAATTGCTTTGACCATGTTGGGTGCAAAATTTTTGATTGATAATGCAATCACATTAGCTCGTCTTTGGGGTGTTTCTGAAGCTGTGATTGGGTTGACAATTGTGGCAGTGGGGACTTCGTTACCTGAATTAACAGCGTCTGTGATTGCCTCAATTAAAAAAGAAAATGGTGTTGCTTTTGGCAATGTTGTGGGTTCAAATATTTATAATGCTTTGTTTATTTTGGGCACTGTTGCATTGCTGTTACCAATTAAAATTGATGCTTCAATGCAAATCGATTCTTTAATCATGCTGCTTGTTGCTTCTGTTTTGACAGGGATTGCTTTTTGGAAAAAAGAATTTTCAAGAAGTGTTGGTCTTTTGTTTGTTTTGTCATACATTGGGTATGTGTTTTATTTGTTTTAAAGAGGGATTTTAAATGGTTCGTGTGGCAGTTGGTTTAAGTGGTGGTGTGGATTCAACTCTTGCAATTCTTTTACTCAAAGAGCAAGGATATGATGTTGTGGGGTTGAGTATGTCATTTTATAATCCAGATATTCCCAATATGAAAGAATCTGTTAATTCTTGTTATGGACCAAAAGAAAAAACGGACTATAAACAAGCTCAAATTTGGGCAAAAAAAGAGGGGATTGAAACGGTTATTTTAGATTGCTCTAATGAATATAAACAAATTGTTTTAAAGTATTTTAAAGAGGCTTATTTAGAAGGTGTAACGCCGAATCCTTGTATCAAATGTAATGCTGAAATGAAGTTTGGCTTGTTGCTCGAAAAGGCGCAAAAAGAAGGAGTTCAGTTTGACTATTTTGCAACAGGACATTATGCAAGAGTGTATGAAAAAGAAGGGCGATATATCCTTGCAAAAGGCAAAGATGAAAAAAAAGATCAAAGCTATTTTTTGTATCGCTTAACACAAGATCAACTGTCGAAGGTGTTGTTCCCTTTAGGAGATTATTTGAAAGAAGATGTGCGTAAAATGGCTCTTGAAAGGAACTTGCCAGTTGCTGAAAAAAAAGACAGTCAAGATTTTTATAGTGGCGATTATACAGACCTTTTAGAGCAAGCGCCTAAAAAAGGTGTTATTCGTCATATAAAAGGGACTGTTTTAGGCGAGCATCAAGGATTTTTTAATTACACCATTGGGCAAAGAAAAGGACTTGGAATTGCTTATCCTGTTCCACTTTATGTAGTGGAATTAGATGCTGAAAATAATGAAGTTATTGTGGCTGAAAAAGAGGCTACTTTTCAAAAATCTTGTGTGGCAAAAGAGGTTGTTTGGGGAGGGGTTTTACTCTTTGATACCGTTGAAATGCCTGTTCAAGCAAAGTATCGTTCAGCTGGAAAATGCGTGCCTGCTACTTTAAAAGTTAAGTCAAAAGATGAAATTGAAGTCGTTTTTGATGAGCCTCAAAGTGCTTTGACAAAAGGGCAATCTGTTGTGTGTTATAACTTGGAAGGTGAAGTTATTTGTGGGGGTATTATCACTGCTTGATAATGTTTTAGGAAGAATAAAAAAAGCCTCGTTTAATCGAGGCTTTTTGAATTTGGGAATAAAATTATTCTTGGTTTTGATGTGTGTGTGATACTTTTTTGGTTGCTAATTTGAAACGGTGCACAGCATCAAACACTTTTTGCATTTTGGGAACAGCTTGTGGACATTGTTCCTCAAGTAAAGTGTAAACCGTTGTCATAGCTTGAAGCAGGTTTCTGTTTGATTTTCGTTTTTCTTCTTCGGATGAAACATCTTCAATCAATCTGTTTGCTCTAACAATAGCGCCTTTTTCAGCCATTTCACGATAAAGTGAAACGCTAAAGCGTAAATTTTTCATTGCATTTGTCATACCGGCACGCCGTTCAAGTTGAGTTTTAAAGTAGGTTGATTGTTCTAGTCTTCCTTGAACCCAGGAGCTCGCTAATAAACCTCCACAATAAAAGATGTTGTCAGCCTTGATTGTTGAAGCAATAGAACCTGTATGAGCTCCTAAATATGCAAAGACAATGTCAAATGTTTTAAGAGCAGTAGGGTCACCAGCTTCTGCTAATTTTTCAATATTAAGTGCATCAATGAGGTTGTTTGAATCAGGTGGAATAACCCCATCTTTCAATGCATGATAAACGTTTCTAATCCCTGTGCCAGAAATGATGTGTTCAACTACAATTCCTTTACCATTTTTAGTATATTTTTCATTTAATGCTTTTATGACTTTGTCCCTTAATTCATTATCTTTGTTGCCAAAGTCAACATGGGGTAATGAGCTGTGGCCAGATTCAGAGGTGAAAATTGTTTGATCAATTTCGCCATTTTTCATCAATAAACAAGTGCCACATCCTGTACCAAGACCGAGTACGGCTACTTTTGAAGATGTTAAATCTGTTGTTTGGGGTGAGTTGAATAATGAACGATATTGGTGTCTTTCTAAGCCTTCAATGGCCCACCCTTGAAGTGCAAAGTCGTTATCTAAACTTGCTTTTTTAAATTGAGGAAACTTTGCCTTTAGTTTTGGAATGCTGACTCGCCAAGGAGTGTTGGATGTTAAGACTTCGCCCCGTTCTTCATCAATATTGCCTGCTGCTCCAATAACACAGAGTGTTGGTTTTTTCCCTGTTTCATCCAAGTATGCTTGGACAACTTCTTCAAATGATTTAAATTTAGAAACAAGATATTTTTTATCAAAATGAGCTGTTATATCTCCTTGTTGATAAGTGCCTAAACGCACATTTGTTCCACCAACGTCTGCTAAAAGTACAAGTTCTTTTTTCATCTAAATCCTCTTTAAAATATGACTGTAGTTTTAAAGACTAGCATATTGTAAAATTCCCGTCAATGTTTTTTTATAATTTAAAAAATCAAATAACCAAATCTTGTTTTAAGCAAAATAAAAAACTCCTTTAAAAACAAAGGAGTTGAAAAATGAATAGAGAAATATTTTTTTAAAATTTCCACCTAATCCATGTGAAAAGCACATTCCCATTGTTTTTTCCACCTGGGATATATGTATTTTCAAGAACAAAGTTTTTATATTCAATGCCGAAAATGGGTAAAGGTGCTGGGAAAGGAATATAATTATACTCTTCTCTTGCTGTAATGCCTAATGTGGCACCGGCTAAAAGGAATAAGTCTTTTTTCTTATTCAGAGCCCATCTAGCTGTGTAGGCATAACCAAAAAAAGGTTCCGTTTTGTTGTGAGAATCTTGAAATTTCATAAAAAAGAGAGAATGCCTGTTTTCATTTTTATCGATATAATCTTTGCTAAAACCAAAACCCCAAGGCCGTTCATTGTATGAATCTGTTTTTTCTTTATCGTATAAGTATCTGTTATGCCAGGTGTTGACAGGGATGAGTAAAGAATAATCTTTTGAATTAAAAATGTTACAAAATGTTTTTTTAACCGTTTGTGTGAAGGATTTTTTTTCTCCTTCTGTAGCATTTGAAACAAGTGGGCACAAACAAATAAGTGCTGTTAAAATTAATCTTTTCATGTGGTAAATTCCCTTTTTTATGCTGTAACTGAAGTATAGATATATTTTGTTTTTTTGCAAGAAATTTTTAAAAAAATTATAAGTCAATTTGACAAAAAATAGGGGTGTGGTCTGATGGTTTTTCTTTTCCTCTATAGTCTTTGTAAATACCTGAAAATTTTATACCACTTTCCAGTTCTTTTGAAACAAAAATATGATCTAAGAGCATGCCGAGATTTTTTTGCCACGCACCTCCTTGAAAATCCCAAAAAGAATAAAGATGAGGCTCTTTGTTTAAATGTCTAAGCGTGTTTGTAATGGGCAAAGAATTTAAAAGGCTAAAGGCGTCTCTAACCCTTGGAAGCATAAGGGCGTTTTCTCTATAAAGTTCTGGGTTATACACATCATAATCTTTTTCAATAACGTTGAAATCACCTCCAATAATAAAGGGGAGTTTTAACGCTGATAAATTTTTTAAATAATCTGTTAATGCTTTCATCCAGTCCAGTTTGTATGTTAAACGGCTGGTGTCGGTTGGGTCTTTTTCAGGTGGGTTTCCATTAGGGATATAAACACTGATAAAACGAATGTTTTTATATGTTGTTTGAACAAATCTTGCTTGTTGTATTTCTCCTTTCCAGGTGGGGAGTTGATAAAGGGGTTCTGATACAGCTAATTTTGTTAAAATTGCAACGCCATTGAAGGATTTTTGCCCACTGATGATGGCCCTATAGCCCAATTGATTAAAATGCTCAAAGGGAAAGGTTTCATCTGTTGCTTTGATTTCTTGTAAAAAAAGAACATCAGGATTTTTTTCTTTTAAAAGCTCGATAATCAAATTTAATCTCGCTCGAACAGATGCGACATTCCAAGAAATAATTTGCATTTTAAATCCCCCTTTGTTATATTTAAATTATGAAAAGAATTTTAACCTTTTTAGTATGCCTTTTCTTGAGTGTAAATGCAACTGCTATTTGTCCTAAAAAGGATATAGAAGTTGCTTTTAAAAGAAAATATGGTAAAGTGCTATATAATTACAATTTGTCCCATAAAGATTTTGAAAAATATTCTCCAGCGCCGATGTCAAGAATTGTTAGGGGATTAACCATTGGTGAGTTGGGTGTTTCTTATGGGGCTGAGGGGCGTGTTTTTAAGCATAAAGATGGATATTGCGCTGGGGTTAAAAAGGTTGATTTTTATATTGGATATGACTACTTTAAGGTTTTTGTAGATAAAAAATATAAGAAAAATACCTGTGAATTTATAGCTGTTAAAAAGCATGAAGATGAGCATGTAACTATTTTTAATGAAGCTGTTCAATTTTTTTCGCCAGATATTAAAAAGGCGATTAAAAAAGCTGTGGCCCAAATCAGACCTGAAAAGGTTTATTCTCAAGAAAGAGCGCAACAAGTTTTTGATAAACAGGCAAAAGAGGTGTTGCGAAAAATTCAACCCCTTTTAAAACATGTGAATAAAAAAATTATCGAAAAGCAAGGCCTTATTGATACAGATGAGGCTTATCGCAAAGTTCAAAGAAAATGTAAAAATTGGTAAATTTTCTTGTGTTTAAAACCAACGCATTTTTTTCAAGAAAGAAAGTTGCAAAAGGGCAATTACAAACAAGAATAGGGCAATGGTCACAAAGCCTCTTTCATCTTGATTAAAGGGAATGCCTCCAATATTTGCGCCTAATAACCCAGTGATAAATGTGAGTGGCGTAAAGATAACAATTACAATGGACATTAAATACATGGTTTGGTTGAGGTTGACATTGGTTCTAGAATCTAATTCTTCCTGTGTCACTGTGGAGTGATCCCGTGCTGAGTTTAAATCTTCCACAGCTTTTGACATGTCGAGATAAATTTCACGTAATTGGTTTGTGTTTTCTTCTGTCAAAATAGGGTGGTCCACATTGCGCAGAACTTTTGCCACATCTCTTTGGGGAACAATATAGCGGCGTAGACCAACGATTTTGTGCCTTAATTGGCTTAAATTTTCACGAATGGATTTGTTTTTGAAACTTTCAGCTTCAATGACTAGTTCTTCTAATTCATCAACTTCGTCAGCAATTTTAGCAATAGCTGTTTCAATTTGTTCTGTTAATAGCTTGTTTAAGGCAATAAAAATATCGGATGGTGTTTTAGGCCCTTTCCCTTTTTTGAGTAAATTGCGTACTTTTTTCACGGCTAACATAGAACGGTGGGAAAGTGTTAAAATGCGTTTTTCTTCGACCCAAATGTGCAAAGCAATCATATCGTCAATGTCAGCAGATTTTTGCATATTGACGCCACGAACAACAACAAGAATCCCATTTTTACGAGGGAAATAACGAGGAGACGTATCTTCATCAAGAAGATTTTCAATGACACGATCATCTAGGCCCATATCCTTGAGCCATTCTTGATTTTCTTCATCTTTATAGTCGATATGAATCCATAAAGGTTTTGTTGGTTTGTTGGGGACTTTGTCCCAATCAAGTGGTTTTGACCCACCTTTTCCGTCAAGACTAACGCAAAATTCTGGTGTAATTGCCATGGGTGTCTCCTTTTTTAAGGGATTAAATTATTCAATACAGCAGTCTACAGCTTTTCTAACAACACTTTTTAATTTACCCATTAATGTTGTTGCTTCTGGTTGTGGTTGAGTTGTGGTTGTCTCGTTTGAAGATACAGCTTTTTGACTTTCAATCAATTGAGCAGCCTCTTGCTTGACAGATTCAACTGTATCTGGTTTCCAATTGATTTCTTTTGCATCAATGATGTTCATATTTAAGCCCCAGAATAAGCAGTATAAATCATAAGCTTGATTGAACAAATCATAGGCGTCTTTTGTATTGCCCATGCTTTGTTGTTTTGTGCCAACTTCCATCAAACGCATAGAAGTTGCAAGTAAGTGTTTTGAAATGCACCAGACTTCTCCTTCATATGAGGGGATAATTTTTTGCATTAAGTTTTTGCGCATTTCACGAATGTCATTTACCATAGCGTAAAATGAATTTTTACCTGTTTTTGCGCCAGAAAAAATAAGGTGTTCTTCAATAGAAATAAGGTTCATAATGGCGATGGTTAAATCTTGATCTGAAGATAAATCTTTTGGATTTTTTTTCTTCATATTGTCAATACGTTCGACAAATTCTTTAACGTTTTTTGCTTTTTCCATTTTGTTTCTCCTATTCTAAAACGGGGATCATTTCAACTTCTGGTGCTGATGATGGTTGAGGTGTGTTGCAGTTGCAAAGTGGATAAAAATAAAATAAAGCACTGAGCAAAGCTGTTGTAACGACAGGAACGACAACTTTTTCAAAAGGAAAGTGTGCGTGTCCGCCATTTTTTTTCTTCATCCAATCATATAGATGAATACCAATAATAAAGGCAAATGCTCCCAAAATATTACTTAATAAAAATGAGTCAATATATAAAAAACCAATAATCATTGGCTCATAAGGCAAGGACCCTAAATACATAAATCCAATAGAGGCAATGGAGGATGTCATTAAAATGAAATCACGTTTATAAAAATTCCAATTCTTTTTGTTAAAATAGCGAATTAAAAAATACCCAAAAATGGCTAATAATGCCCCGGACCAAACACCAATAACACATTTATCTAAACCGGATTTTTCAGCTAAATATAAGGAGGCCCCAACTGTTACCATACAAACCGGACAAGCAGGATTTGCAAAAGCTTTAAAGGATGAAAAAAAAGCAGTTAGCAAAGTAAGAAACTTTAACATAGGTACTCCTTGATATTTATAGATGAATAAAGTTGATTTTTTTATATTACATTTTTTAACCTATTGCAAGTTTAAAGTGGTTGAAAAAGGGATTTTTTTTATTGAAATAAAAATATAAATTGACAGTTGTTAAATTTAAGTGTAATTTAAATAAAAGTTGAAAAGGAATTTAAAATGAAGAAAAAAGAAAATCGTATTGAACGCTCGGAAATAGAAGGTATTGTTCGAAATGAATCTCGCTTTATTGTTTCTCGCAATATTAAGATGCTTCGCCGAAAAAGAGGGTTGACACAGTTAGAGCTTGCTAAAAAAGTGAACAAGACGGTTGAAATGATTTGTCAGATTGAAAATAATGTCGCTGGGACAAAATTGGCAACATTGGATGCGATTGCTGATGTTTTAGGTGTTGAAACGTATATGTTGTTTTTAAACAGGGATCGCCCCAATTTAGAAAATATTTCAACAGATTTACTGGAGCTCTTATTTGATTTAGAAGATGAGTCGCCGGAGTTTATAACAGCGCTTCGAGGTTTTTTGTCTTTCTGTATAAATAAAAATATTGACAAATAAGTTAAAATAGAATACAATTTCCTTCCTTTGATGGTCTTGAGGAAGGAAAATTTTGTGCAAAAAAGAGACTTGTTAAAAACAGTTACACGTATTGTTGTGCCTTCAGTATTTGGCTTTATGTTGGGTACTGGTGTGCGAGGTATTGTGCAAAATCAACCTTATTCGGTTATAAAAACAACGGTAGCTGTTTCGGGTTTGGGTTTTTATTATTCGAGAAGATTTGAACCTCATTATAAAAAGACAAAACGAGCTCTGGATAAAATGTTTCACAATGCTTTGGTTTCAAGATCCGGTGTTGCTTGGCTGGTTGGAGTTGTCTTTAAAGAAGGTCGTATTTTAAAAGAGTTTGGTCAATTTTCTTTTTCGATGCTAGAGATGGGTGATTATATTCATGAAAATATGAAAATTTTTCTTGATGATGCCTTAGGCTATGCACTTATTGTGAATAGGCAAGAGGGGTTGGGTATAAAAGATTCTGTTTTGCAAGGGTTTGATTTTGCAGTTAACAGACATGTCCCTGCTTTTAAAGAAAAAAGAACAATAACGGCGTATGTTAAATCTTATGAGATAATGGAGTTGTTTGCTCTGTGTTTTTCTCAACGTGTTTTTGAACGTGTGCAACAGGCGAAATGTGATGAAGATGTGTTGGATTTTTTTAATACAGGTTTTCAAGATAGAAGTTCTCTTTTTTATGGTCTTGAGGCGAAGGAATTAACGGGGTTGTTTTTTAATAGGAAGCCTTATCAAAAAGGGAATGAAGTTCTTTTTAAATCTATGACGGCTGGACGTTACGCTTCTTTAGTTGGATTGGTGGCGTCTAGTTGTTTTTTACCATCTGCTGCGAGTTTGGGTGTGGCGACAATTGTAGGGGGTGTTTTGTATTCTGACTACTTGTTGCGTCAAAAGCATTTTTTAATCGAACAGGCTCGTTTTTTGAACCAAAATGTGAAGTTGAAATCAATTGAACCGATACAAATGATAAAATCTTTTTTGCCAAATATGATTTGTTGGGAGCAAAAGGAAACTTTTTTAACGTCATATGGAGAAACAGATTTAAATTTAAAAGTTTTAAAAAATGTTATAAAATGTATTCAAAATATGCCTTTCTCTTTGTCAAATGAAGTGGTGGGAGAATATTTGAAAATGGTTTTGGTGAATGGAAATAAAAATTTATCACGTTGTTATAAAGGGTTGTATAATGGGTTGACGCTTGAAGGTATGTGTGAAAAATTTGGTGTTGCCCCTGTTTATGAAATGATGCGAACGATGACTTATGTTCAAAAGTTAAAGACTGAAAAAAATAAAACAAAAGAATGTGTTTTGTTTGAGTTAAAATCTTCTTTAGCAGAGGCTGAGATGGAGTTGGAAAAATCAAAGGAAGAACCAGATAGTAGGGGATTTGTGCCTTCTGTTGATGAAATGAATGCTTTTTTTGAAGATGTCTTAGGTGTTAAAAGTGAGTTGGATTTTAATGACTCTTCGCTTGTATTGTACAAACAGTTGTGTGTTAGTGAATTTGTTAATGAATGTGCAAAAGTTCGATTGCCTAAAGTGATTCGAAGATTGCAAAAAGAAGCAAACATACGTGTGAAAAGTTAAATGAGAAAAAGGAATTGTCTTGGATAATAAAATTTATCCATAAAAAAGAAGTAAAAAATGCTTGATGATGCTTTTTTGTGAATGTGTAAAATTATTTTGTACAAAATATTTTTTAGATGATGTATTTTGTTTTTATAATTCCTTTTAAGAATCTATTTTTTATATAAAAAAATCAAAAAAAGACTTGACTTTATTTGAAAAATATGGTCTAATATCAAGACTTAAAGCTAAAGGTGGTTTTTACTTAAAACAGTTAATTATCACCCGCTTACTTTAAGTATTGCTAATAAAAACAAAGGGTTACCTTGATGTTGATTGGCAATTTTTGAGTGCTTTTATTTGCTCGAAATGGGTCGGTAAAAGTTTGTTATAATAGGTAAGATTAAAGGAAATATTTTAATGCCTACAATTAATCAGTTAATCCGTAAATCACGGAAATCAAAAACGGCCAGAAATAAAGTGCCGGCATTACAAGCATGTCCTCAAAAAAGAGGTGTTTGTACACGTGTTTATACAACAACACCAAAAAAACCGAACTCAGCTTTACGTAAAGTAGCTCGTGTTCGTTTAACAAATGGTTTTGAAGTTACTTGTTATATCCCTGGGGAAGGGCATAACTTGCAAGAACACTCTGTTGTGATGATCAGAGGCGGTCGTGTAAAGGACTTGCCTGGTGTTCGTTATCATATCATTCGCGGTACACTTGATACTCAAGGTGTTGCCAAACGTAAACAAGCTCGTTCGCTTTACGGCGCTAAACGGCCTAAATAAGTAAGGAGAAGGAAAAATGTCTCGTAGACACGCTGCAATTAAACGCGAAGTGACACCTGATGCAAAATATCACAACACAGTTGTTACAAAATTTATGAATAGTTTAATGTATGATGGTCAAAAAAGTAAAGCTGAAGAAATCTTGTACGGTGCAATCAATGAGCTTGAAAACAAATTGCACAAATCAGGATTAGAAGTTTTCACAGAAGCTTTAAATAATGTAAAGCCATTACTCGAAGTTCGTTCACGCCGTGTTGGTGGTGCAACATACCAAGTTCCTGTTGAAGTTCGTCCAGATCGTCAACAAGCTTTGGCAATTCGTTGGATTATCGGCGCTGCTCGCAATCGTTCAGAAAAAACAATGGTAGAACGCTTGTTTGGTGAATTGCAAGATGCATACAACAATCGTGGTGCTGCAATTCGTAAACGTGAAGATACACATCGTATGGCTGATGCAAACAAAGCATTTGCTCACTTTAAATGGTAGGGGGAAATCATGGCTCGTACAATACCGATTGAAAGATATAGAAATATTGGTATTATGGCTCACATTGATGCTGGTAAAACAACTACAACAGAACGTATTTTGTTTTACACAGGTAAGTCACATAAAATCGGCGAAGTTCATGATGGCGCTGCTACAATGTACTGGATGGAACAAGAACAAGAACTTGGTATTACAATTACATGAGCTGCTAAAACAGCTTTT